>DATLLJ010000036.1:0-68109 GCA_035537875.1 Vicinamibacterales bacterium | reverse complement strand
TGCTCGATCGCTTCCGCGCACAGGCGATCGATCTGCGCTCGGGTCGCTTCGGGGCGAAGCATCGTATGGTCGATCAGCTTCGCAATCTGGACGGCGGTCATCCCCACGTTCCACGCCTTTCTCCCACCCGCCGGCCAGTCGACCCTTTCGCCTCCGTCCGGGTTACGAGGCGTCGGCAATGGTGATAATCTCTCGCCGCTCTCATGCCCGCACCGCCGGAAATCCTACTCTCTGCCAGGCAGATTCAGAAGCGCGTCGCCGAGCTGGCTCTCGAGCTCCGACGCGACTACCCCACCGATCTGCACCTGGTCGCCGTGCTCAAGGGCGCATTCGTGTTTCTCTCGGATCTGATGCGGCACGTCCCCGGCGATCTCTCGCTCGACTTCATCGCGATGTCCAGCTACCTCGAAGGAACGACGACGTCTGGGGAAGTGCGACTGTTGACGGACCTCGAGTTTCCGATAGCGGGCCGCGACGTCGTCATCGTCGAAGATATCGTCGACACCGGGGTTACGCTGACCTATCTGCAGGGCATGCTGCGGGCGCGCCATCCCCGCTCGCTGGCCACCGCGTGTCTCCTGAACAAGCCGTCGCGCCGCAAGACGGCGGTGACGCTCGACTACGTCGGCTTCACGATCGAAAACCGCTTCGTCGTCGGGTACGGCCTGGATCACGCGGAGCGTTACCGCAATCTTCCGTATATCGGGACAATACCGGAGTGACCTTCAGAATTGCAGGATTGCAGAATTGCAAGAAGGAAATACAGAAGTACAGAAGTACAGAAGTACAGAAATACAGATTGCAGATTGAACGTTGAAGAGCCGACTCCCTTTCTCACTTCTTCCTTCTTTCCTTTCTTTAACTTCCTGCAATTCTGCAATCCTGCAATTCTGCAATTGTTGTAATAATTGCGCGCGTGGCCATTCATCTCGTCGACCATCCGCTCATCGCTGACGCACTCACCGTGTTGCGCGATCGGACGACGCCGTCGGAATCGTTCCGTCGTGCGGCGACGCGGATCAGCGTGCTGCTGGCGGCGGAGGCTCTGCGAGATCTGCCGACCACGCCTGTGACCGTGGAAACGCCGCTGGCCTCCGCCGCCGGGCAGCGGGTCTCGGCTGACATCGTCGTCGTGCCGGTGCTGCGTGCGGGGCTCGGGATGCTCGATGCGGTTCTCAGCCTGGTGCCGGCCGCACGGGTTGGACACATCGGCCTTCAACGGGACGAAGTCACGGCCGTCGCGTCACACTATTACTCGAAGCTGCCGGCGGGGCTCGGCTCGAGCGTCGTGCTGGTCATCGATCCGATGCTCGCCACGGGCGGGAGCGCGGTCGCGGCGGTGGATCTGCTCAAGCAGGCGGGCGCGGCCCGACTTCGGCTGGTGTGCATCGTGGCAGCGCCCGACGGAGTGCGAGCTGTGGAAACGCGTCATCCGGATGTGGCGATTTACACGCCCGTGATCGATCAGTCGCTCAACGACCGTAAATTCATCGTGCCGGGACTCGGCGATTTCGGCGACCGGCTCTACGGCACGAGATGATCTGACGTCGTTGCGGGCGCAAGTTGGGCTGCGCTAGACTTTGACATTCGGATAGCCAGTCACGGGGGCGCTTAGCTCAGTTGGTTAGAGCGCGTGCTTCACACGCACGAGGTCACTGGTTCGAGTCCAGTAGCGCCCACCACTTCACAAGGGTCTATTCCTGGGATTTCACAGGTTTCACCCATCCCAAAGAATGACTCCAAGTCGCAGTCACTCCGCCCCTTCTAAACCAGGCGGAGGTGGTAAAGGCCCGCCCCATGGAGGGAGCGGGCCTTTCTGTTTTGCAGCGTGTGCCTGTCAGTAATTCAGCGTGAAATTGAGCCGCATGAACCGAGGCCCGAGGATCGCGGTCGGGTTGTTCCACGTCCCGCCGTTCGGGGCGGTGTAGGAATACTGCGACTCGTAGGCGGTGGGGTAATTCGTGTTCAGCAGGTTCTGGAGGTCCACGCCGACGTCCAGACGACGCCCGCTGAACCGGAAGACCTTCGCGAACCGCATGTCGATCTGATTTCGACGGGTGTCGGCGTAGAGCCGATGGGTCTCGTCAAGCAGCGCGACCGTGGTGGTGCCGGTCGCCAAACCGCCGGGCGGCAGGCGGCCCAGCAAGTCCCGAACGACCAGGTTCGGCACGTTCATGTTCGCGCCGCTCGGCGTCGCCCCCGAGGGGGCGGCGCCGGTGTTGGTCGGGTTCGTCGTGCCCGTGCGCTGCTGCGCAGGCTGCGAGCGCAGCGTGGAGCTGATCAGCACGTCCACCTTTGGGACGGTGTACGACGCCGAGCCGCGGAACGTCGTCTCGTAAGGGTCAACCAACCGGCAGTTCCGCGCGTCCGGGCTGTCGATGTTCAACACGGACGCGCACGTATCGATCGTGGAGCGGCCGGTTGTGGTGCCGGCCTGGAGGTTCAGCCCCCGCGAGGTCCGCGCGTTCAGCGTGATGTCGACGCCGTGCCAGAAGTGCGTCCGGGCGGGGCCGAAGTCGGTTTCGAACGTCACGTAATTGTCCGCGCCTCGATTGGCCGCGGCTTGCGTCAGCGTGTAGACATCGACCGGGTAACCGCCGCCGCCGGGCAGGCGCGCGTCCTTCGGCGCGACGATGGTCCACTTCTCGTAATCCCCTGGGCCCACCAACGTGTTGTCGGTGACGGTGTAGTTCCCCCACCAGCGCCGGTTGTAGCCGACATCCAGCGAGACGCGAGGGGCGAGCTCCTGCGCCACGTTGATGCCCCACTGCCAGTCGACGGGCCGCACCCCCCAGCCCTTCAACAGATCTGGGTTCACCCGCGTCGAGCCCCCTGTCTTGCCGAAGTTGAGGCTGTCGCCTGTCATCGCCCCGCACGTGTCTCCCCCCGGGACGACCTGCGCCGCCGGGTTGAGCATGTCGCAATCGACGACAAAGTCCTTGTCGGTGTCCGACCAGCTCCGCGAGGCGATATCCACGGTTCGCGTGCTCGGGTTGTTGGCCGTGTAGATCGTATCGTTTGTCGCAGGCGCCAGGTAGCGCCCGAGATTGAACTTCACGGCCGTCTTGCCGTTGCCGAATACGTCGTACGCGGCTCCGACGCGTGGCGAAATATCCCGATAGCTGTTGACCCCCTGTGTCCGCTCGAACGTAATCGGCGCGGCGTTGAAGGGCGAGGTGACTTGCGTGCCGTTGCCTTCGGCGGGACTGTAGCTCGAAGCCTGATCGTAGCGTAGCGCGCCCTGCACGCTGAGACGATTACGCGTCCAGGTGTCCTGTACGAAAATAGCGTTGGGAATCGTGCGATCGGCCGTCTCCCATTCAGGAAGCCGGAACGTAAACTGGTTCGGCACCCGGTTTTGGAAGCGGTAAGCGAGCTGGGTCGCGTTGCTGTGAAAAATGTTGTCAGACGTCGTGTATTGCCCCTGGTATCCGACCTTCACGCTGTGTGCGCCGGTGACGTAGGACAGGGAGCCCCGGTAGGCGTTCAGAGTGACGTCCTGCACACGAAAGCCGTTCACGCCGCGGTAGGAGAAATTGGCATTATGACCGTCGATCGCCGACTGCTCCGTCACCGGCGTCTGGTCGAAGATGCCGTCCGGCGAGGCCGTGCCCGTTCCGCCGTTGGTCGTGTAGGCATACCGGGAAAAGCCGGCTTCGAGCAGTACCCGGTTGGTCCACGGATTCGACCACGTGGCCTGCGTCACCGAGTACGGCAGGTCGAAGTACCCCAGGTGGGCCTCCGGAGAAAGGGTATTCGAGCCAAGCGCGACCCAGTCGGCTTCGCGTTGACGGCAGCCCTCCCCGGCGGTCGTGAGAGTCGAGCCCTCGCATCTCTGCTGCTGCTCTCGAGAGAACGTCACACGGTTCTTCGCAGTGACCTGGCCGGTCAACCGCCCTGACCAGATGTCACGGCCCTGCACCGACCGGGGCTCGACGCTCGTTTCCGCCGCCCGGTAGTCCCAGTGCGAAAAGTCCCCGGCGTATGCATTGAGGCGCACGTTCCCTGCGCCGGGCGCCATGGTTGAATACTTCCGGTAGCTGCCGTAGAACCACAGCCGGTCGCGCTTGATCGGACCACCGAACGACCCGCTCGCATCATACGCGTTGATGAGGCCCTGATTTTTCTCGATCCCCACCGCGCGTAGATCGTCGTCGAGGTTATCGCCGGTCGACCACTTGCCGGCCGTGTTATAGAACGCCTGCCCGCCGAACGTGTTGCCCCCCGATCGCGGCACGATGTTCATGGACGGACCGCCAGTCTCGCTCTCGCCAAGGGCGCCCGAGACGACCACGGAGATTTCCTCGACGTTGTTCGTGTCGTAGGTCAGCGACGACATGCCACCGCCGTTGAACGGGCCCGCCACGGTCATGCCGTTGATTAACATGCGTCCTTCGTTGAGCCTGCCGCCATGTGCCGTGAAGAACGTCATCGTCGGCGTTGCGGCCTGGGCGGCCCCGTCGGTAACGCTGAGGCCAGGCGTCGCGTTCAGCAGCGAGCCAGCCGCGCGCGTGGCCGGCAGCGTCTGGATCAGGTCCTTGCTGAGCACCGTCTGCCGCAGCGTGTTCTGGACGTCCACGACCGGCGATTCGCCGGTGACCGTGATCGTTTCCTCGAGGCTGCCGACCTTCAAATCGGCATCGATGCTGGCCGCGAAGGAGCCGGTCAACTCGATGCCTTCGCGCCGGACCGTCGAAAACCCGGTCAACGTGAATACCACCGCGTAGGTGCCCGGGAGCAGATCGACGATGCGATACTGCCCCGAGCCGTCCGTGACGGCGGTACGGGATTTTTCGATCAGCACCGGGCTCGATGCTTCGACGGTCACACCCGGCAGGACGCCCCCTGATGAATCTGTGACGACGCCGGTGATCGATGCCTGAGCGTAAGCGGACGCGGGGATCACGACCACACAGGTGAGGCCGAATAGCAGTCTCGTGAGCAAGCGCATAAGGGTTCTCCTCTTCACTCGAACCGAAGGGCCACGGAAGCGCACGGCTCTCGCGCGCGAGCCTTGCACAGCTAGCTGAAAGATTCCTGAAAGTCGCACCGGGACCCAGCTCGACCCATCTCTTGCGCCACGACGCCGGATTTCAGTGCATCATGACAACCGTTACTTTCTGATGCGGATTCTGCTGGCGGATGATGACCAGGAAGTCGCGGAGTACATCCGCAAGGAGCTCGAGGACGAGGGCCACTCGGTATTGGTGTGCCATGATGGCGCCTCCGCCTTGCGTGCGGCGGAGCTCCACGCGTTCGACATCGGCATTCTGGATGTGATGATGCCCTGCATGGATGGGCTGGAGGTGACGCGCCGGCTGCGCCGCGAGAGCATCCGAACGCCGATTCTGCTGTTAACAGCCCGGGATGCACCGGAAGAGGTCGTCCGAGGGTTGGACTCAGGCGCCGACGATTACCTGACGAAGCCGTTCTCGTTCGATGTCCTGCTCGCGCGCCTTCGAGCGCGCACTCGCAGCGCTCCGCGCGACGGGCAACGGCTGAGATTTGCCGATCTCGTCCTCAATCAGGACACGCGTGAGGTCTCGCGCGGGAAGCGGCAGATTGCGCTCACGCGCACGGAGTTCGCGCTGCTCGAGTGCCTGATGCGCGCCGCAGGTCGCATCGTCTCTCGCGAAGCCCTGATCGAACAGGTTTGGGGGGACCGCGAGGTAACGGCCAACAACCTGGAGGTGTTTGTCCGCTTCCTTCGAGAAAAAATCGATTGCGACGAAGAGAGTCGGCTCATCCACACCGATCGCGGGGTGGGCTATAGCCTTCGGAGTGCTGAATGGTGAACGTACGCTCCTTGAAATTCAGGCTGGCCGTTTGCTACTTCCTCACCGTGGTGTCAATTTGTGCGCTTGCGGCCGGCGGATACTGGCTCGCTGTTCGCTCTGCGCTGAATTACGCGTTGGATCAGCACCTGCGCTTCCGGGTGATGGGATTAGGAAAGTATTTGGAGGAGGCGGCGGACTCCCACGGACCACAGCCGATTGCATCAAGGCTCGATCAGATCGACCAGCTCGGCGAGCTGTACCAGGTGTTCGATGGGGACGGCGGCCTGATTGCGCAGTCGTTCAACATGACACGCCGCGGGGTGCGCGAACGACCGCCGCGCGATCTTGGCTCCGAGATTCGTTTTGAAACGGCCGGCCCTCCCGATTTCCCCCTGCGGCTTGCGTGGCAGAAAGTGACGATTGCCGGCCAGCCGCTCATCGTGGGGGCGGCCGATCCGCAAAACAAGTACGACGGCGTGCTCACCGCATTCACGTCGATCCTGCTGCTTTCAACGCCCATCATCCTGACGCTCGCAACTCTCTGCGGCCTCTGGCTCGGGCGTCGCGCCCTCGCCCCGGTCGCCAGGATTACCGAGGATGCCCGTGCCATCACCGAGCAGAACCTGTCCGCACGACTGGCCGTGCCGGACTCGAAAGACGAGCTGCAGCAACTGTCCGAAACGCTGAACGCAATGCTCGACCGAATCGAGGCGTCATTTTCGCGAATCAAGCAATTCACGGCGGATGCGTCTCACGAACTCCGGGCGCCGCTGACCTTGATCTACACGGCCGCTCAATACTCGCTCCGTCGCGAGCGGAGCCGCGACGAGTTGTTGGCCGGTATGCAGCAGATCCAGCGCGAGTCGCAGCGAACAACCGCGTTGATCGATGACCTGCTGCGGCTGGCAAGGGGCGATGCCGGCAAGGAAACCGCCCCTCTGCGGCCAATGGATGCGGAGCCGCTCCTGCGCGACGTCGCCGAACAAGCGAGAACTCTGGCTGCCGACAAATACATCGATGTGCAACTGCACGTCGAAGTGGATCCGCTTCCCGTCCGGGCAGACGAGGCCAGCCTGCGACGGCTGCTCTGGATCCTGGTCGACAACGCGGTCAAGTTCACGCCCCGCGGGGGCACGGTCATCGTCACGGGCAGCCGGGACGCGACCCACGTGACTATCTCGGTCGCGGATACCGGCGTTGGCATTGCTCCAGAGGATCAGCCTCATATCTTCGAGCGCTTCTGGCGAGCGGACCAGGTGAGGGCTCGCGATGCCGGCGGCACCGGCCTCGGACTGACGATCGCCAGACAAATTGCGGAACAGCACGGAGCCGGTCTCAGCGTGGAGAGCGAGGTCGGCGGCGGTTCAGTGTTCACGCTCAGACTGCCGGCAGAGACGGTTGAGCCAACTGCCGCGTCTCTCTTCATGTCCTCCTCAGGCGTGCGCTGAAGATCGTGAGTACGATGGGAAATGCCGGAGGATCTGGTTCTTCGGGTTCCGAGGGAAGAAGAGGAAGAGGAGTTTCTCCGAGCGCACCGCGCCACCTCGCCAGAGGCCCCTAACTTCCTTCACTACTACGAGGACGGTATGCCCTTCCGTCGTTACCTGGCAGTGCTGGCGGAGCGGGAACGAGGTGAGAACCTTCCGCCCGACCACGTACCTTCGACGTTTCTCTTTGCGTTTGCAGGGACTCGGATTGTTGGACGCGTTTCGATCCGCCACTCGCTCAATGACGTTCTCGAGCGGGCGGGTGGACACATCGGCTACGTGGTTGTGCCGGAGTTCCGCCGGCTGGGTTACGCGACGACGATCCTGCGCCTGTCGATCCAACTCGCTCTTGATAAGATCGGCCTCCAACGCATCCTCGTCACCTGCGATGCCGACAATGCAGGCTCGATCAGGACGATCGAGAAGAACGGCGGCGTCCTCGAGAGCATCGTCACCGTTCCAGGTTCGGAAAAACCGATCCGGCGGTACTGGATTGAAGCACGCTCTGTCGAAAACTGCTCTAGAATCTGAGATTGGAGGTCGAATTCACCATGACCCGTCGTCCCACGGCGGCGGCGCTGCTCGTGGCAGCCGCTGCGACATTGGCGCTGCCCGGCGGCGCGGCGGCTCAAGGCGAGCCCGTCGCCTCTGACCGGCCGATCATCCTCACCGTCGGCGAGAGCACGACGGCCGGCTACGGCGTCCCTCGCGAGCTCTCGTATCCCGGTCAACTGCAGACTGAACTGGACAGGCGCGGATATCGCTATCGCGTCGTCAACCAGGGCGTCAGCGGGAGCACCACGCAGGACGCCCTCACCCGCCTGAGCCGGGGGATGGGACTGCTGCCCAAGATCGTCATCATCGCGCTCGGCGGCAACGACTCGGGGGGGCGCGTTCCGATCGAAAGGACGCGCGCGAACATGGACCGGCTGATCTCCATGTACAAACGGGGCGGCGCCCTTGTCTTCGTCTCGAACCGGAACCTTCCGGGCGACGAAGGCAAAGACGCGAACACCATTTTCGCGACACTGGCTGCCCAGCACGGCGCCGTGTTGATGCCCCCCTTGCTGTCGGGCGTCGACGGACACGCCGATCTGCTGATTGGCGATGGACGCCATCCGAACGCCGACGGCTACGCGATCGTCGTCCGGAACATCTTGGCCGTGCTGGAACCGTATCTGAAGGAGGCTTCGGCTCGTTCCAGCTCCAACTGATCGGGATCGCGCAGGAGACGCCACCGTGCGGGTGGTCAAGGAGGTGCGCAGTGCGGGCATGTCTACTGGCCGTGGCGATCGTGGGAATCGTGGCGTCAGCGGCTGACGTCGGGTTGACCCAGACCGGGACCCCGCTCGGCCCGTCACTCGAGGGTGTCTGGAGAGGAACGATCTCGGTCACGACCGGCGCGAATGCGTCGACCAATCCCAACCGATTGCCCAACATCATCATCTACACGAGACGGCACTACAGCGTGCTATCGCAGGACGCGTCGGTGCCGAGGCCGCCGCGGCAACCGGTCGATCCCCCCAAGGATGCCAACAATCTGACCGACGCGGAGAAGCTGGCACGGTACGAGCTCTGGCTTCCGGTCATCGCGACGTCGGGCGAGTACGAGTTGAACGGGAACATGCTCACGCACCGTCCCGTGATCGCGAAGGGCACGCCTGCAGATCAGACGTTCGAAGTCGAATTTCAGGGAAAGGATACGTTCGTGCAGATCTCGAAGTCCGGGCTCGGGCAGCCCGCCAGCGTGACCCGCCGAACGTTCGTGCGGATCGAATAGACCCGCACGCCAGGAGCTAGCCATGCAGACTGTTGAAATTCAACCGGCACGATGGTCCCGCACGCTCGAAGAGTTCAGCGCCACCCACGAAGGCTGGCTCGTCTCGGTGGACGTGCTGGCCCCCACTATCGGGGCTCAGCCGGAGGTGCGCGAGCTTCCGCTCGTCGGCGTCGTCGCCGAACCCGGCGCGGACGGCGGGGTCATCACGATCTCCGCTGCCAGGCCCGAGTCAGGCCAAATCACCCATACGATTCACTCGCCGACCCGCCTCTGGATCGAGCGGACCAACGACGGGGCCGACGCCGCCATGGAGATTGAGTCGGCCGAGGGGACCAAGACCATTCTGCGGCTCAAGACGCCAGCCTCCCCTTCCTCGGTCGACCTCCGTTGAGGGCTATTGCTTGAGGGTCAACACAGGACAGGTTGCGCTCCTGACAACATGGTTCGTGGTCGACCCGAGCAGGGCGAGGTCGATGGGGTTGCGTCCCCGGACGCCGATGACGATGAGGTCGGCACGTTGCTCTTCGGCCACGCGGAGAATCTCGACGTACGGCTTGCCGTGACGGATGACGATCTGCGGAGAGCACTCGGTCCGCACGGCCTCAGGGATAATCGCCTCGAGCCGCTTCGTCGCCCCGTTCTCGAGATAGCGGCGGTATTCGGCAAGGGCGGCAGCCTGCTCGGACGGCAGGGCGTCGAGCGCGGGCGCAGGCGGCTCTTTCCAGGGCCATTCCAGAACGTTGATCAGCGTCAGCCCGGCGCCCGAGTGTTGAGCCATCGAGCAGCCCAGCTGAAAACCGGCAAGAGACGCCTCGGAGAAATCGATCGCGCAAAGCAATTGCTTGAAAGGCACAACGGAGGTGGAGTGCGCCCGCGGCGGGACGGTCAGGACCGGACACGGCGCTTTCCGCAGCACCTTCTCGGCCACTGAGCCCAGAACCAGACGCTCGAAGCCGCTCGCCCCGTGGGTCCCCATCACGATCACGTCGGCAGGCAGTCGCTTCGCGCGTTCGAGAATCTCGACCTCGGGCCGGCCGACGTCAACTGTCACGTCGACGTGGAGGCCTTCTTCGAGGGCCTCGCGAAAGCTGGCCGCAGTCTGATCGTGCGCGCGCTGCACATCCGCCTGCGACGCGCTCGCGGTCGTCGTGGGTAACGTCGGAATGGGCGTGACCATCGGCGTATATACGTACTGGGCCGTGATTCGACCCTTGTACCAGCGCGCGAGCGTGGTCGCCAGTTCGATGGCGTGCGTCGACGCCTCCGACAGATCCGTTGGACACAGGATGTTATTGATACGAGGAGTGACCGGTTCCATTGGGCGACCTCACCTCGAGTCGGTCTTCGCCGCGTCCGCACGCAACCGCTCCACCGCGGCCTTCCGGTGCGTCGGGTGGCGAATCGTCAATACCGGACAGGGGGCAGATCGAACGACCTGCTCGGCGACACTCCCCATCAGGATGTGCGTGAGCCCTCCTCGCCCGTGGGTGCCGATGACAATCAACTCGAATTCTCCTTCGGTTGCGAAGCGCGAGATGGCCAGGCCGACGGGTTGTCCCACGATGACATGCACCCCGCTCTTGATGCGGGCCCGGTCGTCCGTCGTCAGCAATTGTGTCAACTGCTCTCGAATCGCGGCCGCTTCTTCGCCGATCTCCGTCGCCGAATCGACCGCGAGGGCGGGCCAGCCCGCGAGCAGCATGGGATCTTCGCCAACGTGGACGAGGTGAAGCTCCGCGCCGGATTGAAGAGCCAGTTCCCTCGCGTAGTGGAGCGCCGTCTTGGACGGTTCACTGAAATCGATGGGAACGAGTATCTTCCGAAAGACCACACCCATATTCCACTCCCCTTCTAGCGCTGCGCGTGGCAACCGTTGGGCCCAGGCGAGACGGCCGAGGCCCTATCACGATAGCATCGGATGTGCCCACGCCACCTCGGCGATCGTCCCCGACGGCCTGCCGGTTTCCCGGCAGGTGGTTACGATGCCGCACAACTCCCTGAATCGACATGACCCCCACCGTTTTCGACGTGCGGGAGCTGGCCAAGGTCTATCGTATGGGCGAGGTGGCCATCCATGCGCTTCGTCAGGTCAGCCTCGTGCTCTACGAAGGGCATTTCGTGGTCCTCCTCGGACCTTCGGGGTCAGGCAAATCGACGCTGCTCAACATTCTCGGCGGGCTCGACGTGCCTTCCAGCGGTCAGGTGCTCTACAAAGAAACCGACCTGACCCGAGCAAACGAAGCGGAATTGACGGCTTACCGCCGCCGCCACGTCGGCTTCGTCTTCCAGTTCTACAATCTGATTCCCAGCTTGACCGCACAGGAGAACGTCGCCTTGGTCACGGAGATCTCGGACAGCCCGATGGACCCGCTGGACGCGCTGCGCATGGTGAACCTCGATCAGCGCAGCGATCATTTTCCCGCGCAGCTGTCAGGCGGCGAGCAACAGCGGGTGGCCATCGCGCGGGCCATCGCCAAGCGCCCCTCGGTTCTGCTCTGCGACGAGCCGACCGGCGCCCTTGATATCTCGACCGGCATCGTCGTGCTCGAGGCGCTCGCGCGCGTGAACGCCGAGCTCGGCACCACGACCATCGTCATCACCCATAACGCCGCCATCGCCGCCATGGCGGATCGGGTCATCCGCCTGGCCGACGGCCGCGTCACCGGCGTCGAGGAGCGAACGACCAAGGTTTCACCACACGAGCTGTCATGGTGAAACGACTGCCGTTGTCGGCGCTCAACAGAAAGCTCTTGCGAGACTTGCTCGAAATGAAGGGGCAGGCATTCGCCATCGCGATGGTGGTGGCGGCGGGCGTGGCGATGTTCGTCATGTACCTCTCGAACTTCGACTCGCTCCGCCGCACGCAGAGCGCCTACTACGAGCGCCAACGCTTTGCCGATATCTTCGCGTCTCTCAAGCGCGCCCCGCTCTCGCTTCGTGACCGCATCGCGCAAATCCCTGGTGTCACAGCCGTCGATGCGCGTGTCGTCGCATCAGTCACCCTCAACGTGCCGGGCCTGGACGAGCCCGCGAGCGCTCTGCTCATCTCGGTGGAAGCCGAGCGCCGCCCACCCGTCAACGACCTTTTCCTCCGACGAGGCCAGTGGATCGACGCCAATCGGCCGGACGAGGTCCTGGCGAGCGAGGGGTTCATGACGGCCAACCGGCTCCAGCTGGGCGATCAGGTGGGCGCCGTCATCAACGGACGGCTTCGCCGTCTGACGGTCGTCGGCATCGCTCTGTCGCCCGAGCACATCTACAACATCCGACCCGGCGAGATCGTCCCAGACGACCGGCGATTCGCCACGTTCTGGATGGAACGCCGCGCCCTGGCGAGCGCCTTCGACATGGAGGGCGGCTTCAACGATGTGGCGCTCGCCGTCTCGCCCGGCGCGTCGGTCGATGCCATCATCGCGGCTCTGGATCGGCTGATCGAGCCGTACGGGGGGCTGGGGGCCATCCCCCGCGCCCTCCAACTCTCGAACTGGACGCTCGAAAACGAGCTGAGCCAGCTTCAGACGTTCGGGTTCATCCTGCCGCTCATCTTCCTGAGTGTCGCCGCGTTCATCCTCAACGTCGCGCTGACCCGCGCGCTCGCGCTTCAGCGGCCGCAGATTGCAGCTCTCAAGGCGCTCGGGTACGCGAACGCGACGCTGGCGTGGCACTACGTGAAGTGGGGCCTCCTTATCGCCGGCGTAGGGGTGCTCATCGGCGTTGCGACCGGGGCCTGGTTGGGACAGATCATCATCGGCCTCTACAACCAGTTCTTTCGCTTCCCCGTGCTGCTCTACCGCCTGTCCCCCTCCGTGGTCCTGCAAGCCGCCGCCATGACCTTGACGGCGGCCAGCCTCGGTGCGTTTTCGGCCGTCCGCCGAGCCGTCGCCATTCCCCCGGCTGAGGCGATGCGACCCGAGCCGCCGGCACAGTACGGCCGAAGCATTCTGGAAGCCTCGTTCGTGGGGCGGCATCTGGGCACCGCGGGGAGGATGGTGACGCGCAATCTGGCCCGCCACCCGTTCCGGGCGGTGGCTTCCGTTGTCGGTATCGGCTTCGCCGCGGCTATCCTAGTCGTCGGCTTCGTCTTCATCGACGCCATGGACAGCTTGATCACCACCCAGTTTTCGGTCGCGGAACGTCAGGACGTCTCGGTCACGTTCGTCGAACCGCGCTCGGCGGCAGCCAGGCACGCGCTCGCACACCTGCCAGGGGTCATCGCCGTCGAACCTCAGCGCGTCGTGCCGGTGCGCATCCGGGCGGGTCATCGTCACCGAAACATCGCCATCACCGGCGTCTTCCCCGACGCCCGCCTGAGGCGGATCGTCGACGCGCATGGCCGAGCGATCGCTCTGCCTCCGTCGGGTCTGGTGCTCTCTCGTCTGCTGGCCGAAGTACTAGGCATTGCTGCAGGAGATGAGGTGACGATTGAAGTGCTCGAAGGGCGACGCCCAGTACGGCGGATATCCGTTGCGGGCCTTGTCGACGATGTCCTGGGGTTGTCTGCCTACACGGATATCGACTCGCTGCACGATCTCATGCGCGAAGGCGACGTCCTGTCCGGCGCGGCCCTGGCGATCGACACGAGCCAGGAGTCGAGGCTCTCGAACGAGCTCAAGCGGCTCCCCGCCGTTGCCGGGGCCGGTTTCAAGAGCGCGGTGATCCGCAACTTCAGGGAGACGCTGGCGGCGAACATGAACATTTCGATTCTGTTCAACGTGGTCTTCGCGGGAATCATCGCCTTTGGCGTCGTTTACAACGCGGCGCGCGTGTCGCTCTCCGAGCGGAGCCGTGAGCTCGCAAGCCTCCGAGTGCTTGGTTTCACCCGGGCGGAGATATCGCTCATTCTGCTCGGCGAGCTGGCGCTCCTCACGATGGTGGCGCTGCCCGCGGGCGGATTTCTGGGGTACGGGATGGCCGCGCTGATCGTTCAATCACTCGACAGCGAGGTCTATCGTTTTCCGCTCGTCGTGTCGCGCTCCGCCGTGGCCTGGGCCTTCCTGACCGTTATCGCTGCAACACTGGTATCGGGGCTGGTGGTGAGGCGCCGCCTCGACGGGCTTGATCTGGTGGCCGTGCTGAAGATCCGGGAGTAAATCAACGCGATGCGGCGATGGCTGTCGAACTGGCGGATACTTGGTGTGAGCGGGATCGTTCTGGCGATCCTCGCCGCCGCGCTGTGGCCGGAGTCTGTCGAGGTGGACCTGGCGCGTGTGGAACGACGCCCTCTGCAGGTCACGATCGACGAAGAGGGAGAGACCCGCGTCCGCGAGCGGTTCGTCGTGTCGGCGCCCGTTTCGGGGCGCCTGCAGCGGATTGAGCTCGAACCGGGGGATCCGGTCGTCCGGGGCGAGACCGTGCTGGCACACCTGACGCCGGCGCAGCCCACCTTGCTCGACACCCGCACTCAGGCCGAGCTGTCAGCGGCGATAGAGGCCTCCCGGGCCGCGCTCGGCCAGGCACGGGCCGAGCGGGACCGCGCGTCCGCCGCCCTCGAGCGGGCACGATCGCTGCTCCGCCGGCAGCAGGGGCTGGCCGAAGCGGGAGCCATCTCGCGCGACGAGCTCGAAGCCACCCAAACCGACGTCAAAACGGCCGAGGAAGCGCTCAGAGCCTCGGATTTCAGCGTAAACCGCGCCGAGTTCGACCTGCAGATGGCGCGAGCCAGGCTCCAGTCGCCAGGCGCCGGCGGTGGAGGACGGCCAATCGAAATCAGGTCGCCGATTGACGGCGTCGTGCTGAAGCGAATGCGCGAAAGCGAATCGGTCGTTCAGGCCGGCGAGCCGTTGCTGGAGGTCGGCGATGCCAGCCGCCTCGAGGTAGTGGCCGACCTGCTGTCGACCGATGCCGTTCGGGTGCCGGCCAATGCCCGCGTTCTCATCGAGCAATGGGGCGGCGGGCACACGCTCGAAGGTCGGGTCCGACGTGTCGAGCCCTCGGGTTTCATGAAGATCTCGGCGCTCGGCGTCGAAGAACAGCGCGTGAACGTGATCGTCGATTTCGTCGACGTCGCGACGGCCGCCAAGGCCCTCGGCGACAGCTATCGCGTGGAGGTCCGGATTGTCGCCTGGGAAGCCCCGGACGTCCTCACCGTGCCGACCGGCGCCCTGTTCCGGCGTGGCAATGACTGGGCCGTGTTCAGGGTGGAGAATGCCCGCGCGCGGACTCAGGCAGTCGAACTCGGCCAGCGCAATGCGACCGATGCCGAGGTGAAGGACGGACTGCAGCCTGCCCAGCCGGTCGTACTTCACCCGCCGGATACGCTCGCCGACGGCATGCGCGTCATTGAGCGGCCTGCGCCGTGACCCCTGTTTCCTGCTCGTACGAGGGCACTACCAGCACCGGAACGTGAGAGAGAGTCAGCACTCGATAGGCAATGGAGCCAGGCCGGATCGCCTGACCACTCTGTCCGGTCAGCCCCATGACGATCAGCGCCACCCCCCGTTCCGCGGCCATGGACGAGATCGATTCGGCCGGTCGTCCAACCGATACGGCTGTTTCGTGCTCGACTGACGCCGGCTGATCACGGAGCACAGCGTCAAGCCTTTCCCGCGCCAGTCGAACCCGCTCCGCGTCGACCTCGACGACATGAGATCGCCAGCGAGGCGCAACCGCAAGCGGCGCAACGACATGGATGAGGAGCAGGCTTCCGCCGAGCTCCCCCGCGAGTGTTCCTGCCCATCGGCAGGCCATCGCCGACGGCTCACTGAAGTCCGTCGCGACCATGATGCGGGACAGCGCAAACCGAGGGCCGGCTGCGTCGAGCGCAACCGCCTGCGCGCCCAGGTTGAGTGGCACGGCCAAGACCGGCTTCTTCGTCCGGCGGAGCACCTGCTCGGTCGTAGAGCCGAGCAGGACCTTCTGAAATCCGCCAAGGCCATGTGTGCCGAGGACGAGCAGGTCGGCGGCTTCCCTTTCGGCGGCCCGCAAGATCACCTCCGAAGCGTTGCCCACCCCGACCTCAATCAGCGCTTGCGGCGCCCCAGTCGCGTCCGGAAGCACCGACCGGACGAAGAGGCGCAACTCCGGTTCCGTTTCCACCTTGGCGAGATCCAGGCCCAGCCGCATCCTGGCGGCCCGAGCGAGCAGCGGATCGACGGCGGTCAGGACAACAAGACGGCTGTTGTAGCGCCAGGCCAGGGCGCCGGCCCATCGAAGCGCCTGCTGCGACTGCTCCGAAAAATCGACGGGACACAGGATGGTGCCAAGGGTCATGATGTGCGCACCATTGTCGCCGATTTCAGGACGCCCGGCCCCCAGCGGGCCATCCGCCGGATCCACCGGTCCAGGCTTCGTTCCCCTGCCGGCCGGGCTCTTCTATCAATCGAAAAGGATGGGTCCATGACACCGCTGCCACATACCTATCGCGTGCGACTCACAGGGGGCGTTTCGGGCTACGCGGAGCTCACAGCGGCCGGTGTGCCAGGCTTGCAGACGGCACCGCCGGCAGACTTCGACGGGCCCGGCGATGCCTGGAGCCCGGAGCTCTTCCTGGTGGCCGCTGTCGAGACCTGCTTCCTGTTTACGCTTCGTTCGGTCGCACGTCTCTCGAAAATCGATATCATCAGCGTCGACGTCACCACTGAGGGCACGGTCGACCGGCAAGACGGCGCGACTCGCTTCACAGAGATCGTCCTTCGTCCGAGCGTCGTCGTCGCCGCTGGAACCGACCGCGACAAGACGCAGCGAGCGCTCGAAAAGGCCGAAAAAGCGTGCCTCGTCTCAGCATCGCTGAAGACGCCGATCCGTCTCGACGCGCGGATCACAGAGCAGTGACCGAGGACGCGACCGCAGAGCCGGCAAGGACTGCGGCGGCCGCTTGTCGAACCTGATCGGGGCTTTCGGAGCCGTCCAGGCGGTGCCAGGCAAGCGGTCCGGTTCCGCTGCGAACCTGGAGTTCGAGCACCTCGTCCGTTGCATCGGAGGCATCCCTCGCCCGACCGCGGAGTCGGCTCCGCAACAGGCTCTCAGGCCCGTCAATCCAGAGTCCGACGAACGGGACCTCGAGCTGGCGCGCGACGGTCTCGATGGCCAGCCGATCGGCCGCGCGCGCGTGGACGGCGTCGGCGATGACGGCGTGGCCCGCTTCGAGGGCCGCTCGCGCGCGGTCCGCGAGAATCCGGTACACGCGGGCGCTGATGTCGCCGGCATAGGCGTCGGCGTCCAGCCGCGTCATGGGGTCGACCCCCAGGTGCATTTTGCGAATCACATCGCTTCTGAGGATCAGCGCGCCGGGCGCGTGGCCAAGGATCGGCGCAACTGCCCGCGCGAGCGTCGACTTGCCTGACCCCGAGAATCCTCCCACGGCGACGAGGCACGGCGTCCGCGCCCGCAACAGATTCCCAGCCAGGCTCAAGTACTCGCCCGCGGCCGCACCGGCGAGTCGCTGCTGCTGCTCGTCCGGCTGGATACTCGCAGCTGTCGCGCTCGTCTTCGCGCGGACCGCGGCTCGGCACGACAGGAACAGTGGCAGAAGCGACAGGCTCTCGAAATCTCCGGTTTGAGTCATGTACTCGTTGAACACGAGATTGGCGTGCAGCGGCAGGCCTCGGCGCCACAAGTCCATCAGCAGGAACGCCAGATCGTAAACGACGTCGATGCACGAGATGTCGTCGTTGAACTCGATGGCGTCGAACAGCGTCGGGACGCCGTCAACGAGGCAGATGTTCCGAAGGTGAAGGTCTCCGTGGCACTCACGAACCAGCCCGCGGCGGCGACGGTCGTCCAGGCGCGTGCCCTGGCGTGCGAGCTCGCTGCGAGCGTCGGCCGTCAGCCGTGTACACGCGTCGAGGTCGAGGATTGAGACGCCCTGCTCGGCAAAACCGCGCGCATTGCCATCGATCACCCACGCCATCCCATCGCGCCCTCCGCGATCGAACCGCGGTTCGGCCCTGGCGTGCAGGCTCGCGATAGCATCAGCCAGCCCTTCCATCAGACCTATCTCGAGTCGATGCTGCTCGGCCAGTCGATCGAACAAGGTCTGCTGGTCGAAGCGTGCCATCTCGACCAGCCAGTCGACGGGCGTTCCCTTGCCCCCCAGGGCGAGCTGGCCGTCCGCTTCAAGGGTGACAGGGCGAACGCCCAGGTAGATAGCCGGAGCGGTTCGACGGTTCAGCCGCACCTCGGCTTCACACGCCCACCGCCTCCGTTCGACCGTGGAATAGTCGACGTAGTCGTAACGCACCGCGCGCTTCAGTTTGAAGACGCGCTCGCCAACCAACCAGACGATGCTGATGTGCGTGTCAATGCGTTCGATGGCGTCCTGGCGGCCGTAGGCTGAGGGCGTCGACAGGAACGCGATGACGTCACGCTGGTCGGTCGTCACCAACGCGCCAACGCCTCAGTCCGCGCCCCACGGATCACCGCTCTCCGCCGCCGTCGGAGGCCGAGGAGCACGTCCGCATGCACCAGTGACCCTCCCAGGATTCGTGAAGTCGCATTCAGAGCAGATACAGCACGGCCGCCGCGAGCACTATCAGCAGAACCGCCACGATCACAGCCCAGGTGACCGGACTGCCCGGCTTCGTCGGGCCTATTTGAAAGGTCGTAGGCATGTGTCCTCCAGTCGAGACGACTCTCTGCGGGCCGGTCTCACCCGCGCGGTCAACCCGTCGTGGGCAATTCGGGCCTCCACGCCCTGCGTCAACAAGATCGGGCAGCGTGTCGTTCGTCGACTCGTCCCAGCCAGTCGGCGCCGCAATCGATGCGCACCCGCCTGCCACACGCAGACACGACGAGCGAGGCATGCATCCGATGCAGGCGAACTCAGCCCTTCACGCAGATCACCGGCTCGAGCTTCGCGACCTTCCGTGACAACCCTGCCCGGTCGGCGGCATCCACCACCGCCGTCACGTCCTTGTAGGCCCCGGGCGCCTCTTCAGCAACGCCGCGCGACGAGGGGCTTCTGACGATAATGCCTCGCGCCGCCAGCTCATCGATCACCTGCCGTCCTCGCCACTGCTTGAATGCCTGATGACGGCTCATGGCGCGTCCCGCCCCATGGCACGACGAACCGAAGGACCGCGCCTCGCTGTCGGAGGTGCCCACGAGAATGTACGAAGCGGTTCCCATCGTGCCGCCGATGAGCACCGGTTGACCCGTTGACGCAAACTCCGTCGGCAGGTCGGGATGACCAGGCCCGAAAGCGCGCGTCGCACCTTTCCGATGGACGAAAAGCCGCTTGACTGCCCCGTCCATCCGATGCGTTTCGACCTTGCAGGTGTTGTGCGAGACGTCGTAAAGAAGCGACAGCTCGGCCCTCGGCACGACATGGCTGAACGCCTGGCGCACCAGGTGCGTGATGATCTGGCGGTTCGCGAGCGCGCAGTTGATTCCCGCGCGCATCGCGCCCAAGTACGCCTCGCCCAACGGAGAGTTGATCGGTGCACAGGCCAGCTCGCGATCCGGCAGCGAGAGGCCGTGCTCCGGCGCCTCGACCGCCATCCGCTTCAAGAACTCGCTCCCGATCTGATGACCCAGCCCTCGGGAACCGCAGTGGATGCTGACGACGACGTCGCCTTCACGAATTTTGAACACGGAGGCGATTCGCGGGTCGAACAGCCTGACGACCTGCTGCACCTCGAGGTAGTGGTTGCCCGATCCGAGCGTCCCCATTTCATCCTGCTGACGCCGCTTCGCGTGCATGGACACCTGCTCCGGTCTCGCACCTGCCATGCAGCCGCGTTCCTCGATCCGATTGAGATCGGCGGCCGTGCCGTAGCCGCGCTCGACGGCCCAGCGAGCGCCGCCCGAAAGCATCGCGTCCATCTCGGCGGTGTCGAGGTGAAGACGCCCGATGCTGCCCACGCCCGCGGGGACGCTCCGCGACAGCTCGTGGGCGAGGGCCTTCTTGACCGGATCGATTTCCCCCACGGTGAGCCCGGTGTGAAGGCTTCGGACGCCGCATGAGATGTCGAACCCAACGCCTCCGGCCGACACCACGCCGCCGCGATCGGCGTCGAAGGCTGCCACTCCCCCGATGGGAAACCCGTATCCCCAGTGGGCGTCGGGCATCGCGTAGGAGGCGCGCTCGATTCCCGGCAGGGTCGCCACGTTGACCACCTGCTCGTAAACCTTCGCGTCCATCTCGCGAACGAGCGACTCGGTTGCGTGGATGATGCCCGGCACACGCATCGCGCCGTGCGGCTCAATCCGCCATCCGGTCTCCGATTGTCGAACGAGCCGGGAGAGATCCACTAGACATCCACCACGCACTCAGCGACCCACGTACCGTCCCCGTCCCGTGCGAGCCGCAGGGCCGTGTAGGTTGCGCCTTTGACTTCAACGGCCGGCGCGTGCCGCGCCAGGTCCACAGGTTCGCCCCACGCCGTGCCGACCAACCGCGAATCCTCGAAGGTCACCGTGAACGCACCGAAGAGCATGCGGCGGGTAGCCATTTCGTACACCAGCGCGTTGAGCCAATCGACCAGCAGCAGCTCGTCAGTTGGCGCCTCGCAGGCAATCTCGACAGCGAGATCCGGCCGCACGGAGGCGGGATCGGTGATTGTCGCGGTGAGAGCGACAGCGACTTGTTCGAATGCCGCCTCCTTTGTGGTGCCGAGGCCACGCACGCCGATGTCGGCGCCATGGTCGAAGTGCTCCCATCCGGACGCCGACTGTCGTTCAGGCGCCTTTTTGCTCATGCCTCAGGATGGGCTCCAGGTGCCGCTCGAACCAGTTGCCTGCCAGCGCCGCCACGCGCTCGAGCGCCCCGGGTTCTTCGAACAGGTGCGTGGCGCCGGTAACGGTCTCGAGGGAGACCTCCGCCCGCATGCGGTTCATTGCGCCGCGATTGAGCTGCATGACCGGCGCGTCGAGGCCACCGACGATGAGCAGCGTCGGGGCCTTCACCGTTGGCAAGGCATTGCCAGCGAGGTCGGGTCGTCCGCCTCTGGATACGACTGCAGCAATCTCGCGCGGCCTCGCAGCCGCCGCCATCAACGCGGCGCCGCCGCCGGTGCTGGCTCCAAACAATCCGATTGGCAGCGCGGCGGTCTGCGGTTGCGCCCGGAGCCACTCGACAATCGTCACGAGCCTGCCCGCCAGTAACTCGATGTTGAACCGGAACTCGGCAGTACGGGCATCCACGGCTTCTTCGGGGGGAGTCAGCAGATCGATTAACAACGTCGCACAACCGCGCTGACGAAGCGCGCGCGCCACGAATTGATTTCGGGGGCTGTGACGGCTGCTCCCGCTCCCGTGTGCAAAGAGCACGATGCCCTTGGGCTGAGAGGGCATTGCGAGATCGCCGTCCAGCCACTGTCTGCCAATGGGCACTCGGATAGCGACGGGCTCTCCAATGTTTTCCGAATTCATGGCGTCCCTCGTAAGGTTGACCCCACCCGCCGGCCGGAGCACCTGGTCGCGCATCGAGACCACCTCTCGGCTGGGCTGAAATCCTCGAAGTACGCAATCGCCATGCCTCAAGGGGACCGACGCTGAATAATCCGGCCGCTGCGGAATATTCCGCAGCCTCATCTGCCGCGGAGGTTCGTCACCGGTTGGCGGAACGCGAACACGATATACGCGTACGTGGCAGCAGCGACCCCGCGGACGCGGGCTGGCCGGAACTTCCACTGCCGGGCCGATTCGAGAGCGGGTTCGTCAAATGGCGGGGCGGACCGAACCGTTTGAGCGTCAGCGACCGCGCCAGTCGGGTCCACCTGCACCTCGACCAATCCAACGCCTGACTCAAGGGCGAGTGGCGGATACGGCGGCATGATGGTCAACGTCGGAAAAGGCGCGTCGGGAGACGGGGCCCCCACATCTGTGGGAACCTCTCCAAGCGTGGGCGTGTTGAGACTCGGGGGGCGAAAAAGGCCGGCAACGAGCACTTTCGAATCGACTGGTTTCCCTTCGTTTTGAGCGGGCACGAACTGCCAACCGGTCACGACGTCGGTCAACGCTTCGGTGAACAACGAGGTGGTCTGAAGCGGCCTGACAGACGCCACGTTCCCGTTGCTGCTGACCGTCAGCTCCAGCAGCACCTCACCGCCGCCCACGGCCTGAATCGGGATCTGCGGAAGCTCGCCGTTCCGGTAGCGGGCCGCCGGCACGAACCGGTCCTGCGCGGCCGCGGCAGCGAGTGCGCTGCAGAGCGCAGTGACCAGGGCGCCGACGACAATCCGCTGCACCCGCTTCATTGGCTCCATTTTCCCTCCCCTGCTGCCGGATTCCCGGCACTGCCTCCTAGCAAGCGTATTGCATCGGCCAGTTCAATGACCAGACATGCCGTACAAGCCCTGTTGGTGATCGGATCCCTCACGACGCTGGTGCCTCATGTTACTGCCAGACCGCGTGAGGGTGACCAGCTTCAGCCGGCTTCGATCGGCGCCAGACTGTTCAGAGACATCGCGCGCGGGCAGAACCCGGCCGTAGTGTCGATCGTGACCCGAACGCGCGGCCACGAATGGGGCTTCGAAGAACAAGAGGTTTTTAGGCTCTTTGGCCTGACCCCGCCCGAGCCCGCCGACCGCGTGGAGCGTCTCCTGGGTTCGGGGTTCGTGATCAGCAGGACCGGGGAAATCCTCACGAATTACCATGTCATCGAAGGGGCGACCGTCATCGACGTCACGTTGTTCGGCGACGACCGCAAGCAGTACCACGCGGTCGTCGTCGGCAGCGATCCACTGACGGACACGGCTCTCATCAAGCTCGCCGACCCACCGCCCAACCTGCAGCCGGTCACGTTCGGCGATTCGAGTACGCTGGAGCCGGGCGACTGGGTGGTAGCCATCGGCAATCCGTTCAGGCTCGGACATACTGTCACGGTGGGCTTCGTCAGCTTTCAGGGACGGCCTTTCCAGATGGTGGACGGACAGTGGCAGGACATGATTCAGACCGATGCGGCCATCAATCCCGGTAACTCCGGAGGCCCCCTGATCAACGTTCGAGGTGAAGTGATAGGTATCAATACCGCTATCATCGACTCGGATACGACGGGCCACGCCGGGATCGGTTTTGCGATGCCGATCAACACCGTGAAGGCACTGCTGCCTCAGCTGCGGCAAGGCAAGGTCGTGCGCGGGCAGCTCGGCGTGCAGTTCCATGAGGGTCCGATTCTGGAGGACGAAGCGCGCCAGCTCGGCTTGCGAGACGCGGCTGGTGCGCTGATCATGCGGGTCGATGGTGATTCAGGCGCTGCGCGGGCAGGTCTGCGCGCGGGCGACGTCATTGTCGAAATGGACGGGGGCGTGGTGCGGGACACGCGTCAGCTCATCGCTGCCGTTTCTTCGACTCGGCCAGGCACGAGTGTAAACTTGACGATCTTCCGCGATGGCGCCGTGCTGAAGTCCAGCCCCGTCGTCGTAGAGGAGCTACCCGTCAACATCGTGGAACCATCAGCGCGGCCCGCCAGCGACGATCTCGACGGGTTGACACTCGATGAGCTCACGGCGGCGACTGCCAACCGGCTGGCGGTTCCGCCAGGTGTGAACGGCGCGCTGGTCGTGGACGTCGCCCTGGACAGCCCAGCTGACGAGGCCGGCCTGATCGTGACCGACGTTATCCGCGCCGTCAATCGAAGACCGGTTCATACGGCGACCGAAACCGCCGTCGCTCTGCGCGAGATCGAACCGCACGCGCCGATTTTCCTGTCGATCTGGCGGCGCGGCTTGGAAGTGTTTCTGCTGATGCGAAAAGACTGACGCCGGGAGGCTTATATGACCGTGGGCGAAATCTGCAATCGAAACGTCGTTATCGCACCCAAAGGCGAGTGTATCGTCGACGCCGCCAAGCGTATGCGGATGTTCCACGTCGGCGATGTCATCGTGATCGAAAACCGAGGCGATCGCCGGGTCCCGGTCGGAATCCTCACCGACCGCGACATCGTCCTGAGCATCGTCGCGTCCGATCCCAGCCATCTTGCGTACCTGATGGTGAGCGACGCCATGAGCTCCGAGCTCGTGACCGCGGACGAGGGCATGAACGTCTCGGACGCGATCCGGCTCATGCGCCAGCGCGGCGTCCGCAGGCTTCCGATCGTCGATCGGGAAGGAGGCCTCGTCGGCATCCTCACCTTCGACGACATCGTGCGGTTCTTTGCCGACGAGCTGAATGAGCTGGTGAAGCTGGTCGCGAGCGAACGCCAGATGGAGCAGCGCTACCGCGTCTAGCGCGGTCACGCGGCCGCGAGCGGCGGCACGTCAGCGTGCAGGAACCAGCGATCGAGCGCAACATGCCGCACGAAGCCCGGCACCTGGAGCAAGAGGCCGGCAAACGGCGCGAGCATGCGAGCCGCTATAACGGACGACAGGAGGTCGACTCGCAGTCCGCCTCCGAGACGGCCGACAAGGGCGCCTTCGTAAGGCGCCAGGCGCTCGCGCGTGTAACGTCCATCGGCGTCGAGAATCGCCGACGCGGCGAGCAGGCCCGATTCGATCGCGGGCCGGATGCCTTCCCCGCTTTTCGGGTACGCGAGACCCGCGGCGTCCCCGACCAGCACCACACCATCACCGACTGCGCGCCGGCGGGCACCTCCGTGCAGGAGGTACGCATGGCCGCGCCACTTCCATGAGCCGCCGGGCGGTATCTTCCGCCGCCGTTCGAGGAACTCGACGAACTCCGATGTCGCCTTCGGCAGCGAGTGGCGATCGGCGCGGCCAAGCCCGATGTTGACGTAGCCCTGCTTGCGAAAACACCAGCCATACCCCTTGAGGTCCTTGCAGAAGTAGAGCTCAGGAACGTCCGGCGCCACAGAAAACCGAGCTGCGGTGGCCGGCTCGACGGCGCACTCGATCTCCTGCGCAACCACCAGCGGGCCCTCGGCGCGGTGCTCGAGGCTGTCGTTGAGCTGATGGGCCACCGGGCAGAAATGGCCACCCGCCCCGACCAACATCGGCGCTGTGATGGAGTCGTTGACAACCCAGCAGCCACCCTGTTGCCGGATACTCGATATGGCAACCCCGCAGCGCACTCGAGCGTTAGACCGCCTCAGCAGGTAATCGTCGAACTCGCACCGGCGAATACCGTAGCTCACCACGCGCTCGTAAATCGTCTCAACCTCACGCCGTCCGCCGATGGTGCCTGTCCGGAACCCCCTGATGGCTTGAAGGGTTCGTCTACGCCCGTACTCTTCGAGATCGAGCTCGAGGTCTGTGACGACTTGCGGCGTAATCCACCCGCCGCAGACTTTGTCGCGTGGGAACACCGCGCGGTCCAGTATCGCGACGTCCAGGCCGGCGCGGCGCAGCTTCCAGGCACAGGTCGAGCCGGCGGGGCCGCCACCGACGATGAGAACGTCGCACGAGTCAAGGCCTGGCTTGATGGACTGCACTGTCGCGCCACATCTTCTCAGACGGCCGCGCTCTCGCGCCACATCGCTTACCGGGCCGCGCTCTCGCGCGTCCACGGAATCTCGTTACTGCGCCCGCGCGCGAACAGCACCTGAAACAGCTGCATGCACCCGCTCGCAAACGCCGCCTGAGAGCCGGACAGATAGAGTCGCCACGCGCGAACGAAGGTCTCGTCGAACATGCTGGCGACCTGTCCGGCGTTGGCCTCGAAGCGGTCCGACCAGTGCTCCAGCGTCTTCGCGTAATGCAACCGGAGGTTCTCGACGTCGAGCACCGACAGGTCCTGTGGCTCGATCACCCGGTCGAAGACCTCGGCCAGCGTCGGCGTATAAGCACCGGGAAAGATTCGCTTCCGAATCCACGCATTGAGCGGCATCGCCTGATTGCGCCCGATGAAATGCAGTAACCCTCGACCATGCTCGGTCAGCGAGCGATCGATCATGCGGCCAAGCGTGGTGTACTCGGCGAGACCGACATGCTCGAGCATCCCCACGGAGACGAACACGTCGTAGCGCCCCCTCGCGTTGCGGTAATCATCTTCGACGAACTGTACGCGGTCGGCCAGTCCTTCCTCCGCCGCGCGCCGGCGTGCATACGCAATCTGTTCGGTGGACACGTTGAACGCCTGAACGTTCACGCCGTACTGTCTCGCCATGAAGAGCGCCAACGCTCCCCACCCGCATCCCGCTTCGACCACCCGTTCGCCGGGTCTGAGCTGGAGCTTCCGGCAGACGCGGTCCAGCTTGGCTGTCTGCGCTTCCTCCAGCGAGCTGGCCGGCGTCGGAAAGTACGCGCAGGTGTAGACCATCTCCCGGTCCAGCCAGAGTCGATAGAAATCGTTGCCGAGGTCGTAATGGTGGTGCACGTTGTTGCGTGCCGTGTCGACGCCGTTTCGCTCGCGTGCGGCGCGTCGACGGCCCCGCCGCACCTCCGGCCAGCCCCGATACACTTCCTGCAGCGCCTGCACGAGATCGCCTCGGATTTCTACCGCCCCGAACATGTAGGCTTCCCCGAAATTGAGCTCAGGATCCCAGACCCAGCTGAAGAGCGCGCGCCGATTCCTGAAGATGATGGTGGCCACAGCGGGGCCCGCGGGCGGCACGAGCTCGAATCCATCCCAGAGCACGAAGCGGAGCCGCGCGCCAGGCACCGACGCTTGAATTCGCGCGAGCGCCCAGCGGTCGAAGGCCTTGCCGGCCGATGGCGCGCTTCGGCTCGAGAACGCGGACATGGGGAACGATTGAACGTGTTCCTGCTTCATCAGCATGCCCCTCCTCTAGGCACCAGCCGAGCCGGTTCGTACGATCAGCACTGAACATGGCGCATGACGCGCCACGCTTTCCGAAACGCTCCCCAGCAGGAACCGGTTGACGCCGGTTCTGCCGTGCGACCCGAGCACAATGAGATCGGCGCCCCACTCGGCCGCGCTCTCGAGAACGCCCTCGCGCGCGTCTCCCAATCGGACGACGGTGCTGGTGCGGAGTCCCGCGGCACGCAGGTTGGCGGCATGACGCGAAACCAGCGCCTCGGCGTCGAGGCGCCGCCGCTCGTGAGACACCAGCACCGCCTTCGCCGCCGCCGGTCCCTCGGCGAAGGCGAGCTCGGTGGGCAAGCCCTTCGGCCATTCATCGACGTGTAACACCCGAATGTCGCTGCTCGTTTGAGGAAACTGCGACGCCACCATCTCGGCAGCCCGCTCCGAGCAATCCGATCCGTCGACGGCAAGGAGAATCTTCATCGGCCAGACTTGAGACGACTGGGGGTAATGGGATGGTCCTCGAAATGATAGGCCAAATGCACGTTGACCGTGGTTACGACGTAACTCTCCGAGTGGCTCCGGACGATCTTCCAGTCTACGTCCGGCCGAACCGCCAAGTGGCGGCTGACGAAGAAGTTCATGCCGCCGCCGACCACGAACGAGGGGTCGGTAAACGTCGGCGTCGTCACCGCGACCGCGCTATCCTCGAGGCGATCCGCGTAGAAGTCGGGTAGGGTCCCCTGCGAGAGATCGAACCAGGCCCGGTACATACCGACCCCGCCGTGAAGAAACGGCATCACGGACCTTCCGGGCGCCAGGTTGACCAACGCTTTGAGGTCGGCGGCGAACGCGCCGGCGCCGTCCGCACGATCCAGCCACGATCCGCTCCCTTCGATGGCTATCCTGGGGGTGACCTCCCATCCGAACGCGCCACCGGCCAGCGGTCCGGTGTCCGACGATGCAGTCGCGACGCCGGCAAAGAGATTGACGGTCGTGCCGTGACTCCAGACGACCGGCGTCGGCGGCGTCTGAGCGAAGGCACTGCTCGCGACAGAGAGCCCCAGCACCACGGTTACTAGAATTCCGACGGGACGATTGACCATGGATTTGTTCTTTCTCGTATCGAGCTCATCCGAACGGTTCCGGAGCAAGTCGGACGCCAAAGAGCCGATCGTCAGGCTTGTTAGTGGGGTCGTTGACCATAGGCACGGCTGACCAGAGAGGCGAGGTCGTCCATGTCAAACGGCTTGGCAACGACCTCACAGGCACCGAGCTGAAGGGCTTTCAACGCCAGTTCGGGGCTCCAGTACACCGTCATCATGACGACCGGTGTGAAGGGGGCAATCCTTCGTATGGCCGCCAGCACGACCAGGCCGTCTGCTTCTTCCAGCTTGTAGTCCAGGAGCACGACATCGATGGGCGCAGGCGTCTCTGTCAACGCACGAATCGCCGCGGAGGCGTCGCTGGCCTCGACGACGGTGTGGCCCGAACCTGCCAACGACTCGGCAATCGACCATCGAGTGAGCAGCTCGTCCTCGGCGACCAGCACGCGGAGTCCTGCGGACTTTCTCTCTATCATGGGGAAAAGTTTCGCGGATGCCGACCGGTTGCTCGGACAAACCGGCGGACGTAGCGATCCCTTCAAGAGTCGGTCCATTCCCGTATCGCTATACGGCTTGAACCTGCGATGGAAGCTCGATGTTGACCACGGTGCCACCCGCAGGAGGACATTCGATGCTCACGGTGCCGTGATGCGCCTCGATGAGCCGCTTCACGGTCGGAAGCCCGAGCCCCGATCCGCGTAACTTGGTCGTGAAGAACGGCGTGAAGATCTTCTCTCGAATGTCAGGAGGAATGCCGGCGCCGGTGTCGCTGACGGCGATGCGGCAGGCATTCTCGAGCGTCGAGAGCGCAATTCGAATCGTGCCGCTGCCCTGCAGGGCGTGCGCCGCGTTCACGAGGAGGTTTTGGAACACGATTTTGAGCAGCTCCGGATCGGCCTGGATCGGTGGCGCCGATCCCTCGACTTCGATTCTGACCCCCTTGAGCATCGGATCCTCCCGGAGCAGATCCGCCGTCGTCGCCACCAGACCGGCGACCTCGACGATCGCCGGCCGCGGGCGGGGAGGTCTGGCAAACAGAAGCAGGTCCTTCATGAGCCTGTCGAGCGCGTCGATACGGGCGACGATTTCCTTGGTCATCGCTGCATCGCGGGAATCTGCAGGCAGGCGCCCCCCAATCACCTGGATGGCGCCGCGGATGCCCGCGAGCGGGTTCTTGATCTCGTGGGCGAGGACGGCGGCCATCTCGCCCAGCCTCGCGAGGGTGGACTGCTCGCGCAGCTGCTCCTCGATGCGGACCCGCGCGCTGAGATCGTGAAGGATGCCGGTGAACTTGCGCTCGCCATTCACGACCATTTCGCCGACCGACAGATGCAGCGGGAAGGTCGTCTGATCACGTCGGAGACCGGTCACCTCCCTGCCGACTCCAATGATCTTCTTCCTGCCGGTCGCGAGGTATCGAGCGAGGTACACGTCGTGCTCCTCACGGTAAGGGGACGGCATCAGCATGTTCACATTGCGTCCGACTACGTCGGCTTTGGCGTAGCCGAAGAGGCGCTCGGCGGCGGGATTGAAGGCCTCGATTTGTCCGTACGCGTCGATGACGATGATGCCGTCAACGGCTGACTCGATAATCGATCGCCACCGCTCTTCGCTGGCCCGGAGGCGTTCCTCCAGCTGGACGCGGGCGCTGAGGTCGTGAAGCACGCCGGTGAACTTGCGCTCGCCTCCCACCTGCATTTCGCCGACCGACAAGTGCAGCGGAAACGTCGTGCCATCTCGCCTCCGACCGGTCACCTCGCGGCCGACGCCGATGATCGTAGGCGCTCCGGTCTCGAGATACCGCGACAGATAGCCGTTGTGGGCCTCGTGGTCCGGCGAGGGCATCAACACATTGACGTTTCGGCCGACGACCTCGGATGCCGGGTAGCCGAACAGCTGTTCGGCTGCCCCGTTGAACGACTCGATACGCCCACTCGCGTCGATGACGATGATGCCGTCGACAGCCGAGTCGATGACGGACTGGAGCCTGGCACTCTGATCGCGCAGCTCGTCGGAACGAGCATCGACCTCGACTTCCAGATCCTCTCTGGCCCGCAGCAGATGCTCGGCGCGTCCCCGTTCCCGCGAGACGGTCTGAGTCAGCAGCCAGATGAAGCCACCAAGAAACGCGGCACCCACGACGAGCACGCCGAGGAGCACGCTCTCGGCAGAGAGCAGCCCCCCCTGGGTGCGCACGAAGAGCTGATTCGAAGCCTCCGCGGAGCGGAGCGCCCGCTGGACCACCCACCAGGTGGCCGACACCATGCCCGCGGTCACGACCACAATCCCGAATGTGCGACGACGGCGGTCTGTCACGAGTGCTGCTGTGTTGAAGGACTCTAGATCGATCGGCCACGAAATCACAAGAACACGAAAGGCATTCGCTTGTCTTTGTTCGTGATTCCATGCCGTAGCGGCGCACTATGAGATGGGTTCTAGTCTGCCCCATCATCTGGGCTCGCGCGCCCCCGATCGGCGGGCCCTACAGCCCTGATGGGTATGTCTCCGCGACTTCGCCTGCCTCCCACAGCGGCGTGCGCTCGAGCGGTTCGACGGCCCTCGTCTGGTCGAAGTGCATGACGAAATCGAACTGCTCTGGCAGGCGGGCATGGAAATAATGGCTTCGGCGTTCGGTCTCCGGTACGTAGATGACGCCGATCGCACGCTCCAGCCGGGGCCTGCCGAGCGCGCTGGCCAGGGCCGGTTCGTTCCGCAGCGGCAGGAGGAAGCGAGGAATGCCGACGTCGTGAAACAGCCGCTCGTAACTGCCGGTGAGCGGAGGCCTGACGTGACGCCGGTGCGCCGGCCCGTCCCATTCCGTGGCCGCGGTTACCGTACCCGTGGACGTGGTGAAGCCCACCAGCACCGACTCGGACCCGAATCGTTCGCGCACGAGCTGTCCAACGTTTAACTCACCGCTCTGACCCATCTCGGTCGCCCGGGCGTCGCCCAGGTGGGAGTTGTGCGCCCACACCACGACCTTCGCGCCTGGCTGCGTCCTGTCGAGGAAGCGCAGCAACTCGACCAGCGTATCCGTCATGTGCCGGTCTCGGAGGTTCCACGATTCGGCGCGACCGCGGAACATGGTCCGGTAGTACTCCTCCGCGTTGCGCACCAGACGCGCGTTCTGCTCCGCGAAGAAGTAGTCATCGGCTGCCACGCGTCCATCACGGTTCGCGTAATCCGCCCGGCGCCGATGCAATTCGAGCAGCTCCGTGACGACCTCGCGTTCGCACGAAGGCTCGAGCCCGTGCCCGGCGGCGTACCCGTACTCTTGCATCTCGTCGCCGAATCGATCGAAACAGGCGTACCGGCTGCGGGCGCGTCTGGCGCTGTCGGGATCGACCTTGTCGAGGTACGCCAGAACTGCCTGCATGGAGGCGCGCAGGCTGTAGAGATCGAGTCCGTAGAACCCGGCTCGATCGACCGGTGGCTTCTCATCGTTATGAGATCGGAGCCACCCGACGAAGTCCAGCACGTCCGCGTTGCGCCACATCCACGTCGGAAACCGGCCGAAATCGCCGAGCGCCTCGACGCTGTCCCCGTCACCGCCCGCACCACGCACGTAGCGGTTGATGCGATACGCGTCGGGCCAGTCGGCTTCAACGGCGACGGCACGGAAGCCTTTCTCGAGAATCAGTCGCCTCGTGATGAACGCCCGCTCGCGATAGAACTCATGGGTTCCGTGCGTGGCCTCTCCGAGCAGCACGATGCGAGCGTCACCGACGCCTTCAATCAACGCGTCGTATTGCGAAGGAGCCCCGGTGAGCGTGATCGCGTGTCTTCGGACGGCCTCTACGGGATCCGCCATGGAAGTCGATCCGGCACCCGAACCCGGGTTCGGACGGGGGGTTGCCGATGCGAGCAACGCAGTCACCTCTTCGTCGCTCGTCTCACTGAAATCCCGATACCAGAGTCCCACTGCACGGAAGGGTTCAGGCATCGACAGGCAGACGACGCGGTCGGCGATGCGCGCCAGTCGTTCGCACGTGTCGGCGGCCCCGACCGGCACGGCGACGACAATCGCCTCCGGCGCCTGCTGTCGCAGCGCGAGAACGGCGGCCTGCATTGTCGAGCCGGTCGCCAGGCCGTCGTCCACGAGGATGATCGTACGCCCGCGCAGGACCGGGGCCGGACGGTCGCCGCGATAAGCTCGGTCCCGTCGCTCGAGCTCGAGCCGTTCCCGCACAGCGACCTGCTGCACCAGCGCACGCGGAATGCCGAGATCGCGAATCAGATCTTCGCTCAGCACCTCGATGCCGCCGGCCGCAATGGCCCCCATCGCCAGCTCATGGTGACCAGGCACACCCAGCTTCCTGACGAGGAAGACATCGAGAGGAGCGGACAGAGCGGACGCGACTTCGAAGGCCACTGGGACGCCGCCCCGCGGCAACGCCAGGACGAGAACGCCCGGACGCTTGGCGTATTCGGTCAGCCGCGAGCCGAGTTGCCGGCCCGCATCGCTTCGGTTCTCGAACGTCATCGAGGTATCTCGTCGGACGGCACGGCTATTTTGCTTGAATCGACTCGATATATTTCACGAGATTCGTGAGCCTCTCCTGCGCTTCGCGTTCGCCGCCAGCGGACCGCCGTGAAGTACGGGCCCCACACCGGCATGGCATACGACCCGTGTGCGGGGATTGGCTCGTGGTCCGGCGCTGCCGGCCGTGCGGGGTTTGGTTCGTCGACGCCCTTGATCACCGCTTCAACCTCAGCAGCAGAGAACTTCCCCGTCCGCGCCGCCAGCCTCGTGAGATCGGTTGGTCGCGTTTTGAACGACGAGGCGGCCGGCCCGTTTCCTGTGCCCTGCTCACCATGACAGGCGGCACAGTATTGTCGATAGATATCCTTTCCCTGCTCAATCGCGGGAGCCACTGCGGGCGGCGTCTGACCGATGACAGGCGCCGCGCCAGCGACGAGGGCGACCCCGGCCGCGAGAACCTGTGTCCAGCTTCGAGCGTGCAGGATCGACCCCATGTGAACACCTCCACTCGAGGACACAGTCCGGCTACGCCGCGCTCTTCGAAGTCTTCGCGGCCTCTTGAATCTCGATGGAGCGAGCCTTCGCCTCGGCACGAGGCGGCACGGGCATACTCACTTCGAGCACACCGTTCGAGAAGGTCGCTTTGACGTCTTCGACCTTGACGCCCTCAGGCAGAGGCACCGAGCGGTAGAAGCTGCCGTACTCACGCTCGGACCGGTAGACATTGTCTTTCTTCTCTTCGATTTCCCGCTTCCGCTCGCCGGAGACGGCAAGTTGGTTGTCGGTAACCTCGACCTTGACGTCTTCTTTCTTCAAACCGGGAAGATCGACCTTCGTGATGAGCCGGTTGTCCTTTTCGAACACGTCTATCGTCGGCGACCAGGACGTTTCCGCGACTTCCGGACGCGAGGGCCATCGCCACATGGACCTGAAAGGCTCATCGAACCAGCGATCGAGATCCGTCCTCATCTGCGTCAACAGTGCAAACGGATCGCGCGTGGCCAGTCGCTTCGCCACGCGGGTTTCATTCTCACCACTCATACAGCACCTCCTGAATATGGCGCTGGTGTCGCAATCGACGTGCCCGCCGGAGCTTGACGATTTCAACACATCCGCTTCGTCCGAGCCGTTCCCACCCGTGAACTTTTCCCGACAGTGCGGATTTTTGCTCGACCGCCGAATGGCTACTGCTGACGTATGATGGCCCGGAACCGGGGCTTCGCGGTGTACTGCTTGCAGTCGTCTCGAGCCTCCCGGAGGTCTTTTCCATGATGCTGCGATTGTTGTGCCTCGCCCTTGTGCTGCTTGCCTGGGAGTCGGCCGGCAGCGGGAACCAGGTCGTCGATATCAGTCCGACGCTGGTGCTGCCCTCGATGTCCGGACGTGACATCTTCAGGTATTACTGCACGTCGTGCCACGGGCGCGACGGGCGAGGCGACGGACCGGTCGCCGCGCAGCTCAAGACACGTCCCGCGAACCTCACGACGCTGACGACCGCTAACGGCGGACAGTTTCCCCTGGAGCGGGTCCGCGCTTTCGTCACGCATGGCCGGACCGATGCTCCATCGCATGGATCGCCGGACATGCCCATATGGGGGCCGATTTTTCAGGTCCTCGACCCCTCGGACGCGATTGCCCGAATGAGAATCAACAACGTCGTGGACTACATTCAATCCATTCAATCGAAATAACCCCTGGCGGTTTGCGGCGACCCAGTTTCATGACGCACGGTCTCGAGCACGACGTCAATCTGTACTTCGAGCGGGCGGCCGCTTTGACCGGCCATCCCAAAGGCCTGCTGAGTCAGATCCGCGCGTGCAACGGGGTGCACCACTTTCAGTTTCCGGTGCGTGGCCCTGGGGGCCAAGTCGAGGTCGTGCGCGCCTGGCGCGCCGAGCACAGCCACCACAAGTTGCCGACCAAGGGCGGCATCCGTTACAGCCTCGCCGTCGACGACTCAGAGGTTCGGGCGCTCGCGGCTCTCATGACGTTCAAGTGCGCCGTTGTGGACGTGCCGTTTGGAGGGGCAAAGGGTGCGGTACAAGTGGATCCGCAAGCGACCAGCCCCGAACAACTGGAGCGCATCACCCGTCGTTACACGCACGAATTGCTCAAGAGGAACCTGATCGGACCGGCGGTCGATGTTCCCGCCCCTGACGCCGGGACCAGCGAACGCGAGATGGCGTGGATCGCCGATACCTACATGGCGCTCAACCCAGGGCAACTCGATGGGGCGGGCTGCGTGACGGGGAAGCCGGTCACTCAAGGCGGCATCCGAGGCCGCCGGCAGGCCACGGGGCGGGGACTTGTCTACGCCCTCCGGGAGGCGTGCGCGCAGCCTGACGACATGAAGGCTCTGGGACTGTCGACTGGCCTCGAGGGCAAGCGCGTGGTGGTTCAGGGGCTCGGCAATGTCGGCTTCCACGCCGCGAAGTTCTGTCGCGAACAGGGCGCACGGGTCATCGCGCTAGCCGAAATGGAGGGCGCGATCCTCGACGACCACGGACTCGATGCCGATCTCGTTGTCGAGCACCGAAAACGGACCGGCTCGATTATCGGTTTCCCTGGATCGACACCGATCCCGCGAACCGCCGATGCTCTCGAAATCGAGTGCGATGTCCTCGTGCCGGCAGCCCTCGAAAATCAGCTGACCGCCGCCAACGCACCAAACGTCAAGGCGCGGATCATTCTCGAAGGCGCCAACGGTCCAACCACCGTCGAGGCTGACGAGGTGTTTCGAGCCCGCGGAACGCTCGTCATCCCCGACATCTACGCCAACGCCGGCGGGGTGACCGTGTCGTACTTCGAATGGCTCAAGAACCTCTCCCACGTCAGGTTCGGTCGCCTCGAGCGACGACTGCAGGCGGCGGCTGGCCGCCGTCTGCTCCAGGCCATTGAACAGGCGACCGGCAACCGTTACGACGAGAACGAACGCGCCTCGCTCGTGCAGGTTCACGACGAGCTGAGCATCGTGAACTCCGGGCTCGAGGACACGATGACGACGGCGTACCAGGAAATTCGCGAGGCGCTTCGACGGCGGCCGGACCTGCAGGACCTGCGGACGGCCGCGTTCTTCACGGCGATCAACAAGATCGCGCGCGCCTATCTCGAGCTGGGAATCTTTCCCTGAGGCTTTCAGGAAAGCGACGGTCCGAACGCCAGGCCGAGCACGATCGCCATCGCCGTCGCGAGCACCCAGCCCAGACCGCACACGGCGATAGCCCTGAGGGTGCTCTGATAGTCGAGCGCCTGCCGGACGGCGACGATCATCGCCGCCAACATCCAGAGAGCAGTGATCGCAAACACCGGCACCGTGACCTCGGGAATGACGCCGAGGACGCGGAGAACCCCCGGGGCGGTTGCAAAGCCGATCGTGCGCATCAACTCGCCGACGTTCGACTGCGTCTCCTGCTGCGGCATCAGACGCACGCCGATCTCAAAGATGACCAGGGCCCAGGCGGCCCAGGCAAGCAGCGCCACGACGCTGACGAACGCGACGTTGGCGGCGGCATTCCCGCCCAACCCAACGCTGCCGAGCCCCGCCGCGATGCTGGATAGCAGCACGGTGGCCCCCGCCTGGACCGTCGCGCGCCCGTCCGCCTCGACTTCTTCGTAGATGGCGCGATCCAGCGCCGCCGCGCCGACGAGCCTCTGCAAGTAGGTGTTACGGCCGATTGTGGGTGTCATGGATGCCTCATGCCAGGTCGAGAATCCGGTCCGCTCCGTCCCCTGTGCTCGAAGCCTTTCTGGACGCGGGCGAAGATGGCGCGAGCCACCCCCCATTGTTCAGCAACGACCGTTCCAGGAAGTGGCGCGCGCGCGCCGTTTCCGGTTCCGAGGGGATTGGGAGATCACTGCGGATTATTCCTGTTTTTCGTGAAAATCTCCCAACCTTTCCAGATCCGGGAATCGTGGTCCAGCCCTTTCGCTCGGCAAAGGGCGGCTGGCATTACCGTTGCGTTCACGGTGGCCATGCCCACGCCCTTTCTCGCCGGCCTGTTCGTCCTGGCGGCAACGGCGGCTCTCAGCGCTCAGACCACAAACACCGTTCCGCCCCTCCAAAGCCCGCAAACGCCGGCCTCACCGGCCAAGGCGCTCACTCTGGTCGGGTGTGTGCAGCCGGATGAAACCAAGCCGGATCGGTTTACTTTTTGGGCCAAAGATTCGGGGACAACCTATCGGCTGTCCGGGGCCAGTCTGAAAGGATTCGAGTGGCGGAACGTTCGCATCGTGGGCGGACTGGTCCCGTCGCCAAACCTCGCGGCCCAGGCGGGGGCGATCGACGAGACGAAAGTTGCGATGGCGCAGCAGGGTGCCGACCCACAGGGCACCCGGAACATCGAGATCTTCGAGTTCCGCGTCAGCAGCGTCCGGGCGCTGTCAGGCACCTGCACTCGCAAACCGTGACCACGGCGTGGACCGAGCGTGACAATCCCCACCAGGCGCTTGCCCCCGAGGATAGGCACGCAGCCGTTGCTACGGTCCCGCATGACATTGGCAATGCCGAACATACAGGCTGTACCCATCAAGTGAATCAATCCGTGTGCGACCAGAACGATGGCGCCGCATACCAGCGCCACCCTAGGCATGTTGCGTCGTCCTTGCGCGACGTTCGGCCTCCGCTTTCAGCGGTGCGAGCAACAGTCGGCGGATCAGGATGATGCCCGGGGAGACGAACGCCCAGTACCGTCGAAATTTCGCGCGTGCACGCCGATCCGTGGTCGCGACCCGGGTCTCCGTGCGAAAAATCGACTCCGACGAGCCGACGGGGTCGGCGCGCAGCGTCCAGGCGATCTTCACGTAATCGGGCTCCCGGAAGGTCGCAAATGCATCAGGGGAGAGTGGACGGAATACGACGTCGGCCAGCCACGGCTGTGTCACGGCGCCCATGACGATCTCACGCCCGGGAACCTCGGCAAGCATGCCCCACCCTATTCGCGTCATCTGCTCAATGAAGTCGCCCGGCCCGCGGTCGGGAGCCGGCTGGCTCCCCATAATCCATTCCCGGCTCTTGAAGATGGCCCGGACTATCGGCGACTGCTGCAGGTCCATCTCGACAGCCGCCTGAAACGTCGTCTCCGCCGGCGCGGCAACGCGCACGCTGTGCCGTTCGACCACGTCGTAACTCGGCATCAAGGAATCCAGGTGTTCGTCGTTGGCCTCCGTGGATTTCAGAGGCGTGATGCGCCCGTACGTGAGCCAGGCGCGGCCGACATACACCGCGTACGAGGCTGTTGCCAGCAGGGCGCCCACGCCCGCCCAACGACCGGCCGCTCGAACCATCGACATGCTGGTCACACCCGGTGATGAGGCAGCAACAGGGTCGGAACGGCAACGGGACTTCGGGCAAGCCCTTCCGCCCGCTGCTTGATGCCGAGCAGCATCCGTCGCGTCATGATGAATGCCGCCGGCTCGAGCACGAGAAGAAACATCCTCATGCCAATCGAGCGAGGGAACGACGCGCGATTGCGCGAGATGAGCCTCGTACGGTGTTTGTCGGCGGCTTGCAGGTGGAGCTCCCACACCCACCGTGACGGGCCCGCCTGGCCGCTCATCACGAGCGTATGGTACGGGTCCACGGCCGTCACCGGAAATCCGCCTGACGCCCCGCCGATCGGGATGACGTCGCCGGCCTCGAGCCGTTGGAATTCCGGAAGGATGCTCGTGGCGCTCGGGCCATCCAGGTACCCGAACAGGCGATCGAGCCAGTCGTAGCTGTACAAACCGCCTCGACCCTTGCCGAGCTGCACGAGCCACGGCCAGACGAACTCGGGCCGCGCGTCTATCATCACGGCCAGCATCGCCTCGTAGTTGGGGCTCGGGACCTGGTCGTCTCCGAGCATCGGCCCGGTCAGCTCGGAATCGGTGACCCCCCATCGGCGGTACCAGAGCCGAATCGGAATCCAGTACAGCACCGCGAGCACAGCGAACACGTACAAAGCGATGGTAGCTGTCATGTCGGCTGCCTCCACGGGATGCGAGTGGTGAACGCGTGCAGGGTCAATCCCACCGACGCGAGCAGCAACATCAGGTCGACGTGCATGTCGAGCAGAAATGCCGCCGAGCCGCCAATGATTCCCCAGAGAATCGGAACGACGACGAGGGTGTGCGGGACGGGTGGCGTCGCCGCAAGAAGGAACCCGATGGTCAGGATCGTCGTCGGACACGGCACTCCGAAAGTCGGCAGCCAGGGGTACCGGTTCCCCTCGAGCCAGCTGAGGACGGGATAGACGAGGGCATAGACGATCAAGGCTTGCGAGGTGTAACGACGGAGCGTCCCGGCGTCGCCAAACCGGAGGTCATCGCGGATGACCCCGTGCCAGACCAGCAGTGCAGCCTCCGCCGTGAACAGCGCGCTGAACGCAACGGCGGCGGGATTGATTGCTGCGAAGAACGCTGCGTGATAGGCGACGGCGGACCAGGCCCATTGAACGGCGAGTAAACCGCTCAGCCACTTTCTCTGCTCGCGCCAGCCGTCGCTCGCACGAACGAACGCCCAGACCGCCGCCACCCAGAGAGCGATAACGAAGGGCCACAGTGACCGGTTGTAGTCAGCAAATACGTTCAGGAACTGGTCGCGGGTAAACGGCAACATGGTGAAGCCCCATTACGCCGCAGCGACTGGTTTCTGCGTCCCTGGGCCAGGGTTACCGGGCGGCTCCATGTCGCGAGCCTCGAGCAACGACCGTGCCCGCCCAGGAAGACAATGTCGTTCGCTGATCGCCGACATCGTGGACCACGCTGGTTGCCGGAAATCCGGCAGACCTGGCCCCGCTCTCGCTCACCAGGCAGAGGATTTGCTTCAGTTCGTCTTCGGACAACGAAAGGGAGCGAAGAAGCAATGCAAACACAATATCGCTGGGCGAGGGCGTCCAAGTTGCCGCTGGCCGTGGTGCTGCTGACGATGTTCGGGAGTGGGTTGTCGTCGGCTCAAACGAGCCCGGGCAGCCAGCAACCGGCGTCGCCACAGATGTCGCAGGGGGAGCGCGCCGCGATGGGCGGCGGGATGATGCGCGGGATGATGGCCGAGCATCAGGCGATGATGGCCGAGGCAAAGGCCATGGATCAGAAACTTGACGAACTGGTCGCCACGATGAACGCTGCTGAAGGACCCGCGAAGCTCGATGCGATCGCCGCCGTTGTCAACGAGTTGGTCGTCAGGCGCACCCTGATGCGCGACCGGATGATGATGATGCAGGATCGTATGATGCAGCAGATGATGTCGATGATGAGTGGGATGGAGAAGCCGGGCAGCACGCAAGAGGGCGCCGGCACGGAGAAGGAAGACCAGGCTCCCGACCCAGCCGCCACGCACAAACACTGATTCTTCGTCTATTTGTATCCAGACTCGCGGGCGAGCCGCTCGTTCTCGCGCCACTGGCGAAAGTGATTCGACGACTGAATGGTCGCGAAGGTGACCGCGAACGAGATGCGCTCAATCCACCCGATGGTGCGAATGAGCTTTCGGCGGCCAGGGTAGTGCTCCATCAGCATGCGCTCCACGATACGCGCCGCTGTGTTGTTGATCGCCGAGACTCCCAGGTCCCTCAGAGCGTTTCCGTTGATCTGTCGCTTCCCCGCGTCGTAATCGAGGGGAGCGTCGTTCGGTAGGCCGCTGACCGTAAACTGCGGGTTCTGCTCGAGGTAACCGTGCTGGAAGAACACTTGAGAGCTCTTCCAGTCAACGCGTTCCGCCGCAAATGACGTTATGGCGGGTGCGTATGTCGTGGGGTCGAAGACAACCTGTCGAACAATGCTCCACGTCGCTGACTCGCTTTCAGCGGTGGCCGTGGCTGATTCGCTTTCAGCGGTGACCGGCGACGCGATCGCCCACACGACGAGAAAAACGACGAGGCGGAGTGTCCCCTGCACCCCCGCGGCCTTCACCTCGCCAGGCGACTGTCTTTCATGTGCCGATGACAGGCGAAGCAGCTCATGGTGAGCGAGCTGTACAGCTGGGCGGCTCCATCGAGGTCCCGGGTCTTCGCCGCCTCGTTGAGCGAGCGGTTGGCGGCCAGAAAAGCCTCACTCTGCCGCAGATACTCAGGGCTGCGCAGAGCCTGCCACGCCGCCGTTTCGGTGACACGGGTCAGGGCGGTCGTCTCGCGCTCGAGCAGCGCGAAGTCGCTGGTCAGAATCGCCTCGAGAATCCGTTGCGAGTGCGTCAGCTTCTCGCGCATGACCCGGCGGGTGGCAGGTGTCTGCCCCGGCAGGGTGGGAGCCGTCAGGACGAGCACCAGCAGAATGAGCATCAATTTTGTCGAGGTTTTCATAGTCCGTATCCTATGCGAAACGGAAACCATGCCAGGACGGAAGAGAGCACATCGCGTGCCGCAGAGCGGCGCGGCAGGGCATCAGCGGACACTTGATCCCCTGGAGACGGCGCGGGAATTTCCCCTGTTTTGACGGAAAATTCCCGAAGACCGCGACCTTACCGAGTGGTCGCCCGCGGCTCCGGGTTCGCGATCTCGGCAAATAACGCTTCAATACGCTGTCGGGCGACGGTGAGCCGTTCCTTCAGCATGTCGTAGACGAAACGGTGCCCCGCCTGGGTGGCTTGGATCAGCGGCACTTCCGCCTGCTGGTACGCCTCGTCCAGCTCGGCACGCCGCGGCTTGTCGCTTACCCGGTTGATGAGGGGCCGTGTCGCCTTCAGCAGTTCTCTGGACTCCCTGAGCGCCTCGTAGATCGTGCGAGCGGCTTCAGCACGTTCGGTCCTCGGCGCGACTCCGCGCGGACCGTGGCAGCGGGCGCACTGCGTCTCGAGCGCCTTGGCCGACGGCCGGTTGAATCCCACGTCTCCGTGGCAGGTCGTGCAGACCGGAACCCTCGTATCCCCTTTCCCAAGGAGTGCGAAATGCTGGCTCTCTTGAAAAGCCGTGAAGGGACCAGCATGGCAGACGCCACAGGTCCTCGGCAGGTTCTGGCGGTTCACCGGGCTCGCCGGGTTCGTGCTGTGCAGGATGTTCCGATGAGCGGGCAATTCCTCGAACGTCGTCGCGTCACCACCATGACAACGCTCGCAACCGACGTTGTTGCGGCCGTGGGCCGAACTGTCCCAGTCGGACAGGTGATCCTGCGCGGGGGCGTCAGGCCTGGAGAAGTGGCAGTCCGCGCAACGACTCTGCTGGGCCTGCGCGAGGGCCACGACCCCGAACACGCACACCAAAGCAAGACCCGCCACCATCATCGCTCGTCGCTTCACGCCATCTCCTCCCGGTAGGCCTTCAAGTATACAGAAGCCGGGTACAATTTCTCCACCTTCGACTGAGGAGTCCCATGGCCCCCCGCATCGACGAACTGCTTGCGCACATCGCACAACTCGAACGCGAAGTCGAGGCCGAACTGAACGAAGCGCGCCAGCAGTGGCGCTATCGCATAGAGACCGGACGTATCCGGTTCGAGCGGGACGTCCGCCTCGCCCACAGCCGGTTGAAACGAAGCCTCCCGCGCTTCTTCCGGGAAAGCAGCCCGCGCAGTCTGTTGAGCGCTCCCTTCATCTACTCGATGATCGTGCCGATCGGCCTCCTCGACCTGTGGATCAGCCTGTATCAAGCAGTCTGCTTCCCTCTCTACGGGATTGCCCATGTCCGTCGGTCCTCGTACATCGTCATCGATCGCCAGCATCTCGGGTATCTCAACGCGGTCGAGAAGCTCAATTGCGTCTACTGTGGTTACGCCAACGGCGTCTTCGCATATGTGCGTGAGATTGCGGGACGGACCGAACAGTATTGGTGTCCGATTCGGCATGCCAAACGAGTCCGGGCGCCCCATCTTCATTACCGCGAGTTCGTCGATTACGGGGATGCCCAGGCCTACTTGAGGGAGCTGCCTGTTCTTCGATCCAAGCTGAAGAAGCGGGAGGAAATCGATTCCTGATTTCAAGCTAGCGCGGCGCCTGATGCGCCTGCAGAACCAGGGCGGCCATCTCGTCGATTTCGAACGGCTTGGGAACGACGCGAAAAGCGCCCAGCTGGAGCGCTCCCGCCGTCACTTCCGGGGTCCCGAACGCGGTCATCATGATCACTGCGGTCGTCGGCGCCAGCTGCCTGATGGCAGCGAGGAGGGCGAGATCGTTCGAATCGGGCAGGCGGTAATCCAAGAGCACGACGTCGAACGGTTGGTTAGCGCTCGACACCGATCGTAATGCGCCCGCGCGGTCGCCTGCTTCTGCCACGGCATGGCCTGACTGTTCGAGCGTTTCCAGGACGGACCAACGAATCAACGGTTCATCGTCCACCACGAGCACTCTGAGCTTTGTGGAATTTTTCGCTATATGGGGAATATTTCCAACAGGCACACTCACCCCTCACGCAGGAAACCCTGCAACCCCGTCGAACCGCCCGTCGTTGCTCTCGGTCGATTTCAAGAAACGGGCCGCCACGAGACCTGGCGTGCGGCGTGCAAATATGTGAAACTCGAAGCCGGCGTTCGGCTTATGGTCACCGATGCCGGGCATTCTGGCGATGATCGCCATCAAGCGCATTCTTGTCGCAACCGATTTCAGTGAGGCTTCCGAGCAGGCGTTGGACTACGGACGGACAGTCGCCCAGCAGTTCAACGCTTCCCTGCACGTGGTCCACGTCGTCGAGAACCTGGCGATGAAAACCATCCTGGCGGATGGCTTTCTTTCGGTCTTGCCGGAGCTGCAGCGCGACCTGGAAGCGGCCGCCAGAACCAGGCTCGACGCGCTGATCGCGCGCCTGGCCGCGGAAGGCGTGCGATCTGAAGGCCATGTCGTGACGTCGACGGCCACGGCCGAGGCCATCGTGACGTATGCGCAGGAGGAAAGCGTGGACCTCATTGTCATCGGGACTCATGGGCTCGGCGGCATGTCACGCTTCCTGCTCGGTAGCGTCGCCGAACGCGTGGTTCGCACGGCCCGGTGTCCGGTGTTGACGATACGGGTCCCGGATCGCGACCTTCCTCGGAAAGACCGCCCAGCCGAGGCCTCGGCGTAGGCTATGGACACGACCACGTCGTTGATGGGATTCCGCCTGCCCCACCCGTTTCTGGCCGGCGCCTCGCCGCTCGGATGGGACCTCGACAGCGTGCGGCGGCTCGAGGATGGGGGATGCGCGGCGCTCGTCTTACCTTCTCTGTTCGAAGAGCAGATTACGCTGGCCACGCGGGGCCGCATTCACCACATGGATCCCCTGGAAAAAGAGTGGGCGTCCATTCTGGAGCACTTTCCCGACGCGGGTGAGTACGCCCTCAGCCCGGACGAATACGCCGAACATATCCACCGTGTGAAGCAGGCGCTGCACGTCCCCGTGATCGGGTCCCTCAACGGAACCACAGGGGAGTCGTGGCTCACCTACGCGCGGACGATACAGCAGGCCGGCGCCGATGCCCTGGAGCTCAACTTGTACGAAGTGGTGACCGATCTGGACATGTCGGGCGCCGCCATCGAGCACCAGCTGTCTCGTGTCCTCCTCGATCTCAAGCGGCTCATCACCATTCCGATCGCGGTGAAACTGTCGCCGTTCTTCGCGGCGTTTGGAAACCTGGCGCGACAACTCGACAGGGCTGGTGCTGACGCGCTCGTGATCTTCAACCGTTTCTACCAGCCCGACATCGATATCGATGCGGTGAAAGCCGTGCCGCACGTCGACCTGTCCACGAGCACCGAACTGCTGCTGCGCCTGCGATGGACGGCCATTCTGCACGGGCGAGTCCGCCCGTCACTCGTCATCACCGGAGGCGTGGCGACGCCGAACGACGGCGTCAAAGCGGTGCTGGCCGGTGCGGATGCGGTCCAGATAGTCGCCGCCATCCTCCGGAATGGCCCGGCCCACTTCACGGTCATGCGCGAGGGGCTCGAGCAGTGGATGGATCGGCACAACATCAGCAGCCTCGACGAGATGAAAGGCAGGGTGAGCCTCAAGCAGACGGCCGATCCGGGAGCTTTCGAACGGGCTCACTACATCCGGACGCTGCAAAGCTGGCGGGATAGCTGACAGGGCGCGCCCGCGGCGGGCGGCGGCTACCGCACTTGAAGCGATTCGACGTACGCGACCAGATTCTCGATCCGGACCTTGGTCCTCGCGTCGGACGGATCCAGGCCAGTGAAGATCGGCCCCCAGACCGGCATGTCGGGCGTGCCGTGCGCCGCGACCTGGGCGTCGCCCTTCGATACGAAGGCGGTAATCCTGGCACGAGGAAATACGCCCCCGCTGCGCATCGCGATCGTGGTCAAGTCGGCCGGCGGGGACTTCAGCGCGCTCGCAACCGGTCCTCGTCCTTTCGCGTCACTGCCGTGGCAGCTCCCGCAGTAGAACAGAAACAGATCCTTCCCCGCCATCGATTCGATGACAAGAGGCGGTTTTTTCGCCGGCTCTTGAGCCCCGGCGACAACAGGAACCAGCAGCAGGACCAGCGACGTACCAACGGCTCGAAGTGACATGGCCTCCTCTTGGGGTCGTCAGAGCAGTCGTCAGCGCGCTGAGGCCGTCCAGTACGCCGGCAGGTTCGGCTTCGTCTCGACCAGAATCTCGAACAGCGCTCGACGATCCGTGGTGGACAGCTGCGCGTACTTCGGCCCTGTTTCCCGGTTGGTCAGCACATCGTACAACCGCTGATAAATGCGATCGAGAACGGGCGACGGCATCCCGTCGAACAGCGCCGAATACACCATGTAGGACAGCGGGTGTCGGAACAGGCGCGTCTGCAGGTCGAAGTCCCTGAGCGACCGTCCTCTGCTGTCGCGAGGCCCTCGATCGGCAAAGGTGTGCGTGAACGTCGACACCCCCGTCACCGGTTCGGCGAGCCGCGCCTCGTCCACGAACAGCATGTAGCCGACGATGTCGTCGATGTCGGCGTCGAGCTCGGTCCAATCGGCGTCGCTCAGCCCGTCTCGCTTGAAGCGCGCATACTGGAAGGCCACGGCGTTGAGGCGATTGGCCATCCCGACCTGATGCTCCAGCGTCATGAGCGCGACGATATCGCTGGTTCCCGTCAGGTGCTTCGAGGTATCGAACTTACCTTCGAGATTCTTCAGGTTCTGGCTTCCCTCCTCCTGGAGATCCAGCGGATGCAGCGGATCGGGCGCCACGGCATTGCCCAGATGCTTCTGCGATCCGTGCGTCCCGGTGACGTACCAGCCGCCCCACCGCTGCTCGAGCGGCGTCCGGTGGTCGATCGTCGAAATGAACGTGCTGGTGTAGGCCGGCGTGCCATCCTGATCGGGGATGACGGACGCCACGACAAGCGACGGAGCACCCTTGTTGCCCATGGCGTGGCAGAAGAGGCATTCGATCCCGCGACGCTGCAACCTCGGCCGGTCGACTTTCTTTGAGCTCATGGAATAGAAGACCATCCCCTGGCCACCGGCCTCGAGTGCGAGGAGCTCGTGCACGTCGCCGCCAGGCACGTTGCCGACCGACACTTCGTCGTTGAAGTACACCGCACGTGGATTTCGAGGATTGATGATCGCCTGCTGAAAACTCGTCTTCGAGAAGACAAGTGTCTGCGAGTCGGTGTTGACGTCGAGCGCCTTGAGCAGGTCGCGAAGGTAGCCCTCGCCCTCCCGATACTCGAGCGTCACCTCGCCGCGCTCCAGTCGCCCGGCGAGACGCGTAATCGGATCGCTCGGCAACTCCGGCAACGCGGCCGTCAGCCCCACGCTCGCGGCGAGGCACGCGACGGCCGGGACGAAAAAGACGCTGAACTTGCGCCGGTGGTTTCTCGCAGAGTCGGAAGTGGACATGATGACCCTCAATAACTCTCTTCGCGCCGCACGTAGACGTTCGTGGGTGTGCGGCGGAGGAACTGGAGGTTTTCGAGGGCCTGGAGCGACAGCTCACAGGTGACCTCGTCGAGCCCCCATAACCGCTGCACCTGCCGTTTGGTCAGCTGCAGCCCTGGCATCTCCGTGTACTCGGCCTGGATCAACTCCACCCACCGAGCGATATTGCCGTGTCTCATCCCCTCAACAACCCCCTGCTGCTCCCGCTCCGACTGAACCTCGAACGTCGAACGGGCCGATGTCGTCGCGCTCATTGGATAGACCTCACGATGACCCGCTCGTCGGACCTCACCATCACCGACAACAGCCCGCTGACGATGCTGACGACGAGGGCGCCCCAGAATGCCGCCCAGAAACCTTCGACGTGGAACCCCAACCCGAGCGCATCGGACAGCGCGCTCGTCAACCAAAGCATCAATCCGTTGATCACCAGCAGAAAAAGCCCGAGCGTGACAATCACGATCGGGAACGTCAGCACCTGGGCGACCGGTCGAACGAACGCGTTGACCACGCCGAACACCAGCGCCACGCCGAGGAACGGCAACCACCCCCCGGTGTAGGTCACGCCCGGCACGAACCTCGTGGCCGCCCACAGCGCAGCGGCGCTGATCAGCAGTCGAATGGTGAAGTGCATTACACCGCCACCACGTCTGAACCGGCTCCGATGCCGCATCGATTGATCCGATCTCCGAGAGTCGATCGCTTGACCTTCAGCAACGCGGCCGCCCGGGACTTGTTCCCGCCGGTCACGTGCAGCGCCCACCTGATCAGGTTCGCTTCCAGTTCCCTGAGCCGATCGTCGAGCGAAACCGCCATCGGCTCGAATCCGCCGAGCCCGCCGGGAGCGAGGTGCCCCCGCTCGGAATCGAGTGGCGCCTGACCCTGTTCTTTCGGCAACATGAGCTCACTCCTCGTCAACCCCAGCAGCAGCGCGGGGGCATTACGAAGCAGGGCAACGGGGATGCCACCGTGCCCGGAAGAAATCGTAAAGAAAGTGCCGGTTTTTCGTCAGCTCGAGACGGGGCGTCGACCGGAGGTGGGGACTATTTCACGCGGGCGGGGAGAAACCCCCCGTCAGACCGATCCTGACCTTTCGAGTTGAAATTTCTCGATGCGATAGCGAATCTGATCGCGGTTGAGACCAAGCAGGGTGGCGGCGCGCGTCTGATTCCACCCGGTCCGCTGCAGCGCCTGGATGAGCAGCGAACGCTCCAGCTGCTCGAGGTCGATACCGGCGGCCGGCAACTCCACCTGGTCGCTCAAACGCACGGGACCTGCCGCTGTCCCGGCCAGGTCCGCGGGGGTCAACGTCTCCCCTTCGGCCAGCAGCATGGCCCGCTCCACGGCGTTCCGAAGCTCCCGAATGTTCCCCGGCCACGGGTACCGCTCGAGCTGCCGCAGCGCCTCCGGCGTCACGCCCTTGATGCGCTTCTTGAACTCCGTGTTATAGGCATCCACGTAGAACTCGACCAGCTTCGGGATGTCCTCCACGCGCTCGCGCAACGAGGGCAGCGCGATGGGGAGGACGTTCAATCGGTAGAACAGATCCTCGCGAAACCGTCCCTGACGCACCTCATCCTGCAGATTGCGATTCGTCGCGCTGATAACGCGGACGTCGACCCGGATGTCCGACGCGCCACCGACCCGTCTGAATGTCCTTTCTTCCAGAAATCTCAGGAGCTTTGCCTGAAGCGCCGGAACCATCTCGCCGATCTCGTCCAGGAACACCGTTCCACCGTCCGCCATCTCGAAGAGACCGCGTTTCTGGCGATCGGCCCCGGTAAACGCCCCGCGTTCGTGACCGAACAGTTCGCTTTCGAGCAGCGCCTCCGGCAGAGCCGAGCAGGTGATGTTCATGAAGGGCTTCGACGCCCGGCTGCTGTTGTAGTGAATCACTTTCGCAGCGAGATCCTTGCCGGTACCGCTCTCTCCCGTCAGCAGCACTGTCGAAGCCGGGCTGGCCGCTACCTTCTGCAACAGCGCTTTGACGGCCTGGAGGGACGGACTCTCGCCGACTATCCGACCGAATCCATAGGGCTGGGCCTGGCTTGCCCGCAGCGTTTTCACTTCGCGGCGCAGGCGCGTCGTCTCGAGCGCCTTCTCGACCAGCAGCGCGATTTCGTCCAGGTTGAAGGGCTTGTTCGCGTAGTGGTAAGCCCCCTGCTTCATGGCCTCCACGGCGGTCTCCACGTTGGTGTAGCCAGTCAGCAGGATGACCAACGTGTCGGGCGTCCGCTCTTTGATGCGCTTGAGCACGGAGAGGCCATCGCCGTCGGGCAGCCGGTAGTCGAGCAGAACGAGATCGATTCCTTCTTCGCTCTTGGCCAGAGCCTCGGTCGCGGTGGCCGCTTCGATGACGTTGTACCCCTCGGTCTTCAGTCGGTCGGCGAGCGACCAGCGAATGAGCTGCTCGTCGTCTACGACGAGAATCGTGGGTGTCTGCATGATCGCCCGATATCGTAGCTCAGGTGCCCGATGGGCGATCGCCAGCGTGTCTTGCGCAGATTCGGGCAGGACTAGTGCGGCCGAGCGGCCAGCGCCCGAGCGACGAGCGGCGGAAGCGCCTCCATCTCGAAGGGTTTGTCCATGATAGCGAACGCACCGAGCCGCCGGGCCTCATGGAGAATCTCAGGCGAACCGAACGCCGTCATCAGGATCACCAGCGTGTCGGGGGAGATACGGCGAATCGCCGTCAGCACGTGGAGACCGTCGCAGTCTGGCAGCCGCAAATCGAGCAGTACGAGGTCGATCCGGCTGCCATCGGGTGTCACGGCTCGTATGGCCGCCGCGCCGTCCCCGGCTTCCTTGATCTCGTAGTTCTGCGATCCGAGGGTCTCCGCGACCGACCAGCGAATCAGCGCCTCGTCGTCGACCACCAGAACCCTCGACCGCGCGAAATTCTTCCCGGTGCCGCGAAAATTCCCGTCGCCGAGGTGTCCGTCCGAGGGGTCCCCGCCGCCAACAGCCTGGCACGATTGAGCTAGCATATGAGCACCATCGAGCTTCAATTCAAGACGCAGGCCAGCGGAGACCGGGCCCGACGGCCGTTTCACACCGAGCCGTTGCCGCTGTTCAACGGTGCGACGATCTCTGCTGCCGTTCTGGCGACTGTGATCTTTGCCGTCGATCTCATGACCCCGGAGGTCGAGGGCGTCGAGATCGAAATGCTCTACGTTGCACCCTTGCTGGTCGCCACTTTCAGTGGACCGCCTCGCTTTCAGCTCGCAGCCGCCGGTGTCGCGACGATCCTGACCATCCTCGCAACGTTGACCCAACCACCGGGGACGCCCGCCGGCCCTCTGATCGCCAACCGGACAATCGCACTGACCCTCGTCTGGACGACGGCCATTGTCCTGGCGCGGTTCCGGCGGACCTGGGACGCGCTCCAGGTGCGTTCCAAAGAGCTGGCAGACGTCGACCATGCGCTCGATCAGTCGGCCATCGTCGCCACGACTGATACAGCCGGGCGCATCACGTACGTCAACGACAAGTTTTGCGAGATCTCGAAGTATTCGCGCGAGGAGCTGCTCGGCCAGGATCACCGCATGATCAACTCCGGGTATCACCCCAAGGACTTCATCCGCAACCTGTGGGTGACAATCGCCAACGGCCGAATCTGGCGCGGCGAGATCCGGAACCGGGCCAGGGACGGATCGATTTACTGGGTGGATACCACCATCGTCCCGTTCATCGACGACCGGGGTAAACCGTTCAAATACATGGCCATCCGGTACGAGATCACCGAGCGGAAACGGACCGAGGAGTTGCTGCGGGAGCAGGCGGCCCTCGCGCGCTTGGGTCAGATGGCCGCCGTCGTGGCGCACGAGGTGAAGAATCCGATTGCCGGCATTCGTGGAGCCTTGCAGGTCATCGGTTCCCGGATGGCCGCAGAGAACCGGGATCGCGCCGTCGTCAACGACATCATTGCTCGTCTCGACGCTTTGAACGGCGTCGTACAGGATCTGCTCGTCTTTGCGCGCCCACGAGAGCTGCGCTCCGAGCCGGTTGATCTTCGGGCGCTCGTGACGAGCACGGCCGACCTCATCATGCGTGATCCCTCCATGCAGGGACTCCGGATCCGCGTCGCCGGCGCAGACGCCGTCGCGCAGGCGGATCGCGAGCAGCTGCAAATCGTCTTTCACAACATCCTCACGAACGCAGCGCAAGCGATGGGAGGCGCGGGAGACGTCGACGTCGAGATCAGCCGATCAGCTGAAGGGTGGTCGGTGGCATTCGCCGATCACGGGCCAGGCATGCTAGCCGAGGTCCGCGACAAAGCGTTCGAGGCTTTCTTCACGACGAAACATCGTGGGACCGGTCTGGGCCTGCCAACGGCGCGCCGCATCGTCGAAGCCCATGGCGGCCAGATTGCGATAGAATCGCCGCCCACCGGTGGAACGACGGTGTCTATCGTGCTGCCGACACGCTGACGGCCGGCGCGCGCCGATGCGGACACTCGACGTGACTGCGATAATTTACCCAGGGCCCCGAAGTTTTCCCGCGTTCCGCCGCTGCCCGCGTCTTCCGACGCGCCGGTCTCGGCCTTTTCCCACGCGGCCCGACGGTATGGCCGTTGCACCCGGGAACGCCGTGGTCTGGAGGCGGGATGGTGGGCACCGTCCTGAGCGGAGCGATCGCGGAATGAGTTCGCTGGTTGCTCCGCCATCCACACCACACCACATTGCTTGGAGCCAGCCGATCATGATGAACATCAAGAACATTCTCGTGCCGACCGACTTCGGCGAGGCCGCCGATGCGGCTCTCACCTACGGGCGGGAGCTGGCCACACGCTTCGGCGCGACGTTGCATCTGGTCCACGTGGCTGACAACCTTCGACTGAGCGCGCTCGCCGAAGCGTACGGCGACATGGTCGCCAAGCTGCAGACCGAAATCGAGGAAGCCGCGAACAAGCAGCTCGACGAGCGGCTGATCGACAGCGACGGCAGCGGACCGGCGACCAGACGCACGGTCCTGAGCTCAATCAGCCCGGTTGTCGCTATCGTCGATTACGCAAAGGACCATGGCATCGACCTCATCGTGATCGGCACGCATGGCCGCGGGCCCATAAAGCATTTCGTGATGGGGAGCGTAGCCGAGCGCGTCGTCAGAACGGCGCCGTGTCCGGTGCTGACGGTCCGTCACCCGGAGCATGAATTCGTCCGGCCAGACTCGCTCACCGTCGTCTCGAAGGCTTGAGGATCGTGCGGTCTCGGAGCTTCCTGTGAGGCCGGGTTAACTCTTCTTCACGTGCGCGAGCAGCGCTGCCAGCATCTGACTGTATTTTTCCTCCGCGGCCGCAAACGCCTTCTTGTACTCGGCCTCCGAGATCTTCTGCTGATCCCAGTTGCCGTCGAAGGACAACGGCTTCCCTGCGTCGTAGGTGTCGAAGGGCTCATTGCGTTCGGGCTCGGCGATCAGGCCGTTCGCGCCAAGATCCGTCACCGAGACCTTGGTGCCGGCGACTGAGGCGCTGAACAGGTCCAGGTAAACGTCACGGTAGTTCTTCTTGGCCAACTGCTCGGTCATCGCCTGCGGCGCCGAGTACGTCGCCGACACCACCAGCAGCTGGACGCCAGGAAAGTAGAGCGCGCCGACGAACACGTCAGAGGCGGAGGGATCTTTCGCGGCGATGGCGTCCAGCTTGGCGGCATCGAGTGCGGTCGTCAGCTCCTTGGTCAGCGCAGCCGACTTCGAGCCCTGTCCGTACGCCGATCCAGCAAGGGAGCAGACAAACGCCACGGCGAGGCACGTGCGGACGAATACACACATAAGTCCCCTCCGGCCACGGATCTGGTTGAGTCTGCGGTTGTTCTATCACCCGGCGGGTGCCGGGCGCAAGACGCTAGATGAAAAGCGCGTCTTCGTCGTCGGCGGTGCGGCCCCGTCCCTTGACGTCGCGCATCGCGCGAGTAAAGGCTGCCAGCGCGCTGAGGAGCGCCCGACCCTCCCTGGCCGGTCCGGACAGGGCGGCAAACGCGTGCTGGACGCTCTCATCGACGCGGTCGGCCACGTCCGCAAACAGGCGATCCACGCGGTCGACCTGGGCGGAGGTGAGCGCAGCTGCCCGCGAGGCCTCCCGGCCGATGGCGTTGAGATTGTCGAAAATCGGCCTCAGCTGCGCCTCGAGGTCGTCGCCCAGTCGGCCCAACTGACGGGCCAGCCGGCCGGCAGCAATCACCGCACCGACGAGGACGACGGCCATCGCCAGGGTGGCGGCGGCGATCACGCCCAGGAAAACTTCACCCCAGACGCTCACGCACCTTCTCGGGAGGCCGCCGTCGATCGGGCCTGTTGATAGGCTTCTCGTCCCCGCTCGATCGCGTTGGCCACCGTTTCACGCCCGCGGTTCACCGCTTCGCGCCCCCGCACCGCCGCTTCGTTCGCGCGATCGCGTCCTTCGCGAGCCTTCTCGCTGAGCAGATCCCGCGTTTCCCGACCCGTTGCCGGTGCGTACAGCAGCGCCACGGCCGCCCCGGCTACCGCGCCGACCAGAAAGGCCAGCACGACGCTCCCCGCTCCCGCTCCGCTGTCCCTCGACATTCGCCCCTCCGGCTAGAAAATGCTGATACGGACGTTCAGGTACCTTTTCGGGTCTTTCTTAATCTCCGATAGCAGATCCCGCAATTCAGTGGTCGCCGCATTCATGTTCTCATATAACTGCTCGTCTTTCAGCAACTGTCCGGCCGTGCCCTCGCCAGCGTTGAGTCTGGCCAGGAGCTCGTCGAGCTGACGGGTGGCAGAGTCCAGCTGCTTGAACACCCGGTCGTCGGTGAACAGCTTGCCCATCGTCCCTTCGCCTCGATTGATCTTTCCGGTCAGCTCCTGGATGTTGTTCGTCGCGCCAGTGAGCGAGTTGGCGAAGTCGTCGTCCTTGAGGAGTCTGCCGAGGCTGCCCTCCCCGGCGTTGATCCGGGCGGTGATCTGCTCCACGTTCGTCAGCGATGCCTCGAGGGCGTTCGCCGTAGCGGGATCGGTGACCAGCTTGCCCAACGTCCCCTGCCCGTCGCGAATCCCGCGCGTCAGCTCGCCGGCCGACGCGACGAACTGCTGGAGCTCTGCGTACAGCCGCTCGTCGGTCATCAGCTTCCCGATCGTGCCGCGTCCCTGGCGCATATCCTGGAGAAGACCGGTCAGCTCCCCGATCCCTTCCGAGGCCTGGTTGGTCACGTCGGCAAGCTGCACCGGCGTGCGACCCGGGGGGACGTATCCCCATTCCGGAATCGGTGTGCCCCTCTGAGATGGCGTGATGTCCACGGCGCTCTCGCCGAGCAGCGAAACCGACCCGAGAGTGGCTACCGATTCGGTGGTAATGCGGTCTCCGTAGGCCCTGTTGACCTCGAAGACCACCTCGACCTGATCGCCGGCCAGCGGCGTGTCGGTCACGCTTCCGACTTCGATGCCCGCCAGCCGGACCGGCGACCCCGGCTTGAGGCCGGCGACGCTGGGAAATCGCGCCTTGAGCGAGTACCGCTGCCAGAAGAAGCCCGATCCACCGGTCACGAGGAAGATTGCGAGGGCCGCGATGACGAGAGCCACGATCGTCAGCACCCCAATTTTGAGCTCGGACCAGGCCAGGGAACGTGTGCGAGGCATGACGTTAGAACCTCAGGATAAGAAGTCTCTCAAATACGGGTCCGAGGAGCTTCTCAGCTCGTCGGCGTTGCCTTCGAAGCAGACCAGCCCATCCCTGAGCATAATGAATTCGGTTTCATCCTTCTTCTCGGGTGTAGCGGGGATGATTCGCACCGCGCCGTTGGCGTCACGCACCGCCATGTGCGTCGCCACGTAGAAGGCGTCGCGCAGCTGGTGCGTCACGAGCAGGGAGCTGGCTCCCTCGAGATCGCGCAGCTTGATGATCTCGTCGTCGACGGTCGTCGCGGTGATCGGATCGAGGCCTGTCGTCGCCTCGTCGTACAGCAGGATCTGCGGTTTGAACGCCATCGCCCGCGCGATCGCGACGCGCCGCCGCTGGCCGCCCGACAGCGCCGACGGCATCTTGTCGATGTGCTCACTCAGCCCGACGAAGCCGAGCACCTCCTCGACGCGCCGATCGACCTCGGGGATAGGCATGTTCGTTTCTTCGTACAGCTTGTAGCCGACGTTCTCCCGCACCGTCAGCGAGTCGAACAACGCACCTTCTTGAAAGATCATTCCCAGGTCGGCCCGGATCGGCATCAGCTTCTGCTCGCTGAGCTGATCGACGCGGTGTCCGTTCACGAGCACCGCGCCGGCGTCCGGCTTCAGCAGGCCGATGATGATCTTCAGCGTGATGGACTTGCCCGATCCGCTCGCGCCGAGAATGATTTTCGTCCGCCCTTCGAGCAGCTCCAGGCTGACGTCCTTCAACACCACCTTCTCGTCGAATGCCAGCTGGACATGCTCGAGCGAGATGACCGGACGGGGGCTGCCGGGTCGAGGGCGTGCGGCTTCAGGCGCCAGCTCGGTCACCATCTGGTCAATAAATCGTGGAGATCAACAGGCGCGTCATAAAGAAATCCACGGCAATCACGGCGACCGAGCCGGCAACCACCGATTCGGTCGTCGATTTGCCGACGCCTTGCGTCCCGCCGGTCGTCCTGAGCCCGACGTGACAGGCGATGCTGACAATCACGAACCCGAGCACAAACGGTTTGATGATACCCATCCAGATGTCTGCCATGTAGAGCGAGTCAGTTATCGATGACCAGTAGAGCCCTGACGCCACCTGCAGCTGATAACGGGCCACGAGCCAGCCGCCGACGATGCCGACGAAGTCCGAGATGATCGTCAGGACCGGGGCCATGATGAACCCTGCCAGCATCCTTGGGACGACGAGCTTGCGGATCGGGTCTGTTCCCAGCGCCCGCAGGGCGTTGATCTGGTCGGTCACCACCATCGACCCAAGCTCGGCGGCTATCCCGGACCCGATTCGTCCCGTCAGCATCAGACCGGTCAGCACGGGACCGAGCTCTTTGACCATCGAGGCACTCACCAGCCGCCCGACCACCGGCCGGGCGCCAAACTGGTCGAGGGTGATTCCCGTTTGCAGCGCGAGGACCGCCCCGGTGAAGAACCCCGTCAGCAGCACCACGGTCATGGAGCCGATGCCGATGAGGTCGAACTGCTCGATGATGTCGTGCCGGTAGATTGGACGCGACACCATGCCGCGGAAGGCCGCCATCACGAGGCGCACGTACTCCTGCACATCGAGCGCTGCGTTTTTCAAGCTGTCCTGAATGCGCGTCACGCGACGATCAGGCCCTCCGCGCCGGCCATGGCAGTCCCAGCTCGGGATTTCGCAGGCGTTTGATGTCGTCGCGAATGGCTGCGGCCTTCTCGAAGTCCAGGTTCTTGGCCGCCTCGCGCATTTCCTGCTGGCGCGCCGCGATGTGATGATCGAGCTCCGCCTGCGTCCGGAAGTGATGGAGGGCTTCTCCCGTCGCGGCCGGCGTCGCGTAGTCCCGCTCGTACACGCTGGAGATCACGTCGTCGATCTGTTTCACGATGGACTGAGGCGTGATCCCATGTTCGACGTTGTAGGCCTGCTGCAAGGTGCGGCGACGCCCCGTTTCGTCGATCGCCGCCTGCATCGATTGCGTGATTGTATCGGCGTACATGATCACGCGCCCGTTGACGTTCCGCGCGGCGCGTCCCGACGTCTGGATCAACGATCCGCCCGAACGCAGAAATCCTTCCTTGTCGGCATCGAGAATCGCCACAAGCGAGACCTCCGGCAGATCCAGCCCCTCGCGCAGCAGATTGATGCCCACGAGCACGTCGAACTCGCCTCGCCGTAAATCACGCAGAATCTCCACCCGTTCCAGCGTCTCGATATCGGAGTGCAGGTACCTGACCCGCACGCCCAGCTCCTGATAGTACTGGGTCAGGTCTTCCGCCATCCGCTTGGTCAGCGTCGTCACGAGCACCCGTTCGCGACAGGCGGCCCGCGTTCGGATTTCCTGCAGCAGATCGTCGACCTGTCCCCTCACCGGTCGCACGTCGATTGGCGGATCGATGAGTCCGGTCGGCCGGATAATCTGCTCGACCACCACGCCCTGCGACTTGGCCAGCTCGTAGGGCCCTGGCGTCGCGGACACGAACACGACCTGCCGGGTGCGCCGCTCCCACTCCTCGAAATTGAGGGGGCGGTTGTCGAGCGCCGACGGCAGCCGGAAGCCGTACGCCACGAGCACTTCCTTCCGCGACCGGTCGCCATGATACATCCCCCGTATCTGCGGCACGGTCTGGTGGCTCTCGTCAACGATGATGAGCGCATCCTGGGGCAGGTAATCGAGGAGCGTGGGGGGCGGTTCCCCCGGCGCGCGGCCCGTCAGGTGCCGTGCGTAGTTCTCGATCCCATGGCAGTAGCCGATTTCACGGATCATTTCCAGGTCGAACATCGTTCGCTGATGCAACCGCTGCGCTTCCAGCAGTTTGCCTTCGGATTCCAGCTTCGACCGGTACCAGCCGAGTTCCTCCTTGATCGTCTCGACCGCGCGTTTGGTCCGATCGCGGGGCGCCACGAAATGGGACTTGGGGTACACGGCAATCTTGTCGTGCCGTTTAATGGTCCTGCCGGTCAGGGGGTCGAACGCCACCAGCTCGTCGACCTCGTCGCCGAACAGCTCGATGCGCAGCCCCTGCTCTTCGTACGACGGATACACCTCGATGATGTCGCCTCGGACGCGGAACGTGCCTCGCGTGAACTCGTGATCGTTCCGTTCGTACTGGATTTCCACCAGTTTCCGGAGGACCTGCTCGCGCTCGATGCGCTGGCCGCGTTCGAGCGCGAGCAGCATGCCGTAGTACGCCTCAGGCGATCCAAGGCCGTAAATGCACGACACGCTCGCGACGATGATGACGTCCCGCCGTTCGAACAGCGAGCGCGTGGCCGAGAGCCGCATCCGGTCGATCTCGTCGTTGATCGTCGCCTCCTTCTCGATGTACGAGTCGGTCGCAGGCACGTAGGCCTCAGGCTGGTAGTAGTCGTAGTAACTGACGAAGTATTCGACCGCGTTGTCGGGAAAGAAGCGGCGGAACTCCTGGAACAGCTGGGCCGCCAGCGTCTTGTTGTGGACCATCACCAGCGTCGGACGGTTCACCCGCGCGATGGTCTGCGCCATCGTGAAGGTCTTCCCCGAGCCGGTCACGCCGAGCAGCACCTGATAGCGATCGCCGCGATCCAGTGCCTCGACGAGCTCGCCGATGGCACGTGGCTGATCGCCGGCCAGATCGAAATCGGACACGAGGTTGAAGCGATCGTAGACGGAGGGCATCCGAACCTCCCATCGTACCAGACGGGCAGAATCTGGTCATCTAGTCATCGGGTCATCGAGTCATTGATTGCAGAATTGGAGAATTGGAGAGCAGAGGCACGAAAGACACGGTCGGGAAAGGCTCAATCAGTACGGCCCGCGACAGCCGCTCACGCCTCACCCCCAATGACCCAATGACGCAATCCAATGACCCGATGACCCAATGACTAGATGACCCAATTCACCGTACACCCGCGTAGTAACCCTTGCGAGCTCGGACCCGGTAGTCGCGGCCGTCGTTCCGAAGCACCTTCACCTCGATCTTGCGCCAGGCCCCGTCCGTTTTCGGATTGCTCGGGTGATACCCGAGCGTGTACTGCGCCCGGATGTCACTGAGGACCTGCTCGTAAACGGCATCGAGGCTCCGCACCGACCCGGGAAAATAGGCCTGGCCGCCGGTCGCTTCGGCGATCTGCTGCAGGAGTGGCCGCTGCGCCGTCCTCCCTGATTGAGTCTGGTGCTCGAGCACCCCGATGGTGTACACCGTGACGTCCGAGGCTTTCAAGACGTTCAAGAGCTCGTTGAAGCGCAGCGCGCTGCGGGTGTCTCCCCCATCGGTATACAGCAGCATGATCTTCCGCCCTGCCTGATCAGTCGCGCCGTCGAGGTAGACGGCGATGGCGTCGTAGAGGGCCGTTTGACCGTCCGCCTTCTGCTGGCGGATCCGTTCGACGAGCCGGGCGAACTCGCGCTGGCTGTACCGGGCGACCCTGACCTCGGAGTCGAATTGGACCACGGTCACATCGACCGCCTCGGCGAGCGTGTTGACGAACTTGATGGCGGCCGTCTTGATGAACGCCATGTCGTCCGTCATGCTCTGACTGACGTCGAGCAACAGGCCGAGGTGCATCTCCGGCGCTGGATCTGGCCGATCACCGGAGGAAAAGTAACTGATCAGGTGCGGGGCGCCGTCTTCGACGACCGCGAAATCGGCGGCGCTCAGGTCGGTGACCAGGTTCCCTTTCCGGTCGGTCACCGTCACGCCGATATTGACGAGCTCGACTCCCGAACGGAACGTCGTGGGCTGCTGCGCCCTCAGGGGCGCCATCGAGAGCGCCAGCGCCAGAAACAGCAGGCGTACGAGCCACCCGCGCCCCAGCGGCCCCCGCCGAGGCGCGTCGGATGTGCATCGTGGCGGGCGGAGCCACTCCACAGAATTGCACTCTACACCTTCCCTCTCGGGGCCGCCACGGCTATCGGGGCCGCGGGTGCGGGAACCGGGCGTATAATCAAAGGTTGGTACTCCTTTGCGGTGTCTAGCCGTCTGCCAGGACGATCTGGTCGTCAGGATGCTCGACGAAATCCTGCTGCCCGGCTTCGAAGTCGAGTTCATCGTCGACAGTCGGACCCTCGCCCGCCGGCTCCATGACGCCGGCGTCACCGTGACATTCGGCGATCCGCGCCGAACCGACACCTACCTCAAAGCCGACGTCACGCCAGGCACGTGCGTCATCGTCGAAGACAACGCGCGCCGCAGCCTCAAGCGGATCTTGGAAGCGGTCCGCGACGCGGGCGCGACGCTCGTATACGTACTCGGCCTGGGCGCCGCCACCACGGCCAAACGCGCGGACGAGCTGCGCGCCGAGTTTCCCGACGTCGTGTACTTGTCGATCTCCGAGCTGTTCGGCGGACCACTGCTGACCGAGTTCAGCCGGTCGCTGACCCGGGCACGGGTGCAGCAGTATCAGCGCTACTTCAGCGACGCCGATCGCGTGCTGATTCTCCTGCACCATGAACCCGACCCCGACGCGATCGCGAGCGGCCTGGCGCTGAGGAACGTCCTGCGGCGGACGAAGGCGACGGCGATTATCGGCGCCATCCAGGGGGTGACGCGGCCTGAGAACGTTCGCATGCTGAAGCTCCTCGATCTGCAGGTCGAGGCCATCACCCCCGCGTCACTGCACGAGTTCGATCGCATCGCGATGGTCGACGTCCAGCCGCATTATTTCGGGGAGCTCATCGACCGCATCGATCTCGTGATCGACCATCATCCCGAGCAGCCCGGCTATACCGCGGTCTTCAAAGACATCCGACCCGAATACGGCTCGACATCGACGATCATGACCGAACACCTCCGCGCCGTGGACGTCAACATTTCCGAGCGGACCGCGACGGCCATGCTCTACGCCATCAAGTCCGACACGTTGTTCTTCAATCGCCAGGCAAACCGCGTCGACCTCGAGGCGTTTTCGTACCTCTACCCGCTCGCCGACGCGCAGCTCATCCGTAAGATGGAAGGCGCCGAGCTCACACGCGAGCGGCTTGCGTACGTCATGAAGGCCTACCAGAACGGCACCTTGTTCGATCAGGTCTTCTGCGCCTACCTTGGCGCTTCTCCCCGAGAGGACTTCATCCCGTATGTGGCCGACTTCTTCCTCCAGCTCGAGGACGTGAGGTGGACGATCATCGCCGGAGTCGTCAACGAGACGATGGTGATCTCGGTCAGGAACCTGGGGTATTCGAAGAACGCGGGGGAGTTCGTCCGTCGGTACTTTGCGGAGATTGGCAGCGCGGGCGGCCATCGAGCAATGGCCAAGGCGCTCGTGCCGGTTCAGGCGTTCCGGAATAAGTACGGCGATTTCAACGCCGACGGGATGTCCCGCAGGCTTCATGAGCTGGCGGAGCAGTTCCTCGCCGACGCCCCCCGGGAGCACAAACCCCACCTTCTTACATCGTAGAGCGACCGCCTGCCCCCCCGATTGCTGCTCACTGGACGCCCCCACATGCGCAAGCGAGCCCTCTTCGTCATCTTCGCGGTAGTCCTGCCGCTGTCTGCCGCGTCTCAAACGCAGAGTCCCCATACCCACGCGACGGACGTGGTGCTCGTGCCGGTCACGGCCGGGGTCATCGAGCTGGTTATCGGCGATCGCACGGTCACGGCCGTTCAGCCGGGCGAGGTGCAGTTCGTCAACCGAAACGTCGTACACTCCCTCAAAAACAGCGGCACGCAGCCCTTCGAGCTCATCGCGATTGCCGTGAAGTGAGCCCGGCAATCGGGTGTTTGGGAATCGGGGAAGGGTCGTTCGTGCGTTGACCTCTGCCCGCATTTCGAACTAGGATTTCCAGCTCGACATTCCCGTTAGCCTGACCACTCTGTCCGAGGAGCCGCGAATGCAAATCGAGGAACGTTCGGAAGGAAACGTCAAGGTTCTGGACGTGACCGGCAAGATCACCCAGGGCGATGCGTTGTTCAGAGACAAGATTCACAGCATGATCAATCAGGGACACAAGAAGATCCTGGTGAACATGTCGGGCGTGACATACGTCGACAGCGCCGGGCTCGGCGAGCTTGTGGGCGCCTACACGACCGTGAAGCGGGCCGGCGGCAGCCTGAAGCTCCACAGCGTCACCAGCAAGATCAACGAGCTGCTGACCATCACGAAGCTGCTCACGGTGTTCGAAACGTTCGACAAAGAGACGGACGCGGTCAAGAGTTTCAACTGACGCTGACACGCGGGCGGCAGCGCGCGCCTCTCCGGCTCAACGGGAACTCATCGTGTCCCGTACCGCAGCACGAGCGCGGTCACGTCGTCGTGCTGCGCCGCGCCGGCGGCGAAGCTGCCCACCGCTGACAGCAGCCGGTCGAGCAGCTCCTTTGGCGTGCAGGCGCGATCGTCTTCGAGGCAAGCCAGCAACCGCTGCTCTCCGAACTCGACGCCCTCGGCGTTGAGCGCCTCCGTCACGCCGTCGCTGAAGACGACGAGAACGTCGCCTGGCTCGAGCTGGAGCGTCTCCTGCTCGTACGTGGCCTGCGCGAACAGCCCCAGAATCAGTCCACCGGTCTCGAGGCGCCGCACACCACTGCGGGTCAAGAGCATCGGCGGATTGTGTCCGGCGTTCGAATACGTCAAGATGCCCGTGCTCGACAGCGTCCCGTAGAAGACGGTTGCGAACCGCGACTGCAGCGCCCGCCGGATCAAGCCTTCGTTCACGCTGGCCATCAACTCCGCCGCGCGGCTCGCCTGGCCGACCTGCGCCGCGAAGATCCCCTGAATCATGGCCGTCAACAGCGCGGCCGATGGGCCTTTGCCCGCAACGTCGCCGAGCACGAACCCGAATTCGTCGTCGCGGACGGTGAAGTAATCGAAGAAGTCGCCGCCGATGGCGCGGCACGGGATCGACCTCGACGCCACATCGAAGTGCTCGCCCGACTGAAGCGCCGGCGGCAGCAACGCGCGCTGGATCTCGGCCGCGAGCTCGAGCTCGCGCTCGAGCCGCGTCTTCTCGGCGGCCTCGCGATACAGTCGCGCGCTCTCAATTGCCGCCGCCGCCTCCGTCGCGAATGCCTCCAGCGCGTGGCGCGTCATGCTGGAGAGCAGCCGCCCTTTTTCGCGGCTGTCGAGATAGAGCACACCGATCGGCTGCTGCGAGGGAGCGGCCTCGGCGCGGTCCACATACCGGATGACCCGGAGGGGCGCGCAGAGGACGTGACGGATGCCGAGCGCAACGGTGCCGAGGTGCTGGCCCGCATGGTTGACGTCCATCAAATCGGCGACGATCATCTCCTGCCCCGTCGCGAAGACCTGCTGGGGGATCTTCTGACTGGTGTCGAACAATCGGCCCGACAGCGGCATCCTGCCCGAAGCCCGACCGATCTTGAACTCCAGCGGGCTGCCGGGTGCGGCGGCCAGCATGATGAACCCACGCTCGGCGCCGGTGACCTCGATCGCCGAGTCCATGACGAGCGCGAGCACTTCGTCCAGCACACGAGCTGAACCCATGGCGCGCAAGCTGTCGAGCAGCGACGTGATCTGCCTGAAGTCGATGATCGCCGACGTCTGCGCACCGTGAGGAGGTGCGGTGTCGTCGACCAGAAAGACAAGCTCGGCTCCGCCGCTCCGGCCCAGGCGAATCCGATCGCCGTGGTCGAGCAGGTGCTCGGTAATCGGCTTGTCGTTGGCGAAGGTGCCGTACCGGGAGTTCCGGTCGCGAAGCAGCCACCGGCCGCTGTCGTTCTGCTCGATCTCGGCGTGTTCGCGCGAGACCTCCGTGCTCGAGATCTGCAGTTCGGCTTCGTGGCGCCGGCCGATACGGAACAGCGGTTTATCGAGCGGGACGACTCGTCGCCCCTTGGTGTCGTTGACCTCGAGCCTGGGCGTGGCCGCCATCGTCAATTCGTCTTGATCTTCAGGACGCCTGCCTGGACCAGCATCAACGTGAAATCGTAGACGCTTCGCATCCACTCGATCTGCAGGTCCTTCAGCTTGAACAGAAAGACCGCGGGAACCCTCACCTGTTTGCCACTCGGCGGCAACCCCATGAATCCACCGATGTTGGTCCCGCCGAACGTCGCACTCTGGGCCACCCGATTGCCGTCAATCCAGAGATCGCCGGGTTCATATCGAAAATCCGGAAAGGCGCTGAACAGGCCGGCGTAGAAACGTTCGTGTTCGGCACGACCGACGAGCGTACCGGCCATCGCGCTTTCGAGCGTGCCGCTGTCGCTGTGCAACCCCGCCAGCGCCGTCGCGTCTCGACGCTCCAGGGCATCTTGCCGCCGGTCGAAGAAAGCCGTGATCTCTTCGCGCGTCATACGGCGTGTCTCAGGCGAGGCCGGTATGCTGGCTGTGGGCATTATAGCCATCGATCGAGAATCGCTTCCACTCCTCGGACCCTGCCGTCTCGGTCGGCTCCCGGACAACCGACGACCACGCGCGTGGCTGGATGGGCCGACCTCAACCCTCCGGATTGACGCCCACCACAACGAGCGTCTGGTCATCGTCAGGCTCATGACCGCCCGCAAACGCGTCGAGCTCGGAGACGAGGCGGTCAATCATCGAAGCAGGATTGAGCCTGCTGACCTCTTCAAAAGCCGATGTCAGACGAGCCTGCTCGTACATCGTGCCATCGACGGCCCGCCTCTCGAGGACACCGTCGGTGAACAGCGCGATGCGATCGCCGGCTCGAAGTGGGTGTTCCGTGCATGGGATCTCGGCGAGATCCATCAGCAGAAGCGGCACGACGGCATCCACCGGAAGCGGCCTCGCGCCCTGGTGCTCCCGGGCGAGCAGCGGCGGAGGATGACCCGCGCAGGAGAGCCGCAGCAGCTGGCGCCCGACGTCGAGGATGCCGTACACGACGGTGGCAAAGATCCCCGTCTCCCAGAGATAACGGAAGTGCTGGTTGATCCGCTGCAGGACTGCTGGCGGATCGTCCAGCGCCGGAAGAGTATGGAGCACCGCACGGATCATGGCCATGACGATCGCGGCCGACGCTCCATGGCCCGACACATCCGCGACCATCAACCCGTAGCGCCCCGATCCGAGATCGAGGACATCGTAGTAGTCCCCGCCCGCGTGCCGGCTCGTCCGGTAGTACGCCCCGAACTCGAGGGAAGGGTGGTGCGGCAGTGTCGGCGGCAGAATCAGCCGCTGCATACCCGCGGCGCTCGCCAACTCACGATCCAGGCTGTCGCGGCTTCGCCGAAGTTCACGTTCGAGGTACTGGCGTGTGAGATGCGTCTCGACTCGAGCCAGCACTTCCTCGGCCTGAATCGGCTTCGTAATGTAGTCGACGGCGCCCAGCTTCAGGCCCGCGACCTTGTCGGATACTTCGCCGAGGGCCGACAGGAATATCACCAGCGTGTCCTGGGTCTGGGGATCGGTCTTGATGGCCCGGCACACCTCAAACCCGTCGATCTCCGGCATCATCACATCGAGCAGTATCAGATCGGGCCTGGCGCGACGGGCGATTTCCAGAGCGGCCAGCCCGTTCTTGGCGGCCAGGATGCGATGACCGCTTCCGTGCAGGGTGCGCACCAGCACCTGCAGGTTGACCGGGCTGTCATCGACAACGAGCACCGTCGATTCCGGAAGCACGAAGCGCGCCCGGTCGACGGCTTCACTCGACAGCACGAGTTTCCTCTCCGCCGCTCAGCGATTCCGCCAGATCGCGAAGGCCATCGAAATCGAAATCGGCGACGAGCCTGGCAATCCGGTGACCGAGCATCGCCTCCGACTCATCTCCGGCGACCAGTTCCTGCGCGAGTCCTTCAAGACCGGACACATCCCCGATCGTGATGGCGTCGACCAGACGCGCCGCCACCTCGCGCCGACGAGGGACGTCGGTCAGCGGTGTCTCGACGGCAGGCTTCGTCTGATCGACGACCTGCTCGAACCGCACACCCAGCTGGTTCTGCAGCACCGAGAACAGCAGCTCGGCGCGCACGGGCTTCGCCAGATAATCGACGCACCCAGCCGCCATCGCGGCTGCCCGGGTGTCGCCGAAGGCGCTGGCCGTGACGGCAATGACTGGAATCTGCGCTGTGGCCGGGTCGGCTCGCAGCCGCCGTGTCGCTTCCAGGCCATCGAGGTCGCCCATCTTCAGGTCCATGAAGACCACGTCAGGCCGGTGCTCGCGGGTCAGTTGCAGCGCCTCGACGCCGCCTGCGGCCGTAATGACGCGTACACCGGCGCTCTCCAAGAGTGACGCAAGGATGCGGCGATTCACCGAGCTGTCGTCGGCGACGAGCGCCGTGACGTCCTGTCCGGCCATGAGTCTCGCGTCGAGCAGCAACGAGGCCAACTCGGCATCGGAACGCATCCAACTGCTGTCGCTCCCAGCTACCAGCGGCAACGAAAAATAGAAGCGGCTTCCGCGGCCCGGCTCGCTCTCGACCTTCAGCTGATCTCCCATCTTCCTGATCAGATGGTTGCTGATGGCCAAGCCGAGGCCAGTCCCGCCAGCGGCTGCGCCGGCCTTCGTCTGCGTGAAGGCCTCGAAGATGGCAGTCAGCGCGTCTTCCTCGATCCCGATGCCAGTATCGCTCACCTCGAATGAGAGCCGGTCATCGCCGACTCGCTCGATGCCGAGGCGGACTTCTCCCGTGTCCGTGAACTTCACCGCGTTACCCAGGAGGTTGAGCAGGACCTGACGAAGATGACGGCCATCGAGGACAACGCGGCGAGGCACATCGTCCGCAATCGACATCGTAAGCAGCAGCCCCTTCCGGCGCGCCGTCTCCCCGACCACGTATTTCAAGTCGATGGACAACTGTGCGAGATCGGTCGCCGCGACCTCCATATCGACAACTCCCGCCTCGATCTTCGAGAGATCGAGGATGTCGTTGATCAGGTCGAGCAGATGAGATCCGCACTTGGCAATCGCGTCCAGCGCGTCACGTTGAGTCGGGTTCAGGTTGCGGTCACGTTGAAGCAGCTGCGTATATCCGAGAACCCCGTTGAGCGGCGTCCTCAGCTCGTGGCTCATGTTGGCCAGGAATTCGCTCTTCGCGCGTGTCGCCGCTTCGGCAGATTCCTTCGCGAGCCGAAGCTGATCCTCATGCTCGCGTCGATCCGAAATGTCACGGAGAAACGCGCCGAAAAAATACCCCTCCTCGACCCGGATCGGCGACGTGATGGTGATTTCGACGGGAAACTCGCGTCCCGCCCGGTTGAGCGCCGTCAACTCGAGGCGCTGGTTGACGACCGGCGCCTCGCCCGTGTCGAGGAACCGTTTCAGACCTCTGATGTGCGCCTCGCGGAAACTGGGCGGAATGATCGTGTCCGTCAGGCCGCGGCCGATCGCTTCATCGTACGTCCATCCGAACGTCCGTTCCGCCTGCGTATTCCAGCTGACGATGCGCCCGGCCGCATCGATGCCAACGAAGGCGTCGTGCGCCGTGTCGACGACGAGTCGGGCCCTGGCCTCGCTTTCAGCCACTCGGGCGAGCGCCGCACGCAGATCTTCGTCCGCGACCGCCACCGCGATCAGATTGGCCGTCGAAATCGCGAAGTTCTGCTCGTCGACCGTCCAGCTCCGAATGCCACCAACATGTTCGGCGCAGAGCACGCCGACAGCCGTGTTGCGGTTCCGGAGCGGGACGTCCAGCATGGCGCCGATCCCATTTGGTTTCAGGTAGCTGTCCCGAAACTCGCGCGTGCGAGGGTCTCGGGCAGCGTCGTGCGCCGCAATGACGCGTTCCCGCTCGAGCGCGTCGAAATAGGCGGGCGCGACGTGACGCTGGAGCTCGGCCCCTGACTCATATGAGCAGGCGCTGCAGCGATGCAGGCCGACGCACCGAATGGCGAGCCGCTCATCGTCGAACCGCCACATGCTGAGCCGGTCGACCTTCAACGTGCGCGCCGACACCTCGAGGATGCCTCGCAGCCGGTCGTCGAAGCGATCGGTGGCATCGGCGGAGCGGGACGTGAGGGCCGTCAACGCATTGCTCTGGGCTGCCAGACGGCGCTCGCTGGCCTGGAGCGCCTGCTCGGCCAGGACTTGCTCGCTGATGTCGTTGAACACCGCCAGGATGGCCGGCTCGCCCCGATAGGTCACGAGTCGGGAAGACGCAAGCGCCCAGAAAGGCTCACCGTTGGGGCGCCGCGTGTGGATACGGACGTTGTCGACGCGACCCTCCCGCCGGAGCTGCGCCACCAGTTGTTCCCGTTGTGAGGGATCGACGTAATAGTCGCTGACGCGAAGGCCGAGCGCCTCGCTCGGCGACACGCCGAACATCTCCGACGTGCGGGCATTCACCGCCAGCACAGTGCCGTCGGCCAGGCGGCTGACCACAGCCGGAAACGGGCTGAGATCGAACAGCTGCGCCAGAAGCGTTTCGTCTCCGGCCGACGGCACCGGAGGCGCCTCTGCCGCCGGGTCGCGGGCCGACTGGCCGTCAGGCAGGTCGTGTGTCGCCATGATGGGATCAGCCGCGTCGGCTCGAGCCGGATGCGGCGGTCAGGCCACGGTACCCGCCCGGTCCAACTCCGTCAAGTCGCCCCCGGCAACCGCGCTCGTGCCAGAATTGTGTCCGTGAGGTGCACCGTGAACGACGACGATTTTGGTGGTCGAATCGACCGGCGGGAATGGCTCCGAGGCGTGGCCGCCGTCGCGGCGGCAGGCTCCCTCGCACCCCTCGAGCGCCTCGCTGCGCAGCAGCAGTCGAGCATCAGCAGCCACTTCTTCCCTGGGTTCGTCCAGTCCACGGTCGAAACCAGCGGGACAACCATCAAAGTCGTAAAGGGCGGCGACGGTCCTCCCCTGCTGCTGCTGCACGGGGCCCCACAGAGCCACGTGTCGTGGCGGCTCGTGGCGCCCGAGCTGGCGAAGGAATACACCGTCATCGCCACCGACCTGCGCGGGTACGGCGACAGCGGGAAGCCGCCGGACGGCGAAGGCCATGCCAATTACTCCAAGCGCGCCATGGCGCTCGACCAGGTCGAGGTGATGCGTCACTTCGGGTTCGACCGGTTTGCCGTCGTCGGCCACGATCGCGGTGGGCGCGTGGCGCATCGGATGGCGCTCGACCATCCGAACGTCGTGACCCGGATCGCCGTGCTCGACATCGTTCCCACGTATTACTTGTATACGCATGTCACGATCGACTTCGTGCAGGCCTACTTCCACTGGTTCAATTACCTGCGTCCGGCGCCAGGTCCGGAGAACGAGCTCAAAGCCCAATACGACGCGAGAAAAGGCCAGACGACGTCCGAGATCCAGCTCGAATACCTGCGGACGTCGAGCGACCCGGCGAACATTCACGCGATGTGTGAGGACTATCGAGCCGGAGCCTCCATCGATCTCAAGCACGACGAGGCCGATCTCGACAAGAAGATCACGGTGCCGCTGCTCGCGCTCTGGGGCGAGAAGGGAGCGATGGGACGGCTCTACGACGTGCTGGCAATCTGGCGCGAGCGCGGAACGAAGGTGACCGGCAAGGGCTTGCCCGGCGGCCACAATCTGCACGAGGACGTGCCGGAGCAGGTGCTGAGTGAGCTGCGCGCGTTGCTCCGGTCGAGCTAAAGGCTGTGGGCTGGAGTTGCTGACGCCCAGCCCACCAGATCGTCAGATCGTCAGCATCCCCGAGCTGTCCCCGAACTTCTCTGCCGGCACGTCGAACTTGTCGAGGATCGCCATCAACAGATTGGCCATCGGCGTGGGCGTCGGGTGA
>DATLLJ010000035.1:0-96618 GCA_035537875.1 Vicinamibacterales bacterium | reverse complement strand
GCCGAGACCGATTTTCAGGTCAGCTGGTTCGACCGACAAGGCACCGTCTCCGCCGGCGTCTCGGAACCGGGCGGCTTTCGCAGCGTGGCGCTTTCCCCGGACGATACCCGGGCGGTGGCCTCGCGCACCAATCCGCAGGACGCGGCGAAGGCCGACCTCTGGCTGCTCGATCTGTCGCGGGGAAGCGGGGCCACGCGACTGACGCTTGGCAGCGGAATCGCCGAGTATCCGGTCTGGTCACCGGACGCCCAGCGCATCGTCTTTACTTTCAGCAACAGCCAGCTTCGTCAGAAACTGGCCAGCGGCGAAGGGGACGAGAAGGAGTTGCTGCGATCCTTCAGCGCAGGGCAGGTTCGGGCCTCCGACTGGTCGCCTGACGGACGGTTCGTCCTCTACACGGAGTGGGCCTCGATCACGAGGGGTCCGGATCTCCTGGTGCTCCCGACCAACGATCCCAAGCCTGTGCCGTTCCTGCAGACAGAATTCCTCGAAGAACAGGGCCGGTTTTCACCGAATGGGCGGTGGGTGGCCTACGTCTCGAACCAGTCCGGGCAGAGTGAAGTCTACGTTCGCGGCTTCACAACCGATTTCAGCAGCGGCTCGGCCAGCACAGGAGGCGGCGTGCTGGCGTCCCGGGGCGGCGGCACCGCACCACGCTGGCGCGGAGATGGCCGCGAGCTCTTTTATCTCGCACCGAACGGGACGATGATGGCCGTCGAGGTGGGCGCCGGCCAGGAGTTCGACGCAGGCGCGCCGACGCCGCTCTTTCAGACCCCGCGGGGCGCGATCGTTGGCGACGTGACCCGGGACGGCAGACGATTTCTTCTCGTGACGCCGGCCGGGCCGAGCGCATCCGTGGCATTTACGGTGGTGCTCAACTGGACCGCCGGCCTGAAGCAATGACTCCGCGCGACTTGGCGTCGCTCCACTGAATCACCCCATGTTTTGAACGCCGCGCGAGAAGTCGAGTGCCCGCAAGTACTCCTTGCACACCCGCTTCGACGAGACTAGAGTCGACCGCGGCTACCCATACAACTCAGGTCCCGGCGGCGTTTCCTTGGGCAACTCACCTGCACTCAAGGAGGTCCGAGATGCGAGCATTCCTCATCGTCATGGCGATCGTTACCGCGGTCACGAGCGTCGCGCTCAGCCAGGGGAAGCCATCAGCAGCCGCGACAATCCAGGGCGTGTGGAAAACGACTTCCGCGATCACCACCGGCGCCAACCCAACCACCGACACGGACATACCGGCCAGCATCGTCATCTACACGCGAAATCACTTCAGCATCGTGGAGATGAACAACGGGAGACAACAGCCGGCTCCTGCACCGCCGAAAGACCCGGCGAAGCTCACCGACGCCGAGAAGCTGGCCCGGTACGAGGACTGGCTCGCGGTCACCGCGAATTCGGGAACGTACGAAATCAAGGGCACCACGTTGATCCGACGTCAGCTCGTTGCAAAGGGATCGCCCGCGGCGGGACAGAAGACATACGAGGACGCCGTGCGGGAACTGAGATTCGAGGGCAACGACAAAATGTTCCAGACGGTGAAGGCGGCGGATGGGAAGAGCGTCACGACGCGGACATATGTACGACTCGAGTAGAGCTTGACTGCGCTTTGGGCCAGGGTGGGTTCATCGGCATGTCAGTCGATGACCCACCGGCTTTCCCGCCGTTTTCCAGGGGCCGGTCAGTGCCCGACCGGGCGAGTTTGCTAAGCTCGATCATGCTTCGGCGCCCGACCGTCATCGTCTTCGCCGCCCTCTTGAGCGCCGTTTCAGCAGCGAGTCAGGGCCAGGGGACGCAAGCGCCCATCACGTATCGCGTCACCTTCCCGGAACCTGAGCATCATTGGATGCAGGTCGAGGCCACGTTCGCAGATCTTGGCCAGCAGCCGCTCGACGCGAGAATGAGTCGATCATCTCCCGGCCGATACGCGGTCGCGGAATTCGCGAAGAACGTGTTCTTCGTCGAAGCGTTCGACGGCAACAATCAGAAGCTGGCTTACACGCGCCCCGAGGCGGACGTCTGGCGAGTGAGCGGCCATGACGGGACTGTCCGGGTCGTGTACAAGATTTTCGGCGACTATGCCAATGCGACGTACTTGGGTGTGGACACGACGCACGGACACCTGAACATGCCTGCGGCGTTCATGTGGGCCAATGGTCATGAAGACCGGGGCATCCAGCTCACGTTCGTCCCGCCCGCGGGACTCAATTGGAAGATCGGCACGCAACTGTTTGCCACCAGCGATCCGAACACCTTTACCGCGCCGAATCTGCAGTACTTCATGGATAGTCCAACGGAGCTGTCGGACTTCCTCGCGAGTCGCTTTACCGTTACGGGTAGCGACGGGACAGCAGTCGATTTTCGCTTGGTCGTGCACTCTGATGGCTCGCAGGCCGACGTCGACGAGCTGGCAAAACTGGTGGAGCGTCTGGTGCGGGAACAGATGGCGGTGTACGGCGAGTTCCCGACATACGAACCAGGGCATTACACGTTCCTGCTCGACTATGTCCCGTGGGGATCCGGCGATGCGATGGAGCATCGCAACAGCAGCTCGATTTCGAACCCGCGTGTGTCGATTCGAACGGCTCAAGGGCGACAGCAGGCGCTGGCGAATATCTCGCACGAGTATTTTCATAGCTGGAACGTGGAGCGAATCCGGCCGGCCGGCCTCGAACCGTTCGATTTCACGCGCGAGAACGTGACCTGCTGCCTGTGGCTGGCCGAGGGGTTCACGCAGTATTACGGCCAATTGCTGCTGACGCGCGCGGGGTTGGCGGGACAGAGCAGCGGCCCGCCCGCGGCCGGGGCGCTGGGGCTTCTCAATACCGCCAGCCGAGGAGTGCGATCGGCGGTTCAGATGAGCGAGTACGCGCCATTCGCCGACGGTGCGGGAACCTTCGTCGATGTGAGCGATGCGAACCGCACGTTTTATTCGTACTACGGCTATGGCTCCGCGCTGGCCCTCGCGCTCGACCTCTCGTTGCGTGAACGGTCGAGCGGACGACAGTCCCTCGACGATTACATGAAACTCCTATGGAATCGACACGGCAAACCGGGGGGGGCCGCGCCGGGACTTGTCGGCCAGCCTTACTCCTTGGATGATCTGCGCGATCGTATGGCCGAACTGACGAGCGATCGGCCATTCGCGGATGAATTCTTCGAGAAGTACATCGAAGGCACCGACATACCAGACTACCCGCGTCTGCTTGCGCTGGCGGGGTACCGGTTGGAGGCGGCGGCTTCTTCACGAGGGTGGATTGGCAACGTGTCGGTCGCCGAGACGCCAGAAGGTCTCGCGGTCGGTGTTGTGGGCAGCGCAGCGTCCGGGAATCCGGTCACACGGGCCATGGCGGTGCCGTTCAATACGCCGCTCTATGAGGCAGGAATCGATTCGGGCGATGTCATCAGGGCGATCGACGATCGACCGGCGACAACGGCGGCCTGGAACGAGATAGGCACCAGGAAACCCGGAGAGCCGGTCACGCTTACGGTGATGCGCCGGGGTGGAGCCGCGATTCGTAAGACGATCACGTTGAAAGCAGATCCGACCGTCCAGCGGCTCGTATCGATGGAAACAGTGACCACTGGGCAGAGCGCATTCCGAGCCGCATGGCTTGGAACCAGGGTCAGGTAGGAGATAAGTACGAAATCGTCAGCGCGGTCGTGCATGGGCGAGGTCTATCGCGGTCACGATTCGCGAGGTAGAGAAACAGTGATCGTCGTTCCAGCGCCGATGCGGCTCTCGGCGCGGATCGTTCCGCCGTGTGCTTCAACAAGGCCTCGCGCAATCGTCAGCCCAAGCCCCAGGCCTGACGAACCCGGTCCCTTGTAGAAGCGATCGAAGATACGCGGCAGCTCCGCTTCGGCAATGCCGGCACCGTTGTCGACGACTGAGACGTCCAGGCTGTCAGCGCGAGCGCTGACCCTGACGAGCACCGACCCGCCGCGAGGCGTATGGTGGAGCGCGTTGGTCACGAGGTTCGTGAGGACTTCGCGAATCCGCAGCGGATCGATCTTGATCGGCTGGATATCGCCTTGAACATCGGCCTCCACCCGCAGCGTCACGCCCCCGCTTTCAGCCCGCGCCGACAGCGACGACACGACATCGTCCGCCAACGCGAGGATGTCGGTCGGTTCCGTCGACAGCGCCAACGCGCCGCTTTCGGCGGTTGAGAGCGTGCGCAAGTCCTCGACGAGCCTGACAAGAACGTGCGTGTCTTCCAGCAGTCCCTGCAGCTGTTGGTCGTCTCGCGGGTAGACACCGTCAAGAAGGCCCTCGAGCTTTCCCTGGACGATCGTCAGAGGTGTCCTGAGCTCGTGGGCGATGTCGGCCATCAGGTGTCGGCGCGCCTTGTCCTGCGCGTCGAGCTCCTTCGCCATCGCGTTGAACGCCCGCGCGGTGTCGCCGATCCAGGCCGGCCCGAACTCGGGTTCACGGACGCGAACGTTGTAGTCCCGCTGGGCAATCCTGCCGGCGGCTGAAACGATGTCGGCCACCGGACCGGCGATACGGCGAATGATGATCGCGACACATCCGGCGACGACGGCTGAGAGAAGCAGCCACGTGACGGCTCCGCCGAATGGCAGGGATCCGCCGACGCCACGCCGTCCGGCGCTGCTCGCAATCAACCACAGAAGCACCCACGCCGGCCAGAAGCTGTACCAGCCGCTGCGCCTGACGAACTGCGCGCGCTGGCGATCGCGAAGCGCGCGGCCGCCCGGCGGCGGCCAGGGCTCGTCGCGCGGCCACCAGGGTGGCGGCCCCTCGCCGTGCCACCGGCGGCCGTGCCAGTCCCTCATGATTCCGCGAACTTGTAGCCAATGCCGTAGACCGTCAGCACATAGCGGGGACGATGAGGGTTGCGCTCCAGCTTCCGGCGAACGTTCTTGACGTGCGCATCGATGGCGCGCTCGAACGACTCGATCTCCGTGCCGCGGACCGCATCGAGCAGTTGGGCACGCGTGAACACGCGGCCCGGATAGCGAGCGAGCCCGGCAAGCAGCTGAAATTCGGTCGGCGTCAGATCGATGGTCGCACCGCACCGCTCGACGCGCATTTTCGCCGGATCGATCGACAGGTCGGCGACCTCGAACGTCCCGACCGCCAGCGCGTGGCGCGAGCGACGCAGCACGCTGGACACGCGCGCAACCAGCTCGCGTGGACTGAAGGGCTTGGTGATGTAGTCATCCGCCCCAACGTCAAAGCCGGCGAGCCGATCGGTTTCGTCTACCCGCGCCGTGAGCATGATGATCGGCACGTCCGATTCCAGACGCAGGGTGCGGGCGACTGTCAGGCCGTCGAGCGACGGCAGCCCCAGGTCCAGGACGACGAGGTCCGGCCGCTTCCGCCTGGCGAGGTCGAGGCCGGTGCTGCCGTCAGACGCCACCGCGACCGAGAAGCCCGCGCGCGTTAGATAGTCACGCGCGATGGTCGCGATTTGGGGCTCATCGTCTACGACCAGGACAGTGGGCATGGCGGAATGGGACCGCGCCCCGCGCGGTCCCTCGATCCTACGTGATCGGCCGGTCGGCGGACCCGGACGACGGCGCAGGTCCCGGCTGGTTCGTGCGGTTCATGCGCTCGTGCTCCCTCCGGTGCCACTCTTCCCATTCGTCGCGATTGTCGGGGTAAGGCCCGTAGTAGCGGCGGTAGTGCCACGGCCGGTAGCCGTAGCCGCCCCACCACATCCACCGAAGCCCGCCAAAGATCCAAAACAGCAGGAAGAACAGCCAGATGCCGCCAAAGCCGCCGTAGCGCCAGCGCGCCGGCTCGGAGGCCAGCGCACCGGCCTCGCGACTCGCTCCCAGGCTGTAGGCGATGGCGGCGACCGCCACGAGCGCCAGCGAGGTGAAGGCCCAGGGAACCCACGGCCCCCAGTGTCCCATTTGACGTCGATCGTCCATTGTTCAGTCCTTTCTCCATCCGTGATGGCGACAAGGACAGTGTGGAGAGCGATTGTGGAGAGATTGTGAAGGGGGACGACGCTGCGCCCCGAGCCAATCCCGATCGCTAAAATTGGGCATGGCCGGCCGGGAATGCTATCACTGCAAACACTGGATCGAAGAAGGCGAGGCGCACGACTGCTGGACGACGACGGAGGCGGCGCTCACACAGGATCTGTCAGAAGACTTGAAGGATGCCTGGGAGCGGCTCCGCGAGACCGCTGTGGAGTTTGGCGAGCAGCGGATCTACGCATCGCATCACTCCATCATGTTCTCGCGCAGGGTCTGCTATTTCTTCGTGCGGCCGAAGACGAAATGTCTGGAAGTGTGCATCATGCTGTCGAGGCCGCTCAAGGCGCCGCAGGTGCGGAAAGTGATGGCCGGGTCGGCGTCGAAATTCGCCAACATGATCCGGATTACCCACCGGGACGAGGTCGAAGCGCCGATCACCGACTGGCTGTATGAAGCGTACCAGAGGGAAGACGTGGTCGCCGTGAAGCGCGCCGCGAGGCGTTCGAAATCATCGACGAAGCGGGCGGCCAGGCGAAAGCGGCTGCCGACGCGACGCGGTCGAAGATCTCGTTGATGACTTCGGGTCGAGTCCGCGCTATGCCCAGATTACATCCTCGCAACTCATCCTGCAGTTTGGTAAGAGTTCGTGCCGTCTGTGTGGCCAGAGCGGGCAACCTGCTGAAACGACGGGCTGCACGAGGCTTGCAAGCCGAGTCCGCCGTGCCACAACTATTTGTGTGCCTGGCGATGTGCCTGTCCGCTGCGCTGTTGGCTGGCTGCACCGACTCACCCGCCGCGCCCGGCGACTCCTCGTCCCCGAGCATGCTGCGCGGGCAGACGGTCAATGCCATCGACGGGGCGACGCTCTCAGGGATCGAGGTGCAGGTCGGAAACGAACGGGCGGTCACCACTGATGGCACTGGCTCGTTCGATGTCGAGGTCGGCGGCCCAGGCAGCTACGCAACGGTCATCCGCGGGACGAGCGTGGTCGAGCGTTATACCAGCATCAGCGCAACGTCCGGAGACCGCCTCAGGATGCCGCTCATCCCGGCGACGTTCGATCTTGCCGCCTTCGATCAGTTGATGCGTGCGACGAATCGACGGCTCCAGCGCTGGACGACGCAGCCGCAGCTCGTGCTCGTGGCGACCGTCCTCTCGTATCGAGGTGCGTCCGGAGAGGAATACCCGGCCACGAGCCACCAGATGTCAGGCGAGGAAGTGGCGGAGATGATCGAGCATCTCACCGAAGGCCTGTCGCTGCTGACGGGTGGCACGTACTCCAGGTTCAGCACGGTCACCGTCGAACGTCCGGCTTCCGGCGAGCGCGTCGCGGCCGCGCGCATGGGGAAGATTGTCGTCGCTGAATACAACGGCATCACGTCCCTCGACGGCACGATCGGATACGGCACCTGGGCCGAGACCGACAACGGCTCGGTCGTGGCCGGGGCCATGTATCTCGACCGCGACTTCGATCACGACGATGCACGACGCCGGCTGCTCAGGATCCACGAGCTCGGGCATGCGCTCGGCTATCTCCACGTCACGTCGCGACCGTCGATCATGAATCCGTCCATCGGCCCCGAGCCGACCGACTTCGACCGCGAGGCGGCGCTGATCGGCTTCCAGCGCCCGCCGGGCAACGTCGCGCCCGATACAGATCCCCAACCCGCGACGTCGGCCTCGAAGTCGGCGGGTCCGACGGAAGTGCGCTGGTCGCCCCCGGTTCCTTGAGACCGGTCCGCTACTGCCGGATCTCCACGGAGGCGAGAACGGCAGCGAATTCCTCTTCGCACACGTCGGCGCCGGTTTCGGTGCCGCTCATCCCGATCAGGAACATCAGCGGCCCTCGCGGAACGAGCCAGAGCCGGCTCAGCACGTCGAAGCTGTCGCCGGCCGCATTCTTCAACGTGTACGACACGCGTACGTGCGCCCCTGGCCACCCTCCAACGTCGGCCGCATGAACCGGCGACACGATTCGAAAGTTGGGAAAACCGCGCTGCATTTGGGAGAGCGCTGACGAGAGCAATCGTGTCGCGCTTCCATCGAGCGCAGGCCTCAGTGTCACTTGGACGGTCGGGTTCAGTCCGGCGTGCGGCTCCGGATATTTCATGAACGTCGCGAGCGGCATGGCGCTTCGGGTGGCGAGCGCCGCCTGCAGCTCAGGGTCTGAAAGGCGGACCCGCTGCCGATTCGCCTGAACCTGTGCAAGCGTCGCGGAGCGCCACCCTCGCGGCGGCTGCAGCGCAATGCCCGCCGTCGGGCTGTCGAAACGCTCCTGAGCGGCCGGTTGCGACAGAACTGCAACGGCAAGGACGAAAATGGATGTGATCCACAGCCGTGACGCGATCATGAAAACGGTTCCTCTACTGAAAACGGCAAGTGCCTTCAGATCGCCTCGCCACACGGCATCTTCTGTGCCGGCAAGCGAGCGAATGGCCATTTCAGCGGGAGCTCACTGTGGGCGGAGCCAATCGCTCCGAGAAGCGGAACCTCGAGGTCTTCGGCTTGAGAAGAGTGACACCTTCCCCGACGGGCGACGCCGCGCACCGGCGCAGCGTCGCTCGACGTTGAGGGCCTAGAAGAGGAACTTGATTCCGAACTGCATGATGCGCGGCGCCGTCCCCGCCGCGAGCGAGGTCACCTTGCCGAAGTCCGAGCTGTTCAGCGTCGAGACGGGGGTGCTCGGCGTCATCGTATTGAAGACGTTGAACACCTCCCACCGGAACTGCATCTGCTGAGTGCCGAACCGGAAGGATCGCGACAACGCCGTGTCGACGTTCCAACGCCCCGGACCGAGGATCGCGTCGAGCGGCATCGTCCCGTACGTCCCGGATTGGGGCGCCTGGAACGCCGCGGGATTCAGCCACTCCGTGAGGGTTCGGTCGGCCACGAACGGATCGTCGATGGTCTGGATCGCGCGCTGGTTGTTCTGCTGGCCGGTCAACGCCGTATCGGCACCGGTCGTCACAGTGAAGTACGCGCCCGACCGGACGCTCAGAATGCCCGAGATCTGCCAGTCGCGGGTGAACGCGCTGGCAACGGAGTCGCCCTCGGACCCGGGTATCTGGTAGACGACGGACACGTTGACGTTGTGGTCCGGCGAATTCGGGCACCGGGCCCGGTCGGCCTCGCGGTCACCAGGAATCATGTACGGCACGCCGGCCACGCCTGGCTCGCTGTTCCACCGATCGGTGATGCACCGCGAGATGGCGTAGTTGCCCTGCAGGGAGAAGCCGTTGCTCTGGCGCTTCTGCACCGACAGCAGCACCCCGTTGTAGTTCGACGAGGCGTCGTCATCGAGCTCCTGGATACTGGCGAAGTACTTTCCTTCCTCCGCGTTCTGCATGTTCAGCACGCGGCGCGATTGCGTGTTGCCCGTGGTCGACGCGCCCGGAATGTAGATCGCCGGATTGATCTGGTTCGTCCCCCAGATGTGGTTCGTGATGCTCCCGATGTAGTTCGCCGAGACCATCCAGTCGGTGGTGAGCTGCTTCTGATAGCTCACATTCCACTGATCCACGGCCGTTGCCTGCAGGTCGAGCGGGTACGTCGTGTAGTTGCCCCCGAGCGGGAATATCGAGTCCGGGCTCGCCCCGTTGAGGAGGCCGGGAATCGGATCGCCGCCCGCCGTCCCGGCCCACGGGTCGTCCCAGCCCTTCGGGAGGTTGTTGACGACGATCGAATTCCCCCAAGGCGACATCTGCGCGAGGCCCGTATAGGTCTGCAGGTGGGGCAGATCGTAGAGCCGTCCGTAGGCCAGCCGCAGCGTCTGGCGCCCATCGCCCCGCGGATCCCAGACGACGCCGAGGCGCGGCGCGAAATTCCAGGGATCGCGCCGGGCGACCGAGTTCCCCGGCATCCCTTCGTCGCCCGTGAAGATGAGCCCGGCGGGAGCGTTGTGGAAAACCGCACTCTTGAGTCCCGCATCGAAACGCGCGCGATCGAAATGTGTGATCTCGCCCGGTCCGCTGTAGGCCGGAAAGTACGGATCCCACCGGAGGCCGACATTCAGCGTCACCTTCGGCGACATGGTCCAGCTGTCCTGGAGGTATATCCCGAAGTAGTTGGATCGCATCTTCGCCCCCGTCGGCGTGCCAGCGGTGAACTGGTTCGCTCTGCCGATCATGAAATCGGCCAGGCCGAGCCTGGTCACACTACCGTTGAACGACGTGTTGCCGGCGGCGGAAGTGTACGACTCCGGATCGTACTTCGAGTAGATGTAGTTGGCGCCGATCCCGAGCTGGTGATTCCCGCGAAGGATGCTCATGTCGTCCGAGACCTGGTACACCAACGTCGGCGTGGCCGTCGGCAGACCTGGCGACATGGAGAAGCCGCCCGACACGCTCAGACGCAAGTACTCGGGCAGGACGGGTGTGGCCTTGATGCCGAGATCGTTGTAGTCGAGCAGCGGAACGTACTCTTTGGTGTGAGGGCCTTTGTTGGCCGTCACGCGGAACGAGTTGACCGTGGTGTTGCTGACGAGGAGCTGGTGACCGAACACGCCTGAGTACGCGCCGTCCATGGAGGCGGACTTCGTAGGAGACAGCAGCGTCTTCCCGTCGTAGTCGCTCGGCGAGAAGTAGTCCGAAATGAGCAGCCGACCGAAGACCGACTGTTTATTGTTGATTGTGTAGTCGACCTTGGTGGTGAACACGTCCTCGTCACTGTTGTCGATGCGGTCGAAGAAGACCTGGCCGCAGGGGTCGTCCGTTTTCGGCAACTGGTTCGCCAGCGCCAGTGACGCCGGAGAAAAGAGCGACGGGTCGATTTTGTTGTTCACAAACGGCGTCCTGAGCTGGATCGCCCCGCCTGTGTTGCACGCCGCCGACGCGATGGTGGTGAAATCGCCGTTCAGCATCGCCTGCGTCGGCACGAACTGGAAGGAGGACGCGGGAACCCGCCGGATCCTGGTGCGTTGGTAGGCCAGGAAGTAAAACAGCCGGTCCCGGAGGATCGGGCCGCCGATCGAACCGCCGAACTGGTTGCGGTTCAACCCGTCGCTGCGCCGCTCGCCGTCCGGGCCAAGTGGCGCGAACGGGTCGGTGGCGTTCAGCGCGTCGTCGCGGACGAACTCGAAAACGCTGCCCGTGACGGTATTCGTGCCGGACTTGGTGATCGCGTTGACGGCGGCCGCCGAGTGATGCCCGTACTGTGCGGGCAGAGCGCTCGTCTCGACCCTGAATTCCTGCAGCGCCTCGGGAAACGGCAACGGCAACGACGAGCCGTTGAACGGGTCGGTGTGCGTCGCCCCGTCCAGCGTGTACGCCGTGGCGTTCGGCAGGCCCCCGGCGACGGCGATGGTTCCGGGGGACGTGGACGTGGCCCCTCCGCGCGCGCCGCCCAGTGTGCCGCCCGAGACCGCCATGCCCGTCATGAACACGAGGTCCAGCGTCTGACGGCCGTTGAGCGGCAGCTCGAGGACGCGCTGATTGTCCACTACCATCCCGATGCCGACGCTTCGCGTCTCGATGAGCGGCGACTCGCCTTCGACCAGAACCGTTTCAGCGAGGTTGCCGATCTCGAGGGAGGCGTTGATGGTCGGGTTGGAATTGACCTGGAGCACGACGCCGGTTTGCACGACCGTTCGGAAGCCCTGGAGCGAAAACTCCAGGCGATACGGACCGACCGGAAGAGGGGTGATGGTGTAGCGTCCCTCTTCGTCAGAGACGGCGGTTCGCGTGAGACCCGTGTCGGATTGCGTCGCCGTCACCGTGACGCCGGGTAGTACACCGCCGCTCGTATCGTGGACCGTGCCCGCAATGGACGCGGTCGCGACGCTCTGCGCGAACCCGATGGACGTGAAGCACAGCGAGGCGACGAGACTTCCGAGGAGAACCCTGTTGGCACGACGCATGATCGGCATGTGCACCCTCCATGCGAGTTCCGGTGTGACGGGGACGAGACGTGCACATACTACCCTCACCTCGGGGTCGGATTGCGCAGTTTTCTTTTTGGTGTCCTCGCGTGTCGTCACCGACCGGGTGTACCGAGCTCAACAGAGTCCGCGTGCGCTGACAGGACGCCGCGGGGCGGTACTTCATCGGTGTGAGCGGCGCCGCTGGGCCGAAAGCCGACCGTTTCGATCGCGTTTTTCTTCTTCAGCGGATCGCGCACGCCCGGTAGAATCAAGCACTCGCCCTACACGAGCGATGGCTCTTGCTGCCGGCGTACGCCTCGGCCCGTTTGAGATCCACTCTGCCATCGGGGCCGGCGGGATGGGTGAGGTCTATCGCGCTCACGATGCGAGGCTCGATCGGGACGTCGCGATAAAGGTTCTGCCTGCTGCCTTCTCCGCCGATCCCGAACGGCTCCAACGGTTCGAACAGGAAGCGCGAGCGTCGGCGGCCCTCAACCATCCGAACATTCTCGCGATCTACGACATCGGTCAGCACGACGCCGCACCTTACATTGTTTCGGAGCTCCTCGAAGGGGACACGCTGCGCGAGCGACTCAGGGCTGGCGCGCCGCCGGTTCGAAAGGCGGTCGAGTACGCGGTCCAGATCGCCCGCGGGCTGGCCGCGGCTCACGACAAGGGAATCGTCCATCGCGATCTGAAGCCGGAGAATCTGTTCGTCACCGCCGACGGCCGCGTGAAGATTCTCGATTTCGGCCTGGCCAAGCTCACCCAGACCGAACCGGCTCTGGCGGCCCTGAGCGCGCTTCCGACGAGCCCACCGAATACGACTCCGGGCGTGGTGCTCGGAACGCTCGGCTACATGGCGCCCGAACAGGTGCGCGGTCTTCCGGCCGATCATCGATCGGACATCTTCGCGTTTGGTGCCGTGTTCTACGAAATGCTATGCGGCCAGCGGGCGTTTCACGGGAACACGACCGCCGACACGATGACGGCGATCCTCAAGGAAGACCCGAGAGACCTGCCGATCGCCGACCGCAACATTCCACCCGGGCTCGCGCGGATTGTCGATCGCTGTCTGCAGAAGGCACCCGCAGCGCGTTTCAAATCGGCCGACGATCTCGCGTTCGCGCTGGAGAGCCTCACGAGCCACTCGGAAATGCAGGCGCCGGTCCTCACCAGTGTCAAGCGGGCGCGACTCGATCGGCTCGCGTGGGCGATCGCTGTGGTTTCGCTGGTGGTCGCAGCGGTTTTCGCCGCGTTGTACGCACTCAGCGCGCCGAGGCCGGCGCCGCCGCCTGAGACTCGCCTGCAGGTCATCACTCCCCCTCCAGCGCCTGGAACGCTTGCCTCGTTCGCGGTGTCTCCCGACGGCACGAAGCTCGTATTTCAGGCGAATGGCCAGCTCTGGCTCCGGCCATTCGGTTCGGACACGATCCAACCGCTGACCGGCACGGAGAGTGTCGTTGGCGATCTTCCGTTCTGGTCTCCAGACGGCCGGTCGATCGGATTCTTCTCCGGTGCCCAATTGAAACGCATCGACCTCGACACCGGTCTCGTTCGGGCCATCGCCACATCCACTCAGGCTGGAGCCGGGACCTGGAACAACGAGGGGACGATTCTGTTCACACCGTCTCCGTCGAGCCCGCTAATGCGCGTCGGTGCGGACGGCAGCGATCTCAGGGACGCCACTCGTCTCGATCCGACACGACAGATCGCCCATCGCTTCCCGGAGTTCCTCCCCGACGGACGCCATTTCATATTTTTTGCCTCAGGTCCCCTCGAAACGAGGGGGATCTACGTCGGGTCGCTCGATTCCCAGGAGACGCACCGGCTGTTCGAAGCCGACTCACCCGCGCGGGTTCTGCCGCCGGACTGGATTCTGTTCATGAGGGACGGTGCGCTGCTGGCCCAGCGGCTGAATCTCGAAGCGCTCCAGATGGAAGGAGCGCAGGTGCCTGTCGCCACACGCGTCGCGCTGGCGCCGGGGAACTTCAACCGCGTGGCCGTTTCGGCTTCTGCTGCGGGGGTGGTCGCTTACCGGGCGAATGCCGAGGAACGCCAGTTCCTCTGGCTCGATCGCTCCGGCCGTGAGATCGGGAAGTTGGGCGGCCCCGACGAGGCACAGCCGTGGTATACCGCCGGTGGAGACGGCCAACTCTCTCCGGATGGACGCACGCTGGCTCTCGCTCGGACCGTCAACGGAAACACGGACATCTGGCTCGTTGACGCCGAGGGAGACATTCGCCGTCGGTTCACCTCCGAGGCGGTGCGGGATCACACGCCTGTCTGGTCACCTGATGGACGACACGTCGCCTTCGCCTCTGAGCGAACGGGCGTCTTCGATCTTTACCTGAGAGCCATCGACGGAACGGAGGTCGAAAGGCTATTGGCATCCTCGCCGGAGCCCAAACATCTCGAAGACTGGTCGTCCGATGGTCGATTCATCCTGTACCACGAGCAGCACCCGAAGACCAACCGCGATCTCTGGGCCCTGCCGCTCGCGCCAGATTCCAAGCCGCTACCTGTCGCCAAGACGCCGTTCGAGGAGCGAAACGGACGGTTTTCACCGGACGGGCGCTGGATTGCGTATATGTCCAACGAATCGGGGCAGGGCGAAGTCTACGTTCAGCCGTTTCCAGGGCCCGGCGGCAGAATGCAGATCGGGACTGGCATACCGGGCAGCACCACTGGCGTTCAATGGCGGCGCGATGGCCGCGAGTTGTACTACGTCGGCTTGGGCGACCGTGTCATGGCGGTGCCGATGACGTTGGACGGCAACAGCGCGAAAGCCGGGACACCGGTGCCTCTGTTTACGGGCCCCCGGGGAGGATTTCTCGCCTCGCCGGACGGCCAACGATTCCTGGTTTCGACCGTCACCGCGGAGCCGGCGCCGATCACGATCTTGATGAACTGGGCCGAGTTGAAGAGATAGCCCGTCAAGCTCGTGGAGACCTCATGTTGCGGCGGAAACGTGTCGATAACTGAGCTTGGAGGACGGCCCGCGACATCCGGCCGTCGCCAGCCATGTACTGCATCATCATCAAGCGCGGCGACTATCAGCGTTTCGACCTCCTTCACAGGACGTTCGGCTCCACGACGCCGGTCATCTGGGATCGGCGGGTTCGCGAACGGCGCGGGACGTCGGATACTGCTCTCATGCCGGAGCGCCGCCAGACCCAACGAAGGGGACAAGAACCGGCAAGCTGGGCGGCGCTCGGCTTCGTCGTCGTTCAACAGCCCGGCCACGTCGCCGGCCGAAACGTTCGGATGAGCTGGTAGCCGGTGCATCGCAGCGGGCGCTTCGTACTGGACTAGGACCGCCTCGGCTTCGCCTTACTGTGGCGATGGCGAGCTCGGGTTCGCCGGCGCCGCGAGGTTCTTCGAGAAGAACGGAAGCACGTTCCTCTCGATCCGTTCGCGAACCCTGTTGGTGTGATCGCCGTCGTACTCTTCGTAACTGTGGGGGATCCGCAGGCGCGTCATCGCGTCGTGCAGTTGCCTGTTCGACGCGAGCAGCGTGTCGTCCGCACCGATGTCGATCGCGATGGCGTAGTACCGCTTCAGGCTCGCCTCGTACGCTGCGAGCATCTCGAGCGGCGCGTTGGCCACCCATTTCGCGACGATGTCCGGCCGGACCTTGCCGTCTTTCATCGGGAGATCGAGATAGAGCGGCGGGTTATCCGGATTGGGCGACCACGCCGCGGCAGACGCGAGGCTCGCCGAAGGCCCGAAGCCGCGGCCGCGTGAGGCTTCCTCGGCCTGTTCGCGCGTCCGGATCGCTTCGGCCGCCGCCATCGTCTCCGGCCGCGGGCTGCGGTTGGCGGTCAAACAGCACGCGCTCATGATGTACAAGCTCGAGAAGACGTCCGGCCGCTTCATCCCGATGCGAACCGCTCCATACCCCCCCATCGAGTGGCCGCCGAGGCCACGGCTCATGCGGTTGGCGATCGTGCGGTAACGCTGATCGATGTGTGCGACGAGGTCCTCCGCGACGAAGCGCTCCCAATCGCCCGTGGTGGGTGAGTTGGAATACATGCTGCCCTTGTGCAGGGTGAACGCGTTGGGCGTGACCACGATCGATGCGCTGAAGCCCTGGGCGGCAGCAAGCCTGTCCGCGCTTTCTTGAAGAGCGGCGAGCCGGGCGGTGAAGGTGTCGTCGCGCCCACCGTAGCCGTGCAGCAGATAAACCACCGGGTAGCGGCGGGTGTCGTCGCCCTCGTAGCCCGGTGGCAGATAGACGGTAACGTCGCGATCGGGAGAGTCGCCCTCGAGATTGCCTTCGAGCGCCTTGCCGTGAACGGTGATGTGCTCGACGGTGCCGGTTGTTGCCACCGGTCGGCCGCCGCGCCCCTGGGCCTCCAGCATTGCGGCCGCGAGCGCCACGCCACAGGCGATGGACGTCGTAGCCTTCACGATCGTCCTCATCGTAGATCTCATGGTGATCGGCCCCAGTGTGCCACGGATTACCCATCAGCCGGCCCACAATTTCTCCTTTTCGGGCACCGCTTTGTTTCACAATGAGGGCTCGGACAAACCATTCAGGAGGCCGTATGCGTAGTGCGATGCTCTTTGCAGCCGGACTCTTCGCCGGGCTGGCAGTCCACGTGGCGATCGCGCAGAACGCCAGCAGCGGTGTCGTGATGATGAATCACGTCGCTATCAACGTGCCGAACATCGCCGAGGCGGTGACGTACTACACGCAGAAGATGGGCTATCGCGAAGCGTTCCGCGTGAACGATGACAAGGGACAGCCCAGAATCGTGTACCTGCACATCAGCCGGAACACGTTTCTCGAACTCAACCCCGCGAACGCCGAGCGGCCCGCCGGGTTCACCCATTACGGCCTGCATGTCGACAACGTGGCAGAGGCAGTCGCCCGTTTCAGAAAGAGCGGCGTGACGGTCAGCAACACGAACGTGAGCGACACGAAGGCGATCCTGGCCAACATCACCGATCCGTACATGGGCCGTATCGAGCTGGCCGAACTCCCGCCCGAGTCGCTGCATCAGAAAGCCATCGAGAGCTGGAAGTGAGTAACGGGGAGGAACCACATGTCCACTTCGCCATCATTCAGGTGCTGGACGGCAGTGGCGTTCACGGTCGTCTGTGTGGCGCTGCTCGCTACCGGCGTTCGGACGCAGCAACGCGGCGGCACCGTTCAGACCGACAAAGCGCCGCCTGTCAACAGCGGCGCCAATCCCTATAAGGTGATTCGGGATTGGGCACAGCTCACTTCAGAAGGGAGGCCGTGGGGCGGCTCCAACGGCGTGGCCGTCGACCGGGATGGCCGGTCCGTGTGGGCGGTCGACCGATGCTCCCCGGGAACGGCCCCGGGCTGTCTGGGCGCCAAAGCCAACCCGGTTCATCATTTCGATGAGTCGGGGAAGGAAATCCGGAGCTTCGGCGGAGGGATGTTCGTCTGGCCGCACGGCATCCATGTCGATCGAGAGGGAAACGTCTGGGTGGCCGACGCACGCGCCGCCAGTACGGAGGAGCTGAAGAAGCTTCCGGGTGAAGGCGCGAAAGGCAGCGTCGTCGTCAAGTTCAGCCCTGAAGGTAAAGTCCTGATGACGCTGGGGAGGCCGGGTGTGAGGGGAAATCCCCCCGAAGCGTTGACGGACCCGACCGACGTCGTGACCGACCCCGGCAATGGCGACGTTTACGTTGCGGAAAGTCACACCGACGTCACGGATCCCAATCTGATCGGGCGCATCTCGGTGTTCGACAGAACCGGGAAGTTCCTGAGAGTGATCGGCAAAACCGGAACGGGACCGGGCGAGTTCCGGACGCCGCACGCGCTCGAGTTCGATTCCCAGGGCCGGTTGATCGTCGCCGACCGCCACAACCATCGCATCCAGATCCTGACGAAGGAGGGAAAATTCGTCGCTGAGTATCACGATTTCGGACGCACCAGCGGCCTCGCCATCGACAAGGACGATGTGATCTACACCGCCGACTCGGAGTCGACCGAACGCGTTCACCCCGGGTGGCAGAGGGGAATCCGGATTGGCAGCCTCAAAGACGGGAAGGTGACGACGTTCATACCGGCTCATATGAGCCCGAATTCGGCCGATGGCGCCATGGGCGAAGGCATCGCCATCGACGCGGCAGGCAATGTCTACACCGCAGAAGCACAACTGAGGGGTGTGACGAAGTACGTCAAGAACTGACGACTGATAGCTTCAGGAGCGCAGGATGATCGACCGAATCGCCGACGGCCGCACCGACCTGGTCTTCGACTTCCTGGCCGACGGACATCCGCCGAACGCGACGGATGCCGACAGGGTGTCGTTGATCAACTGGTGCGCCTACTACGGAGACGTCAGCGCGATCCGATTCCTGCTGTCGCGAGGCGAATCGCTCGCCGCTCTCGGTGAGAACCTCAATCTGGGCGGGGCGGCCTTCCACGGTCACTGGCAGTTATGTCAATTCCTGCTCGAGAACGGCGCCGACGCCAACCATCGCGCCGCCGACACGGGCGAGACCCCGCTGCACGCCGCGCTGTGCAAAGCGAATCGCCCTGTCCACGACGAGGTCGTCAAGGTACTCCTGGCCAACCGCGCAGACCCGAATGCGGTGACAACGGCGTCCGCGGAGACAGGCTGCTTCATGCGGGATTGTCGAACGAAGGCGGAGACGCCTTTGCACCGCGCGGGCGCGTTCGGGAGCGAACAGACGATCGACCTGCTCTTGAACGCGGGCGCTCGCAAGGACGCCAAGGACATGAACGGCGATTCGCCGCTGACGTGGGCGAGCTGGCATCTTCGTCCCGATTCCATTCTGAGGAAGCTCTGTTACGATGGTTTTTCCATTCATCCAGCGAGGCGCTCATCCTACGACCACGGGTCCGGGTGGGAAGTGATGGGCGCGACGAAGGCGCACGTGTAACCGACGCGCTGACGAGACACCACGATCCGGGACCGGGCGGAGTCACTGACACATCATGCCGATCACGATGCATCACGAACGCGACAACGTCTACCGCATGGAGGTCAGCGGAGTGTTGAGCAAGGCGGATCTGGATCAGAGCCAGGCGTGGCTGGTCGCCGCCATGAAGCGTACGGGTTCGGCGAGGCTGCTCGTCGTCTTGAGCGGCTTCAAGGGGTGGGAAGCGAATCCCAACTGGGGCGACCTGACGTTCTACGTCAAGCACGGCGACTCCATCGAGAAGATCGCCATCACCGGGGACGAACGCTGGCGCAGCGAGGCCCTCATGTTCGCGTCCGCTGACCTGCGGCGGGCCCCTGTCGAATTTTTTTCCGAGAAGCGACTCGCAGAAGCGCGCGCGTGGCTCTCAGCGTGATCGCCGAGACGATGCACCACGCGGGTCGAGCTGACTTTAACCCCGGCGCTTGCCCGGGGAGTGGGGCTGGCTCCAGCTGATGCCGTCGGTTGTCCGTCTCCAGCCAGACACTCCAGACAGCACCCGAGAATTGTTGCGACACGACCGCGGCGAAGACGACTATGATAGCCACCTTCTCACTTCCAAGGAGGGCGCACATGGGCGAACAGCAGAACGTGGAACTCGTACGACAGGGTTACGCGGCGTTCGGACGCGGCGACATCGATGGAATGCTCAACCTCTTCGACGACAACATCGAATGGGTGTCACCAGGACCATCCGATCTTCCGACGGCCGGGACGCGACGCGGGCGGCAGCAGGTCGCGGAATTCTTCCGGGCAGTGGACGAGGTCTTCGAGATGCAGCGGTTCGAGCCCAAGACGTTCGTCGCGCAGGGCGATCGCGTCGTGGTCCTGGGCGAGGACACGACCCGCATCAAGGCCACCGGCAAGGTCTTGAGTGGATCATGGGCTCACGTCTTTGTGATCAAGAACGGCAAAGTCGTGAACTTCGAGGAATATCTCGACACGGCCGACGCCGTCACCGAAATCCGCTCCGCGGCGGCACGCACCTAACGTTTCGAGATCGGCGAGGACTGCGACAGCAGGGACCCGAAAAACAGCACGAACGTTGATGGTCTGGAACCCGGAACGACTGTTCCGGGTTCCAGCACCGACGTTGACGCGTCAGTTCGCGCCGGCGCTAGCAGCGGCCATGACGTCCGCTCTGGTCAGCGGCTTATCCGGGTTCGGCGGATGCGCCGGGATCCACGTGTTGAAGTCGAGCTTCAGGCGATTGAAGGCCTGAACGGCCGATTTCAGCACGCCCAGCTGGGCGGGGTTGGGATTGACGACCGTCATGTCCGCCGTATACAGCACCTTTTCGGCCGGGAGATACACGGCGAGCATCCCGTCGCTGTGTTCGTTCGGAATGTGGTGGAGCTCGACGACTTTGCCGGTCGTCCCTTTCCGAACGTCGCGTTCGCCGACGCCCTCGACGACGTTCGCTCGGCGACTCGCGACTTTCGACAGGCTGTCGCCGGTGAGCGTGCGCGGTCCGGAAAGAAGCCGTTCGAGCACTTGTTCGTTGTTGGCATGCGTCAGGATCGTCGCGCCCTCCGCGACGGCCGCCGCGAGGCCGCTCGCATGATCGAAGTGCGGATGTGAGTTGACGACGAAGCGGACCGGCTTGTTCGGGATGGCTTGTTTGGCCGCCGCCATCACCGCTGAGCCGCGGGCGTCACTCTGGCCGCTCTCGACGACGAGGATGTGATCGCCCATGTCGATCGCGAGCGCCGCGTAGTTGCCGCCGATCTTGAAAACGCCGTCGCCCAGCTTCTCGACGGGCGGCGCCGCGGGCGGCTGCGGGCCGCCTCCACCGCCACCGGCCTGGCCAGCCGGCGCCGGAGGCAGTGTGAGCAGCTCGGCGAGGTTTGGGGGGTTCGGCGTAGCCGACTTGATGTTGGCGTCGAACGTGGTCAGACCGGCCTGCCGTTGGACGATGCGGCCGGGGACCTGCACGCCGTTCATGTTCTGGTAGTTCGAGTAGTCGAATTCGACGAGCAGATCGCCGACGACGGCGTGCTCGACGCGCGTCTCGACCTTGGTCACCAGGTTCTGGTTGTTGATGTAACCGGTCACCGTGTACATCTGGCCGGACGGTGACTTGAGGTTGGGTGGCGAGTACGTGACGATCTGCTGTCCGCCCTCCTGGCGAACCGTGGCATTGTTCGCCGTCGCACCCTTGAGGAAGCCCCATGGCGTCGTCCAGATGTTGAGCGCCTGGCCCCAGTTGCTGCCGGCCTGCATGCCGGTGACGTTCTGGTTGAACACGCCCGGCGCCGGCGCCGGCACGCCCGGCACCGTCGGCGGCTGCGTCGGGCCTGTCGCTCGGGAAACGAGCGCCGCCGGGTCCGCCGGCTGCCCGAAGTTGATCGTCCGGGTGTACGTCGTGATCTGCGTGACGTTGACCGGCCCCATCGGGTCGCCAATGCTCTTGCTCTGCCCGAAGGCCCCGTTTCGTGCCGTTCCCGAGTACGTGATTGAATTCAGTGTCGCAGCCCCCATGGCTTTCGAGGCCGCGCCGACAACCGCGTTGGTGTTTTGAGCCGCAATGTCCATCGACTGGCAGGCGACGAAAAGAGCGGCAATCGTAAGCGTCCTGATCTGCATACGTGCCTCCAGATGTGTTGGATTCGGAACGGGAAGTGTGTAGCGTACGGATTATACATGTGTGATTGAACCTCGGCGCGTGGCTGAGGTTCAATCACACATGAACCGTGCCGCGCTTGGGACGATGACCTATATCGATTCATTCCTGTTGAACCTCATCGAGGGAGTCTGTCGCAGGTTTCAGATGCTGACAGGCAGAACGAATGTGTGGCTGGCCGGCCAGCTCACCAATCTCAGCATCGTGGTCTATTTCGTCTGGGCCGTGGTGTATTCATGGAGCAGCGACGTCGGTCCACGATTGTTCGTCTGGCTGTTCTGCGGCGGCGTCCTGTACCTGCTGGCCCAGACGGTGTTCAAGGTTCCGATCGAAACGTACGAGACCGACGCGTACAGGCGGGTCTCGAAGGGCTTCAGAAACCCGCGGCGCATCCGGGACGCGCTTCTTCGCATTTCTTTTCTGACGCTGTCGTTGATGCTCGGCTATCCAGCGGTCATGGTGTATGCCAACCTGCATCTCCAGGTTGTGCTGCTTGGTTACGCCCTCATCGTTTTAACGACCTTGGTGCTGTATCTGCTGGCCTGCGATCCGCTTCCTCCATGCGCCGGTACGATCAGGGAGTGGCTTCGAGGCACTGCTTCCGCGCGGCACACGCTGCGACCGCTGCGCGTACCCGGTCGTGCTCCTGGTTCGCGCGACCGATGAGTGGCTGCTCGGGACGCCCGACGAGTGATCGGGCCGCCCACCGGTGCAGTAGCCCGGCATCCTGTGGCCGCGTGTTACGCGAGACGGAGGGTTCATGGACGAGCACGACGACGACCTGACGTCCGAAGTCCTTGACGACGCCGAGGAGGAGACCGACAGCTTTCCGGTGACGGCAGAGGAGTTCGAGGACTTGGACGACGACGAAGACGATGGCAAGAAAGACGAGGAAGAAAACCGCCCGATCAGCGAGGACGAAAGCGAGCTCTGACGCGTCGGACGTCCGCCGGAAACATCTGTTGACAACGGCTGCAAAGCGCACGATTCTCGTGGCGTATGCGCCGGAGCCGGTCACTGTTCGTCGCGCTGGCGGTCGTGATGGCAGCCGGATCGACGGCGGGGCAGCCGCCGCCGGCGTTCCCTCGCGAAGGTGCGACAAAACTTCTCGAGAACGAGCGGGTCATCGTCTGGGACGTCCAGTTGCAGAAGGGGCAGCGCGCAGCGATGCACACGCACCCCTATGACATCGTGAGCGTCACGCTCACACCGGGCGGCCATCAGGACAACGGGGCGGACGGTGTCACCGAAGAGCGCATGTTCAAAACGGGCGACGTCCGGTTCACTCCCAAAGGGCGCACTCACTTCGAGGTGGGCCTGACCGATCCGCCGCGCCGTGCGATCGTGACGGAGCTGAAGCCGGTCGCGCCTGGTGGCGCGCCAGCCCCATCGAGCTATCCGCCGGCTTATCCGAGAGAAGGCGCGAAGAAGATTCTCGAGAACGACCGCGTGATTCTCTGGGACGTGACGCTCGAGAACAACCGTCGCACGGAGATGCACACCCATCCGTACGATCTGATGAGCGTCACGATCGCTCCCGGCGCCATCCGGGACGTCGGTCTCGACGGCGCCAGCGAGGAACGCCGTTTCGAGGTGGGGCAGGTGCGGTTCCAGACGAAGGGCCGGGTTCACGCCGATGTCGGAGCCAGCCCCATCCCGCGGCGATCGATCGTGATCGAGTTCAAGTAGAGCGAGGTTCATGATGCCTTCACCGCTAGGTGCCACGTGCCTGCTGATCCTCGTTGTACTCTGCGGCCTTGCGTCGCCGGCCTCGGCTGAACTCGTCGAACGGACCGGCAAGTTCGGTGGCCTGCAGGTGACCTACAAGGTGGTGCTGCCGACGGGGTACGAGCCCGCGCGGTCGTATCCTGTCATTCTCGTGTTCACCGGTGGAGCGCAGCAGCTGCGGGGGGCCGAGAGCACGTTGAACACCGACTGGCGGGAGGAAGCCGAGCGCCGCGGCTACGTCGTGATCAGTCCGGGCACCCCGAACGGCAGCCTGTTCTTCGAAGATGCGGACCGGATCTTCCCCGAGTTTCTCGACCAGATTCTCCGCGACTACAAGGCGCGAGGCGGCAAGCTCCATGTCGCCGGCCACTCGAACGGCGGCATCAGCGCGTTCCACGTCGCCGCGAAGTTCCCCAGCTACTTCACGACCGTCACCGGTTATCCGGGCCTGCTGGAGGGACAACCCGCCGCGGCTCTGAAATCGCTCTGCGTCTACATGCACGTGGGCGATCGCGACACCGGTTGGCTGTCGGCGATGCAGAAGCAGGCCGACAGCTTACGAGCCCAGGGCTTTCGAATCGCCTTTGCAATCGAGAAGGGCCAGGAGCATCGTCTGCGCGCCCCGGAGATTGGACTCTCGCCCCGCCTGTTCGACGAGATCGAGAGCTGCGGCAAGTAGGAGGTGTAGGGCCCTCGCCGGCGGACCGAACCGGTTACACCCCTCGCTCGTCTAAGCCTTCAGAAAACTTGCCCGGTGGGCGGCAGAACGGCGGTCTGTCGCGAGCCAGCGGGTCACCCAGCAGGTGTCGGGATGCATCGATGAGAGGTTGCACCTGGGTCGCCGTTGTTCTATCGGCGCTGGCGGTGCCCGCCTCGGCTGACGCTCAAGCGGACTTCCACGTGGCGCGCGTCAGCACGCCGCCACTCATCGACGGGCAGCTGACCGACGAGGCGTGGAACGACGCGCCGCTCGACCTCGACCGGTGGATCTCCTACAACCCGCTGCGCGGCGAGCCGATGGCCTTCAAGACGGACGTTCGGATCGTGTACGACAGCCGGTTCATCTATTTCGCCTTCCATTGTTTCGACACGGAGGCTTCCAGAATCCGCACGACCATCAGTCGCCGCGACAACGTCTTCAACGACGATTGGGTCGCTTTGAGTCTCGATTCGACGGGGACCGGACAGACCGCCTATCACCTGTTCGTGAATCCAAGCGGCATTCAGATGGATGCCTTGAACACCGCCTCGGGTGAGCGCTTCGAAGCAGATTTGCTCTGGGACAGCGCCGGCGCCGTCACCGAAGACGGCTATGTCGTCGAGATCCGGCTGCCGTTGCAGACCATCCGTTTTTCGGGCGGTGACCAAGTGAGCATGGGGATCCTGTTCTTTCGGCGCGTCAGCCGCACGGGCGTGTCGGCGTCGTGGCCCGAAATGGCGCCCGGGCAGTGGGTGTTCGACAGACCGGGTCATCTCCTGTTCAGCAATCTGACGCAGCCGCCGCTGATCGAACTGCTGCCCAGCGCGACATACGGAATCAGCCAGCTGCGTGCTTCGCGCGATCGGTGGGAGGCCGCCTCGAGCGACGCCGACATCGGTCTGAGCGGCAAATACGGGATCACGTCGAATGTGACGTTCGACGGGACGCTCAACCCCGATTTCAGCCAGGTCGAGAGCGACGCCTTTCAGGTCGACGTGAACCAGCGCTTCCCGATCTTCTACTCGGAGAAGCGACCGTTCTTCATGGAGGGTATGGGCCTGTTCGACGTGGCCGGCACGGGTGGAGACGGGAACATGCGGACGGCCGTGCACACGCGCCGGATCATCGACCCGTTCTGGGGCAGCAAGCTCACCGGCACGATCGGCAAAGCCGCTTTTGGGTTGCTGAACGCCTCGGATGAAAGCCCGCAGGCGAGTGCTGCGTTGGGCGATTCGGTCGCGCCGCAGAACAAGTTCTTTTCACTCGGCCGCCTCAGCTATTCGCTGGGCCAGTCGAATTACGTCGGTGCGATCTTCACGGACACCGAGCACGTGGGACGCCACAACCGGGTGATTGGCGGCGACCTTTCGCTCAGGCTCTCGGCCGCTCATTCACTGTCGGCGACGTTTCTGTCATCGGACACCGGCCTCGCCTCGGGCAGCGCCCGCGGCACAGCATCCCAGGCGACGTACCGTTTCAACAACCGCAGGTTTTCCTGGTCGAACCAGATCGAGCACTACGACGAGGCCTTCCGGATGGACACCGCGTTTTTCAACCGGACAGGCTTCACGGCGGGGTGGTCGTACGGCGAAGTGAATTTCTACCCTCGAGAAGGTCAGGAGTTCTGGCTGAAGCGCATCAGCCCCTTCTATTTCACCAAACGAGGTGTCGATCGGATCCAGAACGGGGACGAATGGTTTCTGAACGCTGGCATCCGATTCAACTTCACGCGGCAAGGCTTCGTGAACATCTCGCACGCCCGCGGGGTCGAGCCCTGGGCCGGCCAGTCATTCGAGACGGGACGCGGCATCAATTTCTACGGCCAGGCACAAATTCTCCGCTGGCTGAGGATCGGCGGCGGTTTCAACAAGGGACTCGAAATCTTCTACGATCCGGTGAACCCGTTTCAAGGGAGTTCGACCAGCCCCTCGTTCAACGTGACGCTGCAGCCCGATGAGCACTTCAATCAGGGTATCGATTACGACACGGTCCGGTTCAACCGCGTGTCAGATGGAACGCGCGTCTTCACGGTCCACATCGTGAACCTCAAAGCGACGTACCAGTTCGACCGTCACTTCCTCGTGCGGCTCATCGAACAGTACGACAGCTCGAACAATCGGCTGTTGACCGACTTCCTCGCTTCGTACGAGTTCGTACCGGGAACCGTGCTTCACGGCGGCTACGGTTCCCTGTACGAAAAGCGCGTTTTCGAGGCCGAGCGCCTCCTCCCCGAGGGAGGTGACTACCTGACGGTCAGCCGGGGTCTGTTCTTCAAGGCCTCCTACCGCCACCGCTTTTGAGACCCCACGAACCACAAGGGTCCGCCCGTTTCACTTCTGGACGGTGCGCCACCCTTCGGCGTACGTTTCCCGTGCCTGCTGAGCATAGGGGATGGGACCCACTGTCGCACGGATTTCGATTTGCCGGTGGCGTTCGACCGTTGGCTTCGACGACCCGCCGCCTTCTTCGCCCCACACGAACGTCACTTCGGTGCCGACCTCGCTGTACTCGGTATCCAGGATCGCCAGGGAGAGCATCGACCGCTCGTTGTAGCTGTAGCTGCTGAACGTGGAGACCCCGATCATCTTCCCGCCCTTCAGGACCTTGTCGTACGACAACGACGCGTAATTCGTCAGCGGGAGATCGATGAACTTGACGACGTCGCCCTTCTGGAACATCGATCCGATGGCGCGCGTGACATCCTCGGCGTTCCAGGCGAGCGTGACCTTCTTGCGACGTGGGTTCTTCGCAACGTTCTCGAGCGCCTCGCGTCCGGTAAAGTCGTGGTCGAACTTGACCATGAAGCCGTAGCCGAGGTCCCAGGGGGTGAGGTAGTAGTCCTCGATGTTGTTCGAGTAGAAGCTGCCGCCAAGGGACGCCGTGGCTTCGTAGCCCTTCGCAGGCAGCCACTGGCGGTAGGCTTTCATCTTCTCGCCGGAGTACACCGCCGGCATCGGCGACGGAATCCACCCCGATTCGAGCGTGTTGGTCGCGTATGCCCTCGCGCCGACCTGTCGCAGTCCGAACGATTCGCCAGCTTCGACGATCGCCGCGCGAATCTCCTCGCGTTCCTCGTGGGGTCCCCAGATTTCGAGCCCTGGGGCGCCCGCCATGCCGTGACGCAGCGCGCGGACCTTGCGTCCCGCGATGGTGATTTCTCCCAGGTTGAAGAATTTGATCTCGGGCATCGGCCCCCCGTTCAGCTTGTTCAGCACCTGGGAGGCGTTCGGGCCCTGGATCTGATAGCGGTAGAGCCGCCGGACGATCGGGACGTCTCGAGCGATCGATCGTTCGTCGCGTGACAGGGACACCTTGTACCCGCCAGTCTCGGCGTGGTACTGCACCCAGTTGTGAATGGAAGGGCGGCCGACCAGCACCAGTGAGTTCTTGTCCAGATGAAAAAGGATTGCGTCACCGATCACGAAGCCATCGTAGTTGCACCCGACGAACTGCTTGGCCTTGTTGACCGGGAAGTTCTCGAAGCTGTTGATACCGGTGGCCGACAGCAGTTTGATCGCGTCAGGGCCCTCAATCCACATGTCTGCCATGTGGTACGACTGGTTGAACAGCACGCAGGTCTCCTTCCATGCCCGCTGCTCGTCTCTCCAGTTCGAAAACTCCGACGGCACCACCGGATACACATAGGGGCCCAATTGAGAATTCCGCAGCATCTGCACCGGATTGCCGGCAGCTTGGATGACCTCGTCCAGATTCTTGTGGCTCACGGCTGGTAACCTCCTCTGGGTGTCGCGAGAAAGGCCAAGAGCGTAACACTTTCCCGTGGCAGCCGCGTCACGATCGGCGCGCCGGCAGGGTTTCCTGCACCGGCGGCCGGCGCGCCTTGGCCGCATCCCCGGCCGGACGGCGGTCCCGGCCCAGGAAATAGTTGATCCACGAGCTCGTCCCCTGCAGAGCGCGATCGGGCGCCGGAATGAACGTCTTCAACTCGGGCACGCGCTCGGCGGCTTCGGCCCGCTGATACACCGACACCCAGATGCACTCCTGATCGATCACTTCGCAGCGTGTGTGCAGCGTGCCGCCGCAGGGCCCGTTGCGCATCTGCTTGGGACAGGTTTGCGGGCACACGTATTCCATGTGGCCCAGCACGCAGTTCCCGCAGGCCTGGCATCCGAAGACGGGCCGTTTGATGGCGTACTCGAAGCGTTCGGTCCACCTGGCGAGGAGCGGCCGTCGGTCGACCCACGCCGACAACGACTCGAGCAGCCGACGAAGCCACGTGTCCCGGGTAACCGGCGCCAGCTGGCCGGTGACGTCGAGCACTCGTGCCACCATTGGCAGCCGTCGGCTTCTCGGCTTCGGGGAATCGTAGACGTAGAAACCATCTGCCCGTCCGAAGTGGAGTTCGGCGGCGCACTCCTCCCAGCGCGTTTCCAGCTCCCGCGCACGGGCGATGATCCGCGTCAGCTGGTCGGCGTCGTGTGTCCCCCCTATGTACGCGCCCGCATAGCCAAGTCCCTTCAGCACCGCCACGGCCTGCGCGGCACGCTCGAGCCGCGCTTCCAGCCCGCCGTCCGGTGCCTCGGCTTCCCTGCGAATCCGCTCGACGAGTTCCGGGGAAGTCCAGCATCCCGGCGGCGACCCGCCGGCCATCTTCTCGGCGGCGCGCTTCCCCAGCACGTAGACGTTGCCCAGCAGAGGCACGTCCATTCCGCGGTCGTCCAGGTAACGCTTCAACTCGGCGAACTTCCGGGCGTCCCACCCGACCTGCGTGATGGCGACGTTCGCGCCAGCCGCGACTTTCTTTTCGAGCTTCAGATACTGGTACAGGCAGTCTTCGCGTGCGTACTTGAATGGCGATACCGCCACGGAAATATGAAACGGGATACCCTGATCCTCGCGGAGCCGCGCGATCAACTCAATCAACTGCACGGAATCAAGGTCGAAGATCGGTTTGGTTTGATCCTGCTTCGGGTAGTCACCCGTCAGGGCGAACACGTTGTAGAGCTCGAGGGCGTTGAGGGCCTTGAGCGTTTTGTGGATGCTCGTTCGGTCGCTGTAGACGCAGGTCAGGTGGACGTTGGGCGTCAACCCGCGCGCTCGCACGGCGGTGGCTACGCGGACGGGATCCTGTCCGAAGCGTCCGCCGGCATAACTGGTCACGCTGCCCGCGACGATTTCCGGCACGGTCGCCAGCCTGGCGCCGATCTCCAGGACCTGCGCCTCGCGCTTGAGGGCCGATGCCACGAGCTCGACGACGTAACAGAATCGCCGACTGTTCAGGGCGTCGGCGAGGTGGTTGGTCACCGGGCAAGCTCCTGCCGCACGAGCCGCGTGCCTTCCACCATCGCGCACAACTTCATGAACGCCACCTCGCGGGGCAGATGCACGAGCCCGCAGTCGGGATTGATGATGAGGCGTTCGGCCGGAAGAATCTTGAGCGCGCGGCGGATTCGGTCGCCGACGACGGCCGCAGGCTCCACGTCGTGAGTCTTGACGTCGATGACGCCGAGGCCGACCTTGAAGGGCACGTTGAACTGCTCGAACAGCTGCAGGTCCTCGTCGCCGCGCCGTGCGAACTCGAGCGAGATCGCGTGCACCTTGGCCTCGCCTATCGTCGGAAAGAGGTACCGGTAGCTGCCTTCCCAAGACGGCTTTCCGTACCGGTTGCCGTAACAGATGTGGAGCGTGAGATGAGCGTCCACCGAATCCACCATCGCGTTGACGGCGCGGACGGCCCACGGCAGATCCTCGGGAAAACCAGAATAGTAGGGCTCGTCGATCTGCAGGTCGGTCACGCCGGCTCGCGCCAGCTCACGCAGCTCCAGGTTCAGGACGCGCGCCAGTTCCAGCGCGAAGGCTTCTTCCGAAGGGTAGTACTGGTTCTGAATACGCTTGACGAGAGTATGCGGACCGGAAATCGTCACCTTCGTAGGCCGATCGGTGAATCGGCGCAGGAATCGGGCGTCTTCGACCAGGCCGAGCGCGCCGGTGGCCAGCTTCGACCGGACCGCGCTGTCGTAGAAATCGTAGTAGAAGCGCTTGGAGCCCAGATCGATCTGCACGCCAGGCAGACGTTCGGCGAAGTAGTCGATCATGTTGTCCCGCTGCAGTTCGCCGTCTGAGATGACGTCCACGCCGGCCACTTCCTGGTCCTTGATCGCGCCCTTGCGGACGGCGTCGTGCATCTCCTCCAGGTCGTGGCGGCTCACGCGCCGCTGCAGGTAATCGTTCTTCGCCCGCTTCAGCCACTCGGGCATCGAGTAGCTGCCGGTCACGGTGGTGGGGAGTGGGGGTAGGCTCATAATCGTCAATCGCGCTGCGTCGTGAAGAGCGTGGTCGTCTTCGATCCCGGGCGGTAGCGGAAGGGCGCGAAGTGCACGTCGTAACCGGCCCGCGCGCCCACCGTGCGCAGCAGCGGCCCGTTGACCCAGACGACGACCGCGCCGTCGAGTTTGCCCGGGCCCCTGAACCCCTGGCGATAGTCCTCCATGGCCGGGACGAAGATATCCTGAACCTGCAGGTACCCGCGCGGATGCAACAGCGGCAAGGTGTTGGCGAAGCTTTCGGCCGCGCCTCGTGAAACCTGAAACCGAACGTCGTAGGGCGCCTCGTTCAGCAGGTCGTCGAGGTGCACGCGCGTCAACCCTTGCGGCACGTGCCCTTCGTCCCCGTCCTCGACAGCTCGAAGGCGCTCTTCGAGACGAAGGCCCGACCAGAGACAGCGCCAGAGCAGCATCCCGCGGCGGGGATCGTCGAAGGCCTGCGGTCCACCGTCCAGCAGCCGCTGTGCGAGGCCCGGGAGGTCATCGCGCGAGACGCCGAGTTCCGTCGACAGGTGTCGCGCCGTCGCCGAGCTCACGTACGGACGCGCCTCAATCACATACAGCCGGCCGTCGCGACGGACCAGCTCGTCGAACGGCAGGTTGTCGTACACGTTCGTGAGGTGGACGTAGAGCGCCTTGAACCGGAGGAACGACAGCGTCTTCAGCGGATTGAGGGCGTCGATCGCGACGACGCTGACGAGGGGGGCGTGCGGACCCATGGCTTCGAGGGCCGCATCGAGCGTCCTCGGCGAATAGTCGCCGAGCAGCATCCTCAATCGCGGGTAGTACGCACTGCCGCAGTGCTCGTCGAGCGCCTTGAATCGATCGAGCCAGAGCCGCGCGCGGGTGCCGGACCCCACGCCCACTTCCACGCAGAAGATCTCTGCCGGAAGCTGACTGCGTGCTTCGAGGTCGCGGAGCAACGTCCAGAAGTCGCCCACCGAGTCGGCGATGGCTTGTGGATGATTCCCGTCCGACGTCCCTCCTGGAAGCGCCGCATCGAATGGTCGCCCCGATACCGCCTCCCAGTCCGCCAGCCGCTGCCAGAAGAGCCGATTGAACGCCCAGATCGGGCTTTCACGCAGCGGGCTGAAGTCCCCGAGCGGCAGAGGGCCGGGCTCGCCTGTCGGCGCCGGACGGCCTCGAAGCCCGCGTTGCGCTTCGGCCAGCATCGGGGCCAGCCCGTCAGGGGTCACCTGACGCAGGTCGATGGCCACCTCCGCGAGCGCCAGCGGTCGTCCAGCCGGGTCAACCGCGCGCCGAACCATGACTGGGTCGCGAAAGTTCTCGCGGTACTGAATCCAGTCGAGGTGAATGCGCAGGGTTGACCAGGTGCGGGCGTCCACCTCCCCCTGCTGCAGCAGGGTCGTGAGGGACTCGACGACGCGGCCGGTCAGCTGGGCGAATGTCTCGCCCGAACCCTCGGTGCCGGTGCGCCTGGCCTGCAGGTTCTGGTTGAAGTGGACGATCATCGTTTGCGCTAGCGGGAGTATCGTGCTGCTGGCCCGGTTGTGCAAGCCGAACTCCACGGATTTCCGGTCGACGTCGAGGCTAGGCGCCGGGCATCGACTGATCTACTATGGCGCGAGCATTATTCGTTAAAGGGGAGGTAGGCAAATGCGAACCCGGATGTCACGAAGGGACTGGCTTTACACGGCGGGCGCCGGCTCGCTGCTGGCCTCCGTGCCGGCGGGGGTGTCGGCTGCAGCTCAATCGGTGGCACCGGCGACGCAGGCCTCGCCTTCCCATGCAGGCGACATTCACCTGAGCATGTGCGTCTCCGACAATGCTCGCACGCTGCCCCTCCGGGACGGCCGGGTCAAGCCGGACGGCATCACCCTCGCGGTCAGCACGATCCACCCCTCCGAGATGTTCTGGCGGCAGCTGCGCTTCTCCGAATTCGACATCTCGGAAATGTCGTGGTCGTCGCTCCTCATCGCGATCTCACAAGGAGACACGCGTTGGGTGGCGCTGCCGATTTTCACGTTGCGCGGGTTCCCTCACACCGGCATTCTCGTCCGAACCGACCGGGGTATCGAGAAGCCCCAGGACCTGAAAGGGAAGCGCGTCGCAGTGCCCGAGTACCAACAGACGTCTGCTCTCTGGAGCAGAGGAGTGCTGCAGCACGAATTCGGCGTGACGGCGTTCGACATGGACTGGTACATGGAACGCACGGAGGAGCTCAGCCACGGAGGCGCCACGGGATTCCAGCCGCCGGCGGGCCTCAAGTTCCAGCGCATCGAGCCCCCCGATAACATCGGCACGATGCTGCTCGACGGCAGGGTCGACGCGTCGCTTCTCTATTTGACGGACGTCAATCTCGTGGACCGCAGCCGCGTGGATTTGAGCAAGCGTTCCGAGGTGCGGCTGCTGTTCCGCGACCAGGTCGCCGAGGGGGCCAGGTACTACAAGAAGACCGGCTTCTATCCGGCCAATCACTGCGTGGTCTTCCAGCGCCGCGTGCTCGAGGAGCATCCGTGGGCGGCGCTCAATGTCTACAAGGCGTTCGGCGCGGCGAAGGATCTGGTGCAGCTGCCCGGACGGGAATTTGCTTCGATCTACTTCGACCTGGACTTGCTGCCGGGCGCGCATCGCGAAGTGCTCGACATCGATCCCTATCCGTACGGCGTCAAAGCCAACCGGGCGATGCTCGACGCCCTGACGCAGTTCTCGTTCGAGCAGGGGCTCACGAAGCGGCGGTTGTCGCTCGAGGAGGTGTTCTACCCGGCGTCCCTCGACCTGTAGGGCGGCTCACACTCCGCGGAGCAGCCTGGCCGGGAGCATCACCACACCGCGCAGCAGGCCCAGGACGCTGTCGACGGCGATTCCGACCAGCCGAAAGGGAATCAGGGCGATCCACACGATCGGGTAGACGATAAGCGCCAGGAGGGCGAGCGGCCAGCACAGCACGAGCAGGATGCACCAGAGCAGAAACTTGGTCACATTGGTAGATACGGGTCCGGGGCCAACGAGGTTCGCTGCTTCGCCGGCAGCCCAAGGCGTTATCCGTTTTGATACAGTTCGCGACGGAGCCACGCCGCCCCGCCAAGGAACTGAGAACTGCTCTGGTCTAGGAAGTAGAGGACGCTGACCGGTTCTTCGCAGGCTCGCTGCCGTCGGCCTGATCGGTCTGCGAGCGAGGCGATTGCATCGCGACTTTGCCGCTGAAATGCGCGCCTTCCTGGATCGCGAGCACCGAGCAGGCTACGTCCGCCTCGACCGACGCCCCGATTCGGATTTCGACCTTCTCGTTCCCGGTGACGCTCCCGTTGACCTTCCCGAAGATAGTGACCTGTTTTGCGACAACATCTGCCTCGATGCTGGCGTTCGGCCCGATGGTCAAATGATGGTCGCGGACCTCGATGGTCCCCTCGATTCGCCCGTCGATGGTCATGTCTTCGGCGCTGATGAGATCGCCACGGAAAATAACGGATTTGCCGACCCAGGCGACCGTTCGCCGCTCATCGGGCATTCGCCCCCCTGTGGCAGGAACGTTGCTGCCGGGCTGTTGGGGTGTGTCGCTGGCGGACGATCCTGGCTTATTCCACATCTGAGGCTCCTTGCACCGGCGGGGGGCGCCAACCTCCTATTTCGGCGCTCACGAGTCCGCTCTTCAGCCCTTTCGACCGGCCCGTTCACGGAGGCTGATTGTCATGCGAATACTCGTCCTGGGGGCGACCGGATCGGTCGGCAGGCTGATCGTCGAGGAGGCATTATCCCGGGGCCATGAGGTCCGAGGGCTGGCGCGCACGCCGGAGAAACTGGACGACCTCGCCGGCCGCGTCAGCGTGGTGCGGGGCAACGCCCTCGATTCCGATGCCGTCTAGCGGGCAGTCGAGGGTCGGGAAGCGGTCTTCTACGCGATCGGCGCCGGCAACGTGCGGCAGACGACGCTGTTTTCGGAATCGACGCTTGGACGATTGTGCGACCGGCTATATTCCGCGCGCGGACTCCAAGCGGACCCCGCAGGCTGTCGTTGAAGTCGAAGGCGTCACGCTGCGCGGGATATCGAGGAAGGAAGTCGCTCAATTCGTGCTCGATGTGCTCGAACAACACCGCTTCGTTCGACAGGCGGTGTTCATCGGCCATCCGTAAGCGAACCCACCATTGATCGGGAGGAAGACGATGCGCAAGACTCTGTCGTATGTGGCGGTTGCAGCCATGGCTTTCGCGAGCGCGGTCTTACTGCCGGACGCGTTTGCCCAGGAAGGGACCCTGACACCCGGGCAACCGACTCAAGCGCGCGTGTTGATCGGGAACCGCGAGAGGGACGAGGCAGTCCCTGTCACTATCCAGGGAGTCGCCTCGGACGTTGCGCCCATCCGTGTGGAACTGGGCCCGAGAACGGTGGTAGACGCGCGAGTCGTGGCGCAGCAGTGGGAGTATCAGATCCTGGCCATTCCGGCCGGCTCGGACGCGACCGCCGCGCTGAACGCCGCCGGCACGAACGGGTGGGAGACAACGGGGCTCATGTTGTCGACGCCGCAAGGGAACGCCGTTGTGATGAAGCGGCCCCGGTAACGATTCGCTCTCAACTGGCCTTTGCGAAGTCGAGGTTCTCCGTAATCCTCGTGCCGTCTTTGTGAAACGCATCGGTGAGCAGCCGGATGCGCCTCCTCGCCTCGAGAAGGTCGGTGTCGCCGAGGTTGATGTTGAGCAGGTCGATGTACCAGGGCAGCTTCGAGGCGTCGAGGACGTATGTCTCGACGATCTCACGCGCAATCGGCAGCGTGGTAGCTTTCGAGATGTCGTGGACGTCCCGATTGCTGGCTTGACGCAGCTTCTCGTACTCTTCGGCAAGGAGCCGCTGATACAGATCGACCGTCACCCGATCGCCTGCTTTCATGTGGCTCTGCTCGTCGGCTTCCGTCAGCAATGCCCCCTTGTGCAGCCATTCCCACAGAATGCTGAGTCGAATTTCACCGGTCGCCATATCCTCCATCAGATAGAGCACGTCGTCGTTGCCGAAGAAATCGGCGGGCTTGAGCGCGGCCGCCTGAAGACCCTGCAGAAAGGCGTTGCCGTACTGAAGGGCCACGCTGAACAGGTCGCGGGCGCCGCGGATTGTCCGGGGCGCCGATTCGATGAGCGTGAGGCCGGCAGCATCGGCAGCGGTGAAGGTCAGGCGGGGGAACTGCCTGCCCAGTTGATTGTTCTCGCCCGCTTTTTCCCACACCGGCCGCACGATGTGAACCATCTTCCAATGGGCGACCCACTTGCCGCTCGCGCCTTCGCGCTGCTCGCGTTCGGCCCCGCTGACGGCCCGTTTCATGCCGTTTGCGACGCCCGCTTCCGATCCGACCGGGATGTTCGGTTCCATCCCGCCCTGCCATAGCGCGTAGCGTCCGTCCCGGTCGGGCGTGTTGACCGCGCGCCTGACCCGATCCTCGTAGTTCCGCATGTAACCGTACGTCATCGTGACCGCGTCGATGTTGGGGTTGACGAACGCGGCGTCCCAAGCCATGGCGTCCGAGACGCTGTTGATGTAGTCCCAGCGGCCCGTGTTGAAGCCGACGAAATGCGTGCCGAGCGCGGCGCGAATTTCCATCAGCTGAAAACACGCCTCGAGCTGCTCGACGAGCACGTACGCCTTGATCGAACCGCTCGGAAGGCCACGATGCTGCTCGAGCGCTTCGAGGATGTCTTTCCAGAGCGCTGCTTCTTCGGCCGTCTGAATCTTCGGCAGATACAGGACCAGCGACGCTCCAGCGTTCCTGAGCGGCCGATGGTTGTGGACGATGTAGAGGGTGGCATCGACGATGGAGGCCGAGAAGCCCGCGCCGCCGGCATGCCGCACGTGACGGTCGTCGAGGTGGAGCCCGCGCGCCCGGAAGATCTTCGTCGTGAAATCCAACTGCTTGACCCAGTCATCGATGATCGGTCGCCCAAAGAACTCGCGGGCCCACTTGTTCATTTCAGAAGCGACGCGTTCAGCGACCGTCATGAAGATCGGGTCCCGCCGGATGGCCAGGGCCAGGTTTCGCTGGTTGTCCAACGACATGGTCGATATCTGTCCCAACGCGTCTTCGCCGTCGAACATCCAGCCATCAGCACCCGACAGCAGGGCGTACGCGATGTTGCGGATGCTTTGATCCACAGGCGCATGAGGCCTGGCCGCCGGCCCGGTGCCCTGAATCCACTGGCGCTCGAGGTCGCGGGGGATCTCGCTGCCGACGAAGTTGCCGCTTCGAGCGTCTTTGACCCGTAGGCCCGTTCGGGGGATGGATGATTCAGGGTCGAGAAAGGTGATGGGTTGCCTGTCTCGGGCCCGCGCGGCGCGCCGGTGGATGCGGGCGGTCATGATCGCTTTGCGATCGGCGTCCAGCCCGGCCAGCGCCTCGAGCGCGGCGACCGCCTCCGGCGTGAACAGGTCCTCGTACGTCTTCTCGAGATTGCCGCGGATCTCCAGCGTTCGCGAGCTCATCTTCAAACCTCGCTGCTTCAAGTAGCTCGAGTGCCCGACGGTCCGATACTTTACACGGTTCCCCATCGGCTGGCTCCCAAACCTTCCGTTGGTGGCACAATGGCGCTGTGAACGTGCTCCTGCTTTCGATGCCGGACTCGTTCGAGCACATGCCCACGGTCGCCGTGCGCATGCCAAATGGCGCACTGGCGTCGCTCGCCGGCAATGTCGACGCTCACCATCAGGTGTCGGTGGCCGACCTCGTGCTCGCTCAATCGCGCGTGCCTCAGACCGTGAGCCGCCTGATGCAGGAGCTGCAGCCCGACGTGGTGGGGCTGTCTGTCATGACATTTCAACGCCAGACGGCCTTCAAGATCGCGCGTCTCGTTCGAGACCTGCGGCCCTCCACGCATATCGTGGTCGGGGGGTACGATCCAAGTCTTGCGCCGCTCGCGTATTCGCCGTGCTCCGAGGTGGACTACATCGTGCGGGGAGAGGGCGAGCAGACGTTGTGCGAACTGCTGCGGGCGCTCGAGTCACGATCGACGGTCGAAGGGGTGGCGGGTCTCACGTACCGGACTTCGGCGGGCCTCGCGCACAACCCTGACCGGCCTATCGCGCGCCTGGCGACCGAGGCTCCGCGGCTGCCCAATCGACGCGCCCGCGTGCTGAGGGGGTACACGCTTCTGGGCCGTCAGGTCGACGTGGTGGAAACCTCTCGGGGCTGCACGTTCGACTGCAGCTTCTGTTCGATCATCGAGATGCGTGGAAGAAACTTTCACGCCTATCCTCTCGAGCGGGTGCTGGCCGACATCGCCGACGCGAGGGGAAGGGGCGCGAAGTCGATTTTCCTCGTCGATGACAACATCACGCTCGATATCCGCCGGTTCGAGTCGCTGTGCGGCGCGATCATCGAGGCCGGTTTCAACGACGTGGACTACGTCGTCCAGGCCATGACATCACCGCTGGCGCAGCACGGCGCCAGGCTCGCCCCGCTGATGCGCCGCGCGCGTTTCAGGTACGTGTTTCTCGGCATCGAGAACGTGCTCGACGCGGATCTCGCGTTCCTCAAGGCACGCGCAAAGAATGCCAGCCGCGGCCCTGGACGGGTGACGGAGAACGCCACCATCGAGGCGATCGAGCATCTCCATCGGCACGGGCTCTACGTGGTGGGTGGCTTGATCGTCGGCAATCCGGACGATACCCGGGAGTCCATCGAGGCAAACCTCGACTTTGCGCGCCGGTACGTGGACTGGCCGTACATCCAGCATCCGACGCCGTATCCCGGCACGCCGATGACGAGCCAGTTCCGGGAGCGCGGCCTCATCGTGGACGATGATGTGAGTCATTACGATGGCACGACAGCCGTCGTGCGCAGCGAGCATCTGTCGGCCGCGGAAATCGAGTTCCTCCGGTGGCGCGCCGAACGGTGGATGAAGGTGCGCCACATGCCCGCAGCGTTCACCCACAGTCCCTTGTTCGTGCTGCGGCACGCGATAGAGATGATGATGCATACCTTCCGGGGAGTGAGGCTCCGGTCGATTCTCGGTCTCGAGGGCGACGAGGAGGTGTTCGCACGGTATCGGTCCGCGCGGCGCCTGGAACGCGAGTACGTGTGATGGCGGGTTCCGTATCGGCTGGAGCGGTCTGCCGCACCGTGGACCAAGAACGTGCCGCTAGATCGTGGCCAGCATCGCTTTCGCCTTCGCCTTGAACTCCTGATCCTCGGGCGTCCACTCCGGATCGAGCGGCGCGTCGAGCACCCGCTGGAGCTCGTCTCGGGCTTCGGCGTTGCGGTTGTCGGCGGCGAGGACTTCGGCAAGAAAGAAGTGTGAAGCGGTGCTGTTCGGGTTGTACTTCAGCGATGCGCGCAGATGGTCCTCGGCTCGTTTCCGGCTGCCGCCAAAGAGGCGAGGGACTTTGAAGTACCAGCGACCCAGGGCGCGATCGGCCGACCCCTGTTGAAAAGCTGGATCGATCTTCAGGACGAGCTCCAGGCGCTCGCGGACCGGCTTGCGGTACTTCAGGCCGGCACGGAGGCCGAACGATTCCGCCAGCGCGCCCATGTTGGCGGCCATCCAGAAATGACCCTCCGGCCGGTCTGACGCGATCGTCGCGGCCGTCTCGCCTGCCTCGATGCCGTTCTCCAGGAACGCCCGGCGATCGGTTTCGGGCGCGTGGCCGCCGAGCCAGTAGTCTGCGCGGGCGAGCTTCCACGCCGCCTCGAAATCCTTGGGATTGCGTTGAAGGGCCGTCCGCCACCGATCCGCGGCCTGTCGGGCGCTGGACAGGTCGGCGCGTCTGGCGTACAGCTGATCCGGACTCTCGCTCGGCGGCTGCGCCGACATCGGGCTCGCGGAGACACAGAGAAGCGCAATCGCCGGGAAGAACAGGACGGGCCGGACCCCCATCACGCGGATGATATCAACCCTCAGGCGGCGGAAAACAGGTCCCCGAGCAGCGCGTCGAACGAAGCGGCGCCAAATGGTTTCGACAGCACGGGAATGCGGGAAGATTCGATCGCCGATTGAAGCTCAGGCGTGACGAGCCCGCCCATGACGAAGACGAACGCGGAAGCCGAGGCCGGTTGCCGCTGGCGGATCCATTGGAGGAGAGCCAGCCCACCCATATTCGGCATCTGCACGTCGGAGAAGATCACGTCGTAGCGGTGACGCTCGAGCAGGCTGGAGGCGCGATCGCCATCCTCCGCCAGATCCACGGTGAATCCCCGGCGCGTCAGCAAACGTTGAAGCATTCGCCGCAGGGCCGGCTCGTCATCGACGACGAGCGCCCGGCGACCGTTCACGGCCGCGACGGCAAGAGCCTGAGACGAAGCGTCCGTCTTCGCCTGGTCCGTCAACGGTGCAATCGGCAACGTCAAGCGAAAGCAGGCGCCGGACGTCGTGGGCACGAGCGTCAGGCCACCTCCGTGGGCCTCGGCAATACCCAATGCGAGCGACAGTCCGAGGCCAGTTCCTTCACCGACGTCCTTCGTCGAGAAGAATGGCTCGAAGATCCGACCGGCAAGAGCCTGCGGCACACCCGGTCCATCGTCGTAAATCTCGACGGCGATCTCGGTCGCGCTTGCCCGCAAGGTGCGTACGGACAATCGCCCGCGAGCCGCGGTCCGCATCGCCTGCTCGGCGTTGAGCACGATATTGAGGATGATCTGCTGAATCTCCTCTGGGTTGACCAGCACTGGCGGAAGATGGTCCTCGTACGTCTCATCGACCGCGAGGCCGGTCGTTACGAGCTCGTACCTCCGCAACGAAACGGTACTTTGGACGACGTCGTTGAGACTTGCCGGTCTGCGTTCGGTCGACGAGCGGCGAACGAAGGCGAGCAGGTTATGGACGATCTTGGCGGCGCGGCCGGCCGCGGCATGGACCTGTTCGAGATCGCTGCGCACCTCCGGCCGGCGCTCGGACGCCATGAGCAGATCGGTGAACCCGACAATCGACTGCAGCGGGTTGTTGAGTTCGTGCGCGACGCCGGAGACGAGTTGCCCGACCGCCGCGAGACGCTCGCTGTGAATCAGCTGGTCGCGCAGTTGGGCCTCATGCGTGGTGTCCCTCTCGACGGCGACGAAGTTGGTCACCTGTCCGGCAGCGTCCGTGAGCGCGACGACGCTCGTGGCCGACTGGAACGTCGAGCCGTCCTTGCGCCGTCGAACGAAGGTGCCGCGCCACACGTGCCTTGGCAATTCCGCGCGGATGGCATCGAGCTGCGGGTGCGATTCTCTCGACAGAAAGTCAGTGGCCGTCATCTGACTCACTTCATCGGACTCGAAGCCGAGCGCGCGGCAGAACGCGGCGTTCGCGTATTCGATGTCGCCGGACGGCGTCATGATCGAGATGAGATCGCCGGCCTGTTCGGTCGCCGCAGCCAGAAGGAGGCGCCGGCGGTCGGCGTGCTGGGCGTCGGCGTTTTCGACCGCCAGCCGCGCCATCAGCAGCGGCAGGACGGAGAATATCGTGATGACCATCGACAGGTCGCGGAAGCCTTCGAGCGATGGATCGATCGGCACGACCTGCCGGAGGCCGAAATCGAGAATCGGCAGCGTCGCGAGCGATCCGAAGACCACCCACGGGCGTGACGGCGTCACCGGATGGTTGGCAGCGGTCTGTTCGTCGTCGAGCGATCCTGGAGCTGATGCCGCCGCCCACGCGAAGAACGCAAACGGTAGAATCCAGATCACGTCGTAGACGCCGCCGGACCGGTACAGGCCCTGCAGGATTCCGAGATTGCTAATCGTCAGGATGGTGAAGCTGACCAGCAGGCCGAGTGCCAGACGTCGGTAGGTCGCGGCCCACGTCGAGCCTCTGGAAGCGAGCGCCGCCACGGCGAGCGCCGCGAACACCAGCAGCTGCTGCAGCTCGTGCAGGAGAACCAGCGGCAGCGACGGTTCCCGGGTCGTGAGCGGCGACAGATTCGAGCCGACCACGAAGTGTGAATACAGGAACCCGGTCATCACCGCGATGCCGGCGATATCCACGGCGGTGCTGGCTGTCGACGATTCTCTCGTCCCGCGGTGGGGCTGAGCCAGCATCGCAAACAGGGGAGCAATCGAACCGAACAGCGCGAACACCGTGTACCAACCGAGCCACGACGTCTCGTGCTCGAGGAGCATTTCGTCGACGGTCCAGCCGACGATGCCGATGGCGGTTGTCGAGAGACCGAGAGCGATGGTCGCCCAGAAGAGCCACTGGCAGCCTCTCCATTCCTGGCGGCGTCTGGCGATGATGACAATGCCGACGAGCGGAGGGATCAGAAGCGCGCCGATCCGGAGCCAGACCAGCGAGGTTGCATTTCCGCGCAAGTACGAGCCGGCGACGAGATAGGCCACCGAGTACAGGACGCCGCCAGCGAGCCACGTCATCTTTTCGTGTTTCGGTCGATGACGGGCTCCAGAGCAGCCGGAAGCGCCGGCTGCTCTGGTGGCGAATTTTCACTCTTTTGGAACGATTGTCGAATCTCCCGTCATCGGCCCAGGCGGCGTGTTCAGATACGTGGTGGGACTCAGGACAATCTGATCGAACTCGACGCCGTCTTCACGAACCTGAATCCGGATTGTGTGCATTCCGCTCGTGGGGAATGTGAACGTCGTCGGCTGCGATAGCCAGTAAGTCGTGTTCCGCCAGCCCCAGTCCAACGGGAAGGTCGAAGCATCTTCCACGAGATTGACGAGCAGGCCCGACGTCGTGTTCGTTCGGAACATCGGGCTTCCATTGACCAGTGCGTCTGAAAACTGCACCCATACGGAATCGTTGGACACGGAATTGCCGGACGCGCGCAGGCGCAGCCAGAGACGATAAGGCTTGTTCGCGTCGGCATTGAACGTGACGTCCACGTAATCCGTCGGCGCCGCCAAGGGTGCCGACGAGCTCTGGAAGCCGTTGTCAGGAGTCCTGAGTTTCACGAGACCAGGCGACAGCGGATCGCTGGCGGTCTGCCACGAGCCGTGACGCGCGGATGCGGGGATATCGCTCGCGTAGATGACGACGTTGCCGCTGGAGGTTGTCGGGGGTGGTGCGGATCCGCCGTACGTGACGCTGACGGAGTCGAAGGTCGCCGTGTTCAGCGTCGTATCGTCATGGCTGGTGACGATTAACCCAATGGAGGGTGTCGAGCCGAGCGTCAGCGTCGTGGATCCAACCTGGGTCCACGCCGAACCGTTATTGGAAACGTAACCGGTGATGGTCGACCCAACCCGGACGAGCTTGAGCCAGGCGGGCGTGGACTGCGAGCCACTCGCAACGTTCGACGTGGTGCCGCCCGAGTTGGCTCGGCGAAGAAGTCCGACGTCGCCACCGGGACTCACGGACAAGAGCACATGCCGCGATCCGGCCGTCAGGGTGTCTCGAACCATGATCCCGGCCGCGGCGGCGCTATGAGTATTCTCCAGGCTCGTCACGCGAGCCACGATCTGACCGTCGCCCGTCAGTGGCTGGTGGACGTAGTGGAAGGCGTCAGACTTGCCCCAGATATCGTTGCCGCTTCCCGACACGGAGAAGGTGCCCGATGACAATGACGCGCTGCCGGTCAACCCCACGCTACCGATGTCCTGATTCGCCCACGGAGCCGGCACGGCTGTGCTGGTTGATTGAGGTGCTGCTGTAAACGACCAGACCGGACCGGTGGAGGATCCGCCGGCGTTTCGGGCGACGACCTGCCAGTAGTACTTCGTATTGCCGTTCATCGATGCCGGGCGGTACGACGGCGAAGCCAGGGCAGTGGCTACCTGTGGCGGTGGATTGGTCGTGCCGAAACGGACGTCGTAAGAAGTCGCGCCAATCGCGCTCCACGTCAGACTTGATGTCAGCGCCACCCCGGTGGCCCCGTTGCTCGGCATCGGAGAGCTTGGAGTTGCCGGCGGCTGTGTCGAGCTGCCGGTCGTGACGCTCACATTGTCGAACACCGATGTGTTCAACTGCGACGTCGTATGGCTCGTGACGGCGAGGCCGATCTGGACGGTAGCGGTCATCGTCACGTTCGTCGTCCCGACTACAGACCATGCGGATCCGTCGGCCGATACCGACGCGACGATGGAGTTTCCTGTGCGCACGAGTTTCAGCCACGTCGGCGGCGACTGCGATGTCGTGCCGGGAATCGTGGTCGCGCCATTGGCCACCGATCTCGTCAGGAACTCGATTGTGCCATCCGGAAGAAGCACAACGGCCGCTTGCGGTGATCCGGGCGTCAACGACTCCCGGATCATCACGCCGGCCTTCGCGTAGATGTGCGTGTTTTGAGTGCTGACCACGCGGGCGACGATCTGACCGTCACCGGCAAGCGGGTGGTACACATACCGGAAAGCGTCTGCGTTTCCATAGATGTCCACGCCGGCGCCAGCCACCGTGAATCGGCCGGACGAATACGACGCGCTTCCTGCGAGACCAACGTTTCCGATGTCTTGAGTGAGCCAGGGCGTCGGCAGAGCCGCCGGCGCCTGGGCGGCGCTGGCTATCGTCGCGGTCGTTGAGGCCGACGCCGTCGCGCCTGCGTTGTCTCTCACCGTCAGCGTGACCGTAAATGTGCCGCTCGCCGCGTACACGTGCGACGCGGACGCCGAAGACGAGCTCGTATCGGCCGTTCCGTCTCCCCAGCGCCAGGTGTAGTTGGTCAGGCTGCCTGTGGGCGCCACCGAGCTGCTGCCGATGACGGCGACCGCAGCGCCGGCCGTACCAGAGTAAGGTCCACCAGCGTTGGCGACCGGTCCGACGGTGAGCGGCGCCGATGGCGTCTCGCCGCTCGAGTTGTAGGCGATGACGACAATCGTGTGTCTACCACCTGAGAAGGGGGCTGGGATGGAACATCCGCAGGCGCCATTAATCACCGGGCTCGTCCCGTAGTTGGTGCGAACGCCATCGATCGTGACCGCGTACCCACTGATCGCCGGCGCGACCTGACCGTCCCACGCGATGCGTGGACCCGTTTGAGCCTGGACTGAACTTGCAGTGGTACACACCACGAACGTTCCGCCGATCACGGCGGCTCTGCGCCATCTGAGCATGAGGGTGTCGTCCTTTGCTCGCGGACACTGGCAAAGTCGTCGCCAAAGCAGACTAGGCGCAGATGTCTAGGAAATTTCTAGATTCGATTCGCGCGGCAAGTGACTCGCTACTCGGTGCGACCGCTGTTCCGGTAGGAACTACACAGCCGCTACACAAAAGGCAGAAAACACGGGCGAGTGCGACGTGTATGCGAGGTATGGATGAGTTCTGTACGACGACAGCTGACTGTCTTCGCTGTCATCTCGAGTCGTCGCCGAACTAACTCTCGCTGCCGGTACCACCGCTCCTGAAGAGGTACTGGAGCTTGGTAAATACGGCTCGGTTGGTTCGGCGGTAGGTGGGATCGGAGAACAGCTGTGGGTTGATCGCCCCGCCCTCCTTGAAGCGATCGTCGTAACCGAAGTAGAAGACGGTGCCCGAGTTCACCCGATACGTCAACAGGATGTTCTCGAACAACGTGTGGTTCGATCCCTCTCCGCTGTTCAACTCGAAGATATTCCGGACGAGCAAGCGTGAGGTGAACTGGTAAGTGGTCGTCGAACGCCAGATGCGGACGTGGAACTCCTGCTCCTGGTTGACTGGATCCCGGAAACGGTTGCCGTCCATTCTCAGGATCGACTGCAACCGCGAAAACGGGCGGAACGTCGCGGTCACATTGTAATCCATCAACCGGCCGAGAAACGGGTTCGCGATGAACCGGATTTCGTCCCCGTTTGTGAGGCCCGCCGAGAAGAGGACTTTGCGGCTGGTGTTGACGCTGCCCGATACCGTCCAGTTCGTCTTGACGAACTCGATGCCGCGATACAGCTCCATGGTGCGCGCGACGTTCGCGTTGAGCGTGATGTTCTTGTCGAAGACGAAACTGACGCTGGGATTCCAGTCGGTGCGGTTCTGGAGGATACCGTCGTAGTCGTGCAGCCAGCCGACGTTGAAGCCAGGACCCCAATTGCGGATCCAGCTCTCCGGGTACCACTTGTAGCCGACGTTGTACCGGTTCTCGATGGTGTTCACCCGGCGGACGAAGCTGAGCCGACTGGCGAACTCCGGCGACATCCACGTCGTGACCGCCCCCCAGCTCAAGTTTCGGGCATTCTGTCGAACCGTCCCTTCCATGGCCCAGCCGCTCCTGCGTGCGTTGTTCTCTTCGAGCTCGGATTTGAAGAAGCGGTACCCGATGTTTCTGGTCCCCGCGAAGGGGAGGGCCGTGTCGAAGGCGACGAGCCGACTGTAATTGCTCAGGAACTCGCGATCGGTGAACAATCCGCCGACGTGCGCGTTGCGGTACAAGTCGTACTTGTACCGAGCGATCACGCTTCGAGCGCGACGGCCAAATGCGGGATCGGTCTCAAGATCGGTGCGGCCAGGGGCCTCGTCGTCCGCGAACAGCACACCGATCGACGACCGATCGCCCACCTTGCCGCTCAGTTTGGCGCCGATGCGCGGGTCAACGATGTTCCGGGTTTCCACGGCACGCGGCATGCCGACGATGTTGAAGATCTCCTGACCTTCGAGGAAGAAGGGCCGCAGCTCGGGGTACTGCAGCGGGAAACGCTGATTGACGTCGATCTGCTGCGTCTCCGATTCAATCTGGGAAAAGTCGGGGTTGTACGTGAAGTCGAACGTCAGATTCGAATTGATGCCGTACTTCAAGCCGACTCCACCTTCGCCGGAGGTGTCGTCCACGAACTCGCCCGACGTCGGGTTGAGCCGCGTGCTCGACACTGCGGTGAGGGTCGGAAGCAGCTCGAAGTTGCGTTGCGTCGAGAAGTCGGTCATCCCCGTCAGGACGCCGATCTGAGCCAGGTAATTGGGATTGTTGCGCGAGACGGGGGCCCAGACATCGGATTCGTCCCTGCTCTTGATCTCGCGTCGAACCTGCAATCCCCAGCGATGCGGCTCGCCCGCTTTGCGGCTCGGATAGCGCAGGCTCTTGATGGGGATCCCGATCTCGGCTGTCCATCCGTCCTCAGATAGCTGCCCGCCCGAGTAGTACAGCGCATTGAACGAAAGATTGCCGCCGGCGCTGCTCTGATTGTTCTGCACGACGATCATGGAATCGCTCTGCACCCCGTACCCGTTCACGGAGAAGGAATAGCCGCGCAGATAGTCCAGAAACGGCTCGAGGGTGACTGTGACCGTGTCGTCATTGTCGAGCTTGTCGCGATCGGAGCGGTTGGCACGTCTCAAGTTCACGTCGGAGTAGTGCACTTGAATCCCGAAGAACAGCGTCTCGCGATCGAATGCAACGCGCACTTCGGTCTGCTCCGTGGCAGGTGCGCCTTCGATTGGTTCCTCCTGCACAAAGGTGTCGATCAGCGCCGCCGTGCGCCAGATCGCGTCGTCGAGTCTGCCGTCGATCGTGGGGGCCTGTTCGGCGAGAAGAGCGGTGACGGTTGGTCGAGCGCCAGGCGCGGGACGAGCCGGCTCGGTCCCTCCCTGCGTGGGCTGAAGGGCGAGCGTTCCCGGCGCGTTCTGGGCCAGGGCTGTCGACGTCGACAACACGAGCAGGGCCAACACGACGACCACAAAGGGAAAGCGTATGACGTCCTTTGTGCCCATGATGTCTCCCGCCTGAACCTGGTCGGGCTAATGCTTACTCCCCGCCGCCGCCCCCGCTGCGGAACAGGTACTGCAACTTGGTGAAGATGGCTCGATTCGTGCGCTTGTAGGCGGGATCCGAGAACAGCTGGGCGTTGATCGCGTTGGCTTCCTTGAAGCGATCGTCGTAGCCGAAGTAGAAGACGGTCCCGGAATTCACGCGGTACGTCAGAAGGATGTTCTCGAAGAGCGTGTGGTTCGAGCCGGCTCCCGTGTTGAGCTCGAGGATGTTGCGCACCAACAGCCGCGGCGTGAACTGGTAGGTCGTCGACGAGCGGAGGATCCGCACGTGGAATTCCTGGCGCTGCTCCACGGGGTCGGTGAACCGGTTGACGTCGATCTGCAGGCGCGAGTCGAGGCGCGAGGTCGGACGGAAGGTCGCCGACACGTTGTAATCGAGCAGCCTGCCCAGGAAGGGGTTCGCGACGAAGCGGATCTGATCTCCGTCGCTCACGCCGTAGGAGAACAAGATCTTGCGGCTCGTATTGACGTTGCCCGAGAGGTTCCACCGCGTCTTCCAGAAATCGATGCCACGATAGCTCTCCATTTGCCGAAGGACGCTCGCATCGACGCGCACGTTCCTCGCGAACTGGAAGCGCACGTTCGGCTGGTAGTTGGCCTCGAGCAGCTCGTGACTGTCGAAATCGTAGAGTCGCGGCATGTTGTAGCCGGCGCTCCAGTTGCGGATCAAGCCCTCCGGGTACCACTGGTAGGAGAACTGCGGCGCCATGATTTGTATCTGGTCGGTGCGCTGCACGAAGCTGAGCGCGTTGCCGAACTCGGGTGAGATCGCATTGGCGATGACGGCCCAGTTGATGTTCCGGCTGTTCCGTCGGATGCTCATTTCCGTCGCCCAGCCTTGCTTCGGGATCGAGGCTTCCTCCTGGCTCGACTTGTAGAACCGCCACCCGAAATTCCCGGTCTCGCCAAGGCGAAGTCCCGTGTCCGTCATGATGAGCCGGCTGAAGTCGTTGAGGAACTCGCGGTCGGTGAAGATGACGCCAACGTGCGAGTTCCGGTACAAATCGTACTTGACCCTGCCGAGCACGTTCTGCGCCCGTTGTCCGTATGCCGGGCTGGCGATGTCGTCCACTTTGCCAGGCGCCTCGTCGTCGGCGACGAACATGCCGACCGACCAGCGCTGTGCGACTTTTCCTGTCAGCTTGGCGCCGTACCTGGGGTCGACAATCTTGCGCGTCTGCACCGGCTGCGGTCGACCGGGAATCTCGTAGATCTCGCGCCCTTCAAGAAAGAACGGTCGCAGCTCCGGGTAATTGAGCGGGAAGCGCTGGTTGATCTCGATCTGCTGGGTGTCGGACTCGATCTGCGAGAAGTCGGGATTGTAAGTGAAGTCGAAGGTCAGGTTCGACGTGATGCCGTACTTGGCACCGATCCCGGCGTCTGTGGCATTGTCAGTCCCGAACTCACCTGTTGACGTGTTGAGCACACCGGTATTCACGGCGGTGAACGTCGGCAGCAGCTCGAAGTTGCGCTGAACCGACAGATCGGTCATTCCCGTCAACTGCCCGATCTGACCGAGGAAGTTCGAGTTGTTCCGCGACACCGGCGACCAGACGACCTTTTCGTCCTTGCTCTTGATCTCGCGCCGGACCTGAAAGCCCCAGCGATGGGTTTCTCCGGCGCCTTTCCCAGGGTAGCGGAGGCTCTTGAACGGGATGGCCATTTCCGCCGTCCACCCGTCTTCGACAAGCTGTCCGCCCGAGTAATAGAGCACGTTGAACGAGAGCTCACCGCTCGCGGTACTTTGCGCATTCTGCACGACGACCATCGAGTCGCGCTGCACGCCATATCCGTTCACCGCGAACGCGTAGCCGCGGAGGTAATCGAGAAACGGCTCCAGGTACACCGTGACCGTGTCGTCGTTGTCGAGCTTGTCGCGGTCCGAACGGTTCGTCCTCATCAAGCTCATGTCGGAGTAATACACCCTGATGCCGAAATAGAGCTGATCGCTGTCATACGCGACCCGCACTTCGGTTCTCTCCGTCGCCGGGGCGCCTTCGAGCGGCTCTTCCTGCACGAACGTGTCGATCAGGGCGGCGTTGCGCCAGATGGCATCGTCCAGGCGTCCGTCGATCGTCGGTGCCTGCTCGGCACGGACGGCCGTGAGCGTCGGTCGGCCGCCGGCCGCGCTGGACCGCGGTGCCTGCTGAACCTCTCCCGCCTGGCCGCCTTGAAGGGTCAGGGTTCCCGGATTGCCCCGGCCTGTCCCTTCGCCTTGAGGTTGAGAGCCGCCCGAGGCCGTCGCTGGTGTCTGAGCGGACGAGGAGGAGCCGAGCAGCGCCACCAATGCGATCGACGAAAGACAGAGCCTCACAGGCTTCAAGTTCAAAAGCATCCTTCTCTTCTCGGGAGAAATGGAAACTAGGAGACCGGTTCGCCGCTTCGAGGGCGGTGCTCTATGCTCGGCAGAGCGGTCATTCTAACATCAGTGTCGGGGCGCTTGCTCCACGTTTTTCGGGGCTGGCCCAGCCGGTCCGGCAGGCCTATTCGGCAGCCCCGCCCCGCCTGAACAGGTAGCTGAGTTTGGTGAAGATCGCCCGATTCGTACGCCGATAGGATGTGTCGACGATGACCTGGTCCTCGACCGTGCTCTCCTGGCGGAATCGGTCGTCGTATCCCACGTAGAACACCGTGCCGCTGTTCACGCGGTAGGTCACCAGGAAGTTCTCGAACGTCGTATGCCTCGAGCCTTGCCCGGTGTTGAGCTCCCAGATGTTCCGTATGAGCAGACGCGGGGTGAACTGGTAGGTTGTCGTCGAGCGCAGGATCTTGACGTTGAACACCAATTCATCGCTGCCGCTGCGGGGGTCCATGAATCGGCTCGCGGTGATTCTGAACGCCGACTGCAAGCGGGACGTCGGTCGCGCCGTGACGGTGGCGGCGTATTCCCGGCTTCGCCCGAGATACGGGTTGACGGTAAAGCGGATCTCGTCGCCTTTGTCGAAGCTGGCCGACAGGGAGATCTTCCGGCTCGTGTTCACATTGCTTGAGATCGACCAGGTGTTCTTGTGGAACGGGATGTCGCGATACCGCTCCATCGCCCGTGTGAACCCCGTATTGAGGGTGATGTTCTTGGCAAAGGAGAAGCTGACGCGGGGAGTGTAGTCTTCGTTCTGGAGGACGCCGTTGAAGTCCCACAGACGCGGGTTGCCGAAGTTGGGCCCCCAGTTGCGGATCCATGTCTCGGGATACCAGCGATAGCTGATCGACGGCATCGACTGTATCTGATCGGTCCGCTCGATGAAGCTCAATTGACTGCCAAACTGAGGCGAAATGGCGTTGTGAATGAGACTCCAGCCCAGGTTCCGGCCGTTGTGCCTGAAGGTGTTTTCCGTCGCCCATCCGCCGACCCGGGCGTTATTGGCCAGCGATTCGCTCTTGTAAAAGCGGAGGCCGAAGTTCTTGCTGACACCGATCGGCAGAGCGGTATCGAAACCCACGAGCCGGCTGTAACCATCGAGGAACTCTCGGTCGGTGAAGATCCCGCCGACATGTGCGTTCCGATAGAGGTCGTACTTCACGCGCGCCAGCACGTTCTGCGCCTTCTGGCCGTAGGCCGGATCGATCGAGCTCTCGACTTTTCCAGGGGCTTCGTCATCGGCAAAGAAGAGGCCGAGCGACGTGCGGGCGCTGATTTTTCCGGTGAGCTTCGCCGCGTAGCGCGGGTCGACAATCCGCCGGGTCTGGACCGGTCTGAATCCTCCAGGGATCTCGTAGATTTCCCGGCCCTCGAGGAAGAAGGGCCGCAACTCCGGGAAATTGATTGGAAAGCGCCGGTTGACCTCGATCTGTTGGTTGTCGGATTCGATCTGCGAGAAATCGGGGTTGTACGTGAAGTCGAACGTGACGTTCGAGTTGATCCCGTACTTCAGATCCACTCCACCTTCTTCGACATCGTCGATCGTGAACTCTCCAGTTGTTGCGTTGAGCGTCCCCGTCTGGATGGCGGTGAAGGTCGGGAGGAGTTCCAGGTTCCGCTCGGTCGAGAAATCGGTCATCCCTGTGAGCAGACCGATCTGCCCGAGGAAGTTCGGATCGGCGCGCGAGACGGGGGACCAGACGGCGCTTTCGTCCTTGCTCCGAATCGTGCGCCTCACCTGAAATCCCCAACGATGGACCTCCCCGGCGCCACGGCCCGGGTACCTGAGACTCTTGAACGGGATGGCCATTTCGGCGGTCCATCCGTCTTCCACGAGCTGGCCGCCTGAATAGTAGAGGGCGTTGAAGGAAGTGTTTCCGCCGGCGTCACTTTGCGCGTTCTGCACGACGATCATCGAATCGCGTTGCACGCCGTAACCATTGACCGAGAACGAATAGCCGCGGATGTAATCGAGGAACGGCTCCAGGAAGACCGTCACCGTATCGTCCTCGTCGGTCCGGTCACGATCGGAGCGGTTCGCTCGTCTCAGGTTGACGTCGGCATAGTGCGCTGCAATGCCGATGTACAGCCGCTCGCTGTCGTACGCGACGCGGACCTCGGTTTGCTCCGACGCCGGCGCGCCTTCGATGGGTTCTTCCTGAACGAAGGTGTCGATGAGCGCCGCGCTTCGCCAGATGGCGTCGTCGAGTCGTCCGTCAATCGACGGCGCCTGCTGGGCGCGGACGGGTGTGAGCGCCGGCCGTGCAGGGCGAGCGCCGTCGCGAGGCGCCGGGCCGACCGGGCCGCCTTGTACACCTTCGAGGCTTATAGGATTCGTGACGCCTGGAGCAGGAGCGGGACGAGCGCCCTCGTCCTGGGCTGCGGCCGAGTCGGATGCCAGCGAGGCAAGCATCGTGAATACGGTCGCGACCGCGACCCAGGGGGTACCTGCCCGCACGCGCCACCTCCTGCAGCCGCCCGAGGTGAACCGGGAATGGTCCAGTATGGTCCCGCAATCGAACGATTACCAACGATTCACTCTATCCCGTCGATGCGCTGAGCACGGCACGAGCAGGCACTGCGCCGCCGCTGAGACGACTGAGCAGCATCCGACGATCAAGAAGATGAACGACGGGGACGGCGTGCGACAGGTCGGTTCGGTCACGGTCTCTGACCGCACAGCACGCGTCAGGACACGCGCGATCAAGGCAATCGGTCTCGACTTGTCGCTGAACCAATCCGCACGATCCGCGTCACATGTGGCCGGGCAGAGCTTGACCCGCTCTTGAGATTACGACGTCATCATGCTCGGCGTTTACCTGCGACGCTCGAGTGAACATGATGCTTTTGATGCGGTCTTGGTCCGATTTTCGGCCAAAAGCCGTGTGCTACAATTGCCGACATGAGGCACAAGGCGCTCATTGCGACGTTCATTGGAATGGCGATTGCCGCTGCCTTTTCGGCTTCGGTTGTGCGCGCGCAACAGGCCCGTTCCGTGAACGACGGTGTCTTTGCCGCCGAACAGGCGAAGCGTGGCGAGATGGTGTACACCGACAATTGTGCGGCCTGTCACGACCCCATGTTGACAGGCGGCGTCGGTCCCGCGCTCGCCGGCATGGAATTCATCACCGCATGGAAGGAGATGACGGTCGGAGATTTGTTCGATCGCATCAAGACGACGATGCCGCTGACTTCTCCCGGGACGCTCACTCCGGAGCAAGCGGCAGACGTCTTGTCCTTCATCCTGAGCTTCAACAAATATCCGTCAGGCAGCACGCCGCTCCCCTCGGATCTCGCCGCACTCAAGGCAGTGAAGATGGCCGAGCCCGGCGCCGTCACCACCGGATCCGCCAGCCCTGGCGCCGCGCCTGCGGCAGGCGCCGGTCTCTATGCGGCTGCACAGGCGAAACGCGGTGAAAGCGTCTATACGGACAACTGCGCGGCCTGCCACGATCCGAAATTGACCGGCGGCGTCGGCCCGCCGCTGGCCGGGAAAGAATTCGCGACCAACTGGAAGACCAAATCGGTGGGCGAGCTCCTCGAGCTCGTCCAGACAACGATGCCGCTCACCGCGCCCGGTTCGCTGATGCCGCAGCAGACGGCCGACGTCGTCGCCTTCATTCTCAGCTCGAACCAGTATCCGGCCGGCGCCACCGAGCTGGCGACAGACGCAGCGACCCTCAAGACGGTGACTCTCGGCGAGCCGCCGCAAAAATAAGCTGGAGCTTCCGTGTCGATGAAACCCTCCACTCGACGGGTCCTGGGATTGGTATCGGCGTGGGCGGTAGCGCTGACGATCGTCGTCAGTGGACAACAGCCTGCCGGGACCCCTGCCGCGGCGCCGCAGAAATCCGAGCAGCAGTTGCTGTTCGAGCGCTACCAGCGTGGCGAGCGTGTGATGAATGCCAGCTGCAGCGCGGTCGGCTGTCACACGATTCGCCCGATCCAGACCGCCGCGATGGACGAGGCGGCATGGTCGAAAACGATCGCGACGATGCTCGAGAAGGGCGCGAAGGTCGATCCGAGCGACGTGCCGGTGTTGACCGACTATCTCGTGCGGTTCCACGGCCCCCTTCCCGACGGCGAGGGCAAGGCGATCGTGCTGACCATCTGCACCATGTGTCACGACCTGCAGCGGGTGAGGACCCATGGTGGTTCGGTCGAAGACTGGTTCGAACTGCTCAACGCGATGATCGGCGAGGGCGCGCCGCTGACCGACGATCAGATCCCGATCATCCTCAAGTATCTCGCAACGAACTTTCCCCCTCACTGACGTGCGGTTGCCGCACGGGCAGTCGGGGTAACCGCCCAGTCTGTCCCGGAGCCACCCCTTCCATAATCCGCGTGTCGGCGGCCATATTGCATCGCGTTTGCTGGCGGCTCGTTGTGAGCTGCAGCGGAGGCAGTCATGAGGACGATAGGGTGGACGCTGGCAGTGAGCTGGCTGATATGTGCAACTCCGTTGGCGCAGGAGGGCGATCGAACGACTCCTGTTGCGCCTGAGTCGGCGCACGACACCAAGCTGATCACCGGTTGCCTGGTCGCCGGTCCCGACGAAGCGACGTTCAAATTGACGAACGCAGCGGTCATTCCGGCCGTGACGGCGACTCCGTCCGGCGCCGCCGCAGCCGCGTCTGCCGCGGGCGCCGCCGTTCAGGCGGAAACGGAATACGAGCTCAAGGCTGAAAAACGGCTGGACCGCGCCAGCGTGGCGCCGCTCGACATGAAGCCCTTCGTCGGTCACAAGGTGGAAATCACGGCCAGGCCGGCCGCGGCTGCTGCGCCGACGCACGAGCCCCCGCGGGCCGACGGCGAGCCAAAGCCGCAAGTGGAAACCGCGGGCAATCCCGAGAAGAAAGTCGAGCAGCTGACCGTGACCGCGATCAAGCAGGTGGTCGGTGCATGCTAATGAACTAGGAACGCAACTTCCTCGTCGTCTTTCCGGCGCGGCTGGTGTATCGTCTCGTGAGACACCTCAGGTCGGATGCCGCGCCTCGTTCTACTCGTTTCGCTGCTTGTGCTGGTGGCGAATCCCACTTCCGCCAGAGATCTGCAGATCTACTTCATCGACGTGGAAGGGGGGCAGGCCACGCTCATCGTGACGCCGGCGGGCGAGTCTTTGCTGATAGACGCAGGATACGGGGGAAATCGGGGCTCGCGGGATCCGGATAGAATTCTCGCCGCAATTGCGGACGCCGGCATCGATCGCATCGACTATCTCGTCATTACGCATTTTCACAACGATCACGTGGGCGGCGTGCCGGAGCTTGCCGCGCGAATTCCGATCGGCACCTTCATCGACTACGGCGAGCCACTCGGCACCGACCGAATGGCCGTCAATGGATTTCGCGCCTACGAGCCGGTCCGGGCCGATCGGAAACATCTGGTCCCGCGTCCGGGCGATCGCCTGGCGCTCGCCGGGCTCGACGTCGAGGTCGTCAGCGTTTCCGGTGAGCTGGTGTCGCAGCCACTAGCTGGGGGAGGACAAAGCAACGCCGGGTGCGCCACGCTCGAGAACCACGTCGAGGATGGCACCGAGAATGTCCGATCGATCGGCCTTCGGCTTCAGATGGGGGCATTCCGTTTTGTCGCGCTGGGGGATTTGAGCGGCAACACGCTCGGCAAGCTCGTGTGCCCGACGAACCTGCTCGGCCGGGTGTCGGCGTATCTCGTCGCGCACCACGGGAACTACGACTCCAACGTGCCCGCCATGCTCACGGCACTTCAGCCCCAGGTCGCGATCCTGAACAACAGCGCGGTCAAGGGGGGCGCACCGGATTCGCTCCGTACGCTGGGATCTCGACCGGACATGGACCTGTGGCAGCTGCACGCCTCGCATCATCCAGATGCGAAGAACGCCGCTGACGACTTCATCGCGAACGTCGACGAGGGCGAGACCGCGTATTGGATCAAATTGACCGCCGAAGCAGATGGACGCTTCGAGCTGATGAATCGCCGAACGGGCTTCCGCAAGAACTATCACACCATCTATTCGCACTGAGTCCCGCACGCATCCGACTCCAGCTCGCGGCGATCGAAGACAGTCGTCGTGCGCGAAACGGCGAGAGTAGATGTGCGGAAATCGTCAGGCTGATGGAGGAGGAGTGAGTGGCTCACGCGGCGGCGGAAGCGCGGCCCGAGCTCCTTCGAACGGGCCGGCGGGCGTCGCCTTCGACGACGCCCGCCAGACCATGACCGTTAACGTTCAGCAGGCCAACCTTTGTCGATCGGCTTCGAGGGGTCTGCCGTGATCTGCAGATCGGCGCAGTGATGGTACGAGTAGCCCCCGGGGTTGTTGAAGGCGTGCTCGGCCATCCACTGCACGACCTGAAGCGTGCACTTCTTGCAATTGATATTGGGGAGCTGCACGTCCGTTTCAAACGGCGTATCCACTCTAGCCGTATGAACGAACAACCCGTCCGCCAGCACCGGAATGGCCAGCGGGTTCTGGACTGTGGCGGTGACCGACCAGGGGCCGCGGTCGCTCGGCTTGGTCTGCGTTTCGGGATCAGGCGGCAGTTCGGTGGGCGAGTTCACCGCCAGCGACACGCGATAATGCCCCGGGTGGAAGACCGTCTCCTGGACCTTGAGATGCAGCTTCGACCCGCCCATGGCTTTCGTGACGATGTAGCTTGGTTTTCCCCAATCGGTGTTGCTGCCACCGCAGGGACCCGCTTTCTGCGGATCGCCACGCTCGTTTTCGATCAACCATGACGCAGGTTCGAGCAGCCTGAAATGAGCATGCGTGACGGCAGGCACGATTGTCACGAGCATGCCGAAGACGAGCAGAGTGCGGACGGAACTCTTCATACGCCGGCCATCCTTTCAAAATCGCCGAAAGCGCATCGACAGTACACCGCACCCACCTCTCTGTAAAGAGCGATCTGGTAGACTTTGGTTGTATGCCGCTCTACGAGTATCGGTGCCTGGCCTGTGGCCAGCAATTCGAGATTCTGGTGCGTCCCGGAGATGCGCCGACGTGCCCATCGTGCAGCGGGGCGGATCTCGAGCGGCTGCTCTCGGTGCCCGCCGGCATGACCACGAAGGAGCACACGCTGGCGCTGGCTCGTGCCGAAAGGAAGCGCTGGGCGCCCGTCCACAAGGGGCGCGAGTACGAAGAATACCAGTCGGCGCTCAAGGAACACGAAGAGCACCGCATGGATGCAGCCGAGACCAAGAAGCACAAGGACGACTAGTTTTTTCGCCCCGGTTCCCGATGAACAAGATCCGCATTCGTTACTGCAAGGTTTGAAATTACCGGCCGCGCGCGGTCCGTGTGGCCGCGCTCATCAAAGATCAGGCAGGTCTCGACGCTGAGCTCATCGAAGGCGGACGGGGTGAATTCACCGTCTGGGTGGATGATCAGATCGTCGCCAGAAAGGACGCCGCGGGCTTTCCAGCCGACGAAGAGGCGCTAGCGGCCGTCCAACACGCGCTCGGCCGCTCCTGATGGCTCGAGCGGCTATAAGCCCGCCAGTTTCTTTTTCTCGGCGTCGCTGAAGCGCGGCAGGCTGCCGCTGTCCACGCTCTTGCCCTGGTCGCTGACCGCCTCGAAATGCATGACGTCCTTCTCGAGCTCCAGCAACATGAAGTGGTACCCCGTATCGAACCCTTTGGCGGTCAGCTCGCTGTTTGGCCTGACGTCGCCTTCCCGCAGCTTCCCGGCCCCTCCTGACACGAAGTAGTAGATCGCCTTCTGCGGCTTGACTCGTTCGTAGAAGTGCTCGTGGCCCGAGAACACGACGTCGACGCCGTGTTTCAGGAACATCGGCTCGAGCCGCTCACGGAGCTGGAGGTCGGAGCCGTGCCGGCCCCCGGACGAATAAAGAGGATGGTGGAAGAACGCGATCTTCCAGTCCGACCCGCTCGCGGCGAGTTCCTTTTCCAGCCAGTCGAGCTGAGCCTGGTCCATGTAGTTGCTGTCGAGCGCGAAAAACCGCACCCCATCTCTCGGCTTGAACGTGTAGTACTTCTCGCCGTTCATGTTGAACAGCTTGTAATAACGTTGGTTGGCCTCATCGTGATTGCCGAGACTGGCGTAGAACTTGACGTTGGCATCGAGCAGCGGCTTATACGGCAGCTCGAACTTCCTCTCGAAGTCCTTTGGCGTCTCCCGGCCGTATAGGTTGTCCCCCATCATGATCACGAACTCGTAGGGGAACGTCGCCCGCGCCTTGAACAGCATTTCTGCCACGCGGTACTGGGCGGAGCTGCCCGTTCCGCTGTCGCCGATCACGGCAAACTTCAGTGAGTCCGGCTTGGCCGGCAGCGTGATGTCCTGGGCTCCGAGCGTGGCAATCGCGACGACCAAAGCCAGCAGACTGGCACATCGAGAGACATGGCGGCTGGGCATGATTGAACCTCACGCACTCCTACGAAACGGCATTGGGTACGTAATCGACGACCAAGTGTGCGCGCGTGTCGAGCAGAACGAGGTGTTTGCCGACGAAGCGGTATTCGAGATCCTGCTTTTCCGGCAGCTTCGGTAGACTGCCGAGCACAGCCGGCGGTACCGTCGCAAGCGGTTCCTTGTCCGGGTAGCGCTCGTTGACCTTGAAGGTAATGGCTCCGGGATTGTCCTCCTTGAGAATCTCCTTCGAACCGGTCTCCCTCGCCGGCAGGTGGACCAGCCGCTTGAACTGCGACGCAATGGCAGGCGTGAAGATGTCGCCTTGCTTGGCGCCCGAGCGGGCGGCCTTGATCCGTTCGGCCAGCGTCAGCTGGGCCTGGCGAATCTGTGCGACGTCCTCCGTTTTCTCCAGGGGAGGCGCTCCATCATCTGCTTTGTTGCGAAGCTGCAGGTAGTGATCGACGCGCTCCTTGAATTCGAGCAGGAGTTGCGCGTCGGGATTGACTTCGGGTGCTTGAACAGCCGAGGTGGCGGACACGCGGAGCAGCGTTAGACCAATAGCCAGCACAACCGGGAGCTGTTTCACAATGCGCCTCCGGCCGGACTTAACGCATAGTGCGTACCGACACGCCACGCGACCGAGCTGAACGATAAACGGGTTGAGCTGGAGCGGCGGGCTCAGACTCCGTACGCGACGGATGGATGAGCCGTCGCGTACGGGAGCGAAGAGGCTACTTCTTGTTCAGTTCTTCGTAAAACGCGGTGACGTTCGCTTTCGTGCCTGGGTTTCGACCCGACAGACCGGCGAAGTAGTCCTTCCACCGGGGTCCCATGGCGGTCGGAATCTCGGCCACGGCCTGCTCGACGGTCTTGCCGGCCTTGTGGGCGGCTCGCGCGGCATCCGCATACGCCGTCATGAACTGACCGTACTCGACGAAACAAGCCCAGTCGCACGTCTGGCTTGTGTGTCCGCGCGTAATGAGATCGACGTTCTTGATGCCGGCTGCCGCCTTGGCGATGGTCTGACCCCACTGCAGAGCGCTTCCACCGTTGGCCAAATCCATCACCGGTGTGCCGGTCGCCGCCACGACGTCACCCGCGGCCATGACACGGAGGTTTCTGAATACCACGAATGCGTCGCCGCCGGTATGTGCCGGACCGAAGTGATAAAGGTCGATGGAATCGTTTCCGCTGAAGAGCGTCATCTTGTCTTTGAACGTCTTCTTCGGCAGTCGGTCGGCGTTCTGGCCATCCTTGAATTGCGGCAAGCCCTTCATGTAGCCGACTGTGTTTTCCTGCACGATCACTTCAACCTGGGGCTCGAATTCGAGGTTTCCGCCCAGGTGGTCGTTGTGAGTATGAGTGTTGATGATCGTGGTGATCGGTTTGTCCGTCACCTTCTTGACGTTCTCGATGATCGCTTTTCCGGAACCGGGGTTCTTCGTGTCGACGAGAATCACGCCGTTGTTCTCGGATACGAAGATGGTCGTGGTGGCGCCAGGCGCGTTGCTCTGATTGAAGATGGGCAGCTGATACAGGTTGTTCCTCACCTTCTCGAGCTGAAGGCTGGGTCGCTCAGGTGCGGCGGCTCCGCCGCCGGCGGCCCCTCCGCCGCCCGCCTGGCCGGCTTGTGCCTGGGGCGCGGCCTGGGCCGGGGGCGCCTGCTGTTCTGTCGGCGCCTGCTGGGCGCACGCCGCAATCCCCATCGCCGTAGCGCCAGCGCCGACGATGGCAAACAGCACTAGTCCGCGCTTCATAACGCTTCCTCCAGGCGCCTCTGCAACGAAGGCGAAAATATGGGCGAAAAGCCGCGTGAACGGTAACCCATGTGCTTCGCCGTGGTCAAGCCACCGGGATGTCGACCACCGGGATGTCGATCGTCAGCCGGACGGGCTCGGAACCGACCTGCGAGAACCAGATTACTTTCGACGCGACGCAGTCCAGTTCGACCACGTATCGGCCGGCCGGTAGTGGAGGAATCGTCAGACGGCAGGTGACGACTTCGCCAGGAACGACCTCGCGCAACGGCTCGGTCAGCCGCTGGCGGACCAGATCGAATGCGATCAGTTTCCCGGACTCATCGTACAAATGAGCGCCGAGTGCGACCCCGCCGTATTCCGATTCCGCCGTCAGCCAGACGCCGGTGCCGGTGTTCCGGACGGTCGCGTCGATGCTCACCGGTTGCTGTCCGACGCCGGAGCGGTCGGCAACCACCGCGTCAATCCGGCACGCAAGGGCACCGACCGACCGGCTATCGAGCCGCTCCACCCCTGTCTTGAGGAGAAAGAAGGTTCGGACATGTCGGAGGTATGTGCGGGTCGAGTTCACCCAGGGTTCGCCAGCGCCGCTGTCGGCGAGGAAGTCTTCGAACTCGCTGAGCGACACCAGGAAAGGCGGCGCGTGGTGTACCGCCAGCTTCAAGTCGCTGAATCCACATGTCAGCGCCGCCCGCCAGAGGGCGTGCACATCGATGTCGTTCTCGACGACGCGATAGGCGCGCATCTCGAATTGTGACTGTGGATCAAGGGAGTGCCGCGGGCCGGGCTCGACGAAGCCTGCGATTCCACCCGGCCGCAGCAGGCGGCCGAACTCACGCAGCACGGTTTCGGGATTCGGCACGTGGTGGAACGCGTGGAAGCTGACGATGCGATCGATGCTCTGGTCGGGCAGGTCGATGTGCCGGCCGTCGAACGTGAGGAACTGCGGTCGGGGTCGATCGCCGACGATCGGTTGACGCTCGTACAGCTCTCGCGCGATGGTCAGCGCGCTCGGCGAGACGTCGAGCAGAATCACTCGACACCCCAGCTGAGTCATGAATCGTGACAGCCATCCCGTACCCGCGCCGAACTCGAGCACGGTCATGCCGGCGGCCGGTCGAAGACCCTGAAGCAACGTCGCGACGCCGGTCAGCAGCGACGGCGTCTCTTCCGGGTTGTTGAACGGCTTCGCCAGGTGGTGGTCCCAGTTCTTCAGGGTGGAAAAGTATTCCTCGGCCCTTCGGTTCAGGTCGTCGATACCCGTCTGTTCGATCAGCGCCCGCACGTCGACCGGTCCACCGTGCTGCGCCGACCCACCACTAGGCCGCGCGTGCTCGCGTGGAGCCTCCACGCACGCGATGAAGGCAGCAAGACCCTCCTGATTCTCGAACAGGAGGTGCGTCGCCGCGATAGGGGCGCCGTAACGGTGCCGAAACGCCTCGTCCAGCACGCGAAAGACATCGTCGAGATGATAGGTGTGCGTGGCGATGAACGGGTCGCTGTACGCCTTTCCGCGAACTACGTTGATGATGCCGTTGAGCCACGTGACACGTGAACGCAGGCGTCGGGAGAGGCCCACGAAGGTCGAAGTCGAGGCCCGATAGGGAAACTGAAAGACGCCGACGCCGCCCGTCCCAAGACTGCCGACCAGTTGGCGCAGTAACAGCAGTCCTGCCCCGGGCTCGAGTCGCTGAAAAACGCCGTAGCAGTTGATGAGATCGAATTTGCGTCCGTCGCGGAAGAGCTCTTCCGGAGTCTGAAAGTCGATGTGATCGACTCCCTGGCGATGCGCCTCCTCCCTGGCCAGCTTGATCATCGTCGGCGAGCGATCGACGGCCGTGACTCGTCCCGCGCGGCGCGCGAAAGGGATCGCCAGACGTCCCACGCCGCAGCCGAACTCGAGGGTCGACATCGGCGCGAACTCTGGCACGAGATGCTGATTGATGACGTGGAGGAGCCAGTGGACGTAGTTCTCGCCGCTCGCGAAGAACTCGCGCTCCCGTTCGGGTGTCAGGTTCGCGCGAAGGAAGGTGCGGGCCGTCAGCACGGCGAAGTAGGGCTCGCGCGCGGCAAACGCTTCCCAGGCCGGATCGGATCCGTCGAGTGGCGGTGCGGTATCCATCAAGGGGAAAAACCGATCGCGATGATAGCCCAACAGATTTGAGCGATCCTGATAACATGCGATGGCCGAGTGGCCGTCACTTACCCCCCAGATTTCCGTAGCTCCCGCTGGAGCCTGCGGCGCGCAAGCCGGAATCCTCTCGCGTTCCTGGACGCGCTCGCCTGTTCGCCTGGCGAGATCGTGCCCTTCTCGCTCGCAGGTCGCCCGGCGTTCCTCTTGAAACACCCCGACCTCGTGGAAGCCGTCCTCGTCACCCACCAGGACAAGTTTACGAAGTCAAGCGGGCTTCGGCGAGCGGCGCGACTGCTCGGACAGGGCTTGCTGACGGCCGACGGCGAAAGACATCGGCGCCAACGCAGCACCATCCAGCCCGCCTTTCACCGGCAGTGCCTCGAACGGTACAGCGAAATCATGGTCGCCCACACCGCGCGGATGAGCGACGGCTGGCGAGACGGCGAGACGGTGAACATCGTGGCGCTCACGGGCGCACTCACGCTCTCGATCGTCGGTCAGGCGCTGTTTGGCACCGACCTGCGGACCGTATCGGACGAGGTCCGCCGCGCCGCGACGACGGCCAGCGATTCCCTCGATCCGTTCATCTCTCTGCTGGCGCCGGTTCGGCGAGTCCGGCCCGAGCGCGCACGCCTGGCAGCGCTCGTCGACGCGCTCATCGACGGTCGGCTCTCCGACGGCCCGGGTCCTGACGACCTTCTCGCCCTGCTGCTGCGGTCAGCGGATCGGTCTCCAGCCCTTCTCGAGCAGGCTCGAGACGATGCCCTGACGATCTTACTGGCGGGTCACGAGACGATTGCCAACGCCCTGGTGTGGACGTGGACGCTGCTGGCGCAACATCCGATGATTGAAGCGCAGCTCGAACGGGAAGTGGACATCGTGCTGGGTGAGCGGGCGGCGACCGCCAGCGATCTACCGGCGCTCGCCACAACCCGTCGAATTCTGGCGGAGTCGATGCGGCTGCGCCCACCCGCGTGGGTGATTGCCCGCACAGCCGCCACCGGTCTCGAGATCGGCGGGACATACATTTCTGGCGGCGCAACGGTCCTGATCAGCCAGTATCTGCTTCATCGCGACCCCCGTTTTTTTCCGGACCCATCGACGTTCGATCCCGATCGCTGGCTGGACCCCCTATCGCAGGGAAGGCCCAAGATGGCCTACATCCCCTTCGGAGCCGGACCGCGCAACTGCATCGGCGAAGCGTTTGCCTGGATGGAAGGCGTGCTGCTGCTGGCCACGTTTGCGCAGCGATGGCGATTGCGACTGATCGCCGACGGCACGGAGCTGGTGCCGCAGCCAAGAATCACGCTGCGTCCACCGCCAATTGTTCGGATGACGCTCGAGCGGCGACAGCTCGTCCGTAGGAGCGAGTCGTGACTGCGGGTGTGGCACTATAGTCAACTAGATGCGACCACCGATGAGCAGCGTTCCCGCTCGCCCGGCCGATGCCCGGTCGACCGACGATAGCGCGTGGGGGCTGGTGACGGCCGCTGCTCGAGCGGCTGGCCGTGCGGCCGCTGCTGCGCAGGCCGCTGTCTTTGCGCTGAACGACGCCGGGCAGCTGCATCGAGTGATGAAAAGCGACCCGGCCGCCTTGCTTGCGTGGCGCCCCGACGGCGTGTGGGAGGCCTTGCTGCCGGCCGACGACGCACGCCGACCGTTTCTCGACCTGTATCTGCCGATCTGCAGCGCGACGACCGCTCGTCCGATCACCGTCGGTCATGTGGGGCAGAGTCTCGATGGGTTCATCGCCACGCTCGCTGGCGAGTCGCACTGGATCACCGGCGGCCAGAACATCCTTCATATGCATCGGCTGCGGGCGCTGTGCGACGTGGTCATTGTTGGGGCTGGGACCGTGGCGGCAGACGACCCCCAGCTCACGACCAGACTGGTCGATGGTCCCAACCCGCTCCGCGTCGTGCTCGATCCGGCGCGGCGGCTCGGCGTCGATCATCGTGTGTTCGCCGACAGGGCAGCGGAAACGCTCTACGTCTGTTCTCGTTCGCTGACGAAGGCGGGCGAGCAGCAGTTCGGTCGTGCGACCATCGTCGGCGTGGATGGGCCCCCCGACAGCATCGATCCCGCCGAGCTGTTGCGTCTTCTCCGCGCGCGGGGGTGCGCGCGGATCTTCGTCGAAGGTGGCGGGGTCACCGTGTCCATGTTCCTGGAGGCGAACCTCCTCGATCGCCTCCACGTGGCCATCGCTCCGCTGCTCATCGGAGATGGTCGTCCCGCTATTCGAGTGCCGCCTCCGCTCGCCCTCGGTGATTGCCGCCGTCCTCGCTACCGCGTGTTTCGAATGGGGGGCGACGTGTTGTTCGATTGCGACCTGACAGCGCCCGACGACAAACCCGATAAGCGGGCGGACTCGGATCCAGCAGTCACTCGTGTGATCTGACTCGGCGGATGAGGATGACCGCGATGGTCCCCAGATCTGCTGCGACGCTGACGCTCGTCCTGCTTCTCGGTGCGTGCGGAGGCGACGCCCCCGAACCGGCGACGACTGTCGTCAACGGCGCTCCGCGGTCCGCCGGTTCGGATCCGCCGGTCAAGGGCCTCCGCACGTTCGTCATCGCGCCGTCCGAATCCAGAGCCTCGTACCGCGCGAGCGAAGAGTTTTTTGGTGGGGCGCTGAACCTCCTGGGGATCGAAGCCGGCAAAATCGAAGCGCTGGGAAGTACCAACGCCATCGAGGGTCAGTTCCAGCTGGATCCGGAGCACCCGGATGTCCTCGCCGGGACGAACTCGTTTACGGTACGCGTGAACACCCTGACGAGCAGTCAGTCGAAACGCGATGACTACGTGCGGGAAATTCGTGACGACGGTGGGCCGAGCTTCGACGCCTACCCCGTGGCCGCCTTCAAGGCGACGGCGATCGACGGCGAGACGCGTGCCACCACAGCGGGCCGCGAGCTGACTCTCCGGGTGATTGGAGTTTTGACGGTGCGCGAGATCGCCAGGCCCGTGACGTTCGACGTCAGAGCCGAGTTGTCGGGCGCGACCCTTTCCGGCGTGGGCACGACGCGAGTCCTCCTGAGCGATTTTGGCATTGGACCGATCGAATTCAGCGACATCCTCCGGGTAGCGAACGAAGTAGCCCTCGAGGTTCAGTTCACGGCCCGTGCCCAATAGAAGGGTCGATCACGACGGCCACGCCGCAAGATCTTCGTGGGTGACCACGATGCGTGAACGACCAGCCTCGAGGTGAGCGAGCCTTCGGCCAAGCCAGTTCTGAATGGTGCTTCTGTTATCCGGCGCGATTTCGATGGCGGCGCGTGCCCAGCCTTCGATGAGCTCTTTCTGCAACTCGGGCTGGTCGGGTGACAGGAGCCAGTCGCTCGGTTCACGCTTCACGAGGTAACCCACAGCGGCAAAAGCACGCGCGGCGCCGTCAACTGCATCCGGCCCGGCCGCCGGACCGCCCAATCCTTTGTCGGTGTGCTGATGCCGGTTCATGAGCTCCTGCACCTGTTCGTCTTCAGGTTCGCCAGGCGAACATCGCGAGCGACCGGTGTAAGTCAGTGCGAGAAGGCTTACGGCTCCGATCGACCGGCACTGTTCGGCAAGCGCGCTGAGCCAGCTGTCTGAGACGAGGTCGAGCAGCGCCGAGGCAGTGACCAGCTGACGGCCGCTGAAGAGTTCGGGTGTATCGAGGCCGCACAGATCGAAGCACCTCGTGTCGACGGCGCAGCTGAATCCACCGTCAAGCCGAGGTTTTCGTCGAATCGCTTCGTCGAGAAGCCTTGGATCGCGATCGATCAGGAGCCATTCCTGATCGACGGGCAGGCGAGGGGCAAGATATCGAAGGTTCGCGCCGGTGCCGGCCCCGAGATCCAGGACCCGCAGCGGCCCGGTCCGCACAACCAGGTCGCGGACGAGCCGGGTGATGACCGTGGAACGCGCGGCGGCGTCAGCCCCTTCCCGAAGCGCCAGCCACCTGGAGAGCGACTCGGCGGTCATGGACAAACCCGTTCCAAGGTTGTCGCCATCGCGTGGACGGCGTCATCCCAGGCTGGCAGGCTCTCGCGGGCCTGCCAGGCGGCGTCGGCAAGCGAAGCCCGGAGTCCGGCGTCGGACATGACCTGCGACAGCGCGGCAGACATGGCATCGACGTCCCCAGCCGGGACCAACAACCCGGCGGGCCCTCTCGAAGCTGTCGCGCCCACGAGCTCCGGAATGGCGCCCGTCCTCGTACTGACGATGGGCAGCCCGTGTGCCAGCGCTTCGGCCACAGCCATCCCATATGTCTCGCGAAGCGTCGCCAGGACGAAGACATCGGCCGCGTCGTAATGGGCAGCGAGGGCTTCGCCATCGACTTCTCCCGCAAGCGTGACGCGGTCCTCGAGCTTCTCCCGACGCACCGCGGCACGGACACGTGCCACCGCGGGAGGATCGCGATCGAGGCTTCCTGCACACGTCAGATGCCAGGCGCGGTCGGGGATCCTCGCAAGCGCGTGGATCAACACCTCGTATCCCTTGCCTTCGGTGAGACTCCCGACGGCGAGCAGCTCGAGGTGACGTCCCGGTGAGTCGCGTCGCGTTCCTCGCGCTCGAGGCGTCAGGTCGGTGCCCGGTTCCACCACGGCGATGCGGCGACGTTCGACACCATACCGCTCCATGGTGGCGACGGTCGATCTTCCGGTTACGACGACGAGTCTCGCGGTGGCGAGCGCAAGACGTTCGCTGGCCTCGAGCCTCGCCGCCTCCGCTGCGCTCAAGCCGACCGCATCGGCCAGCGGCATGTGAATCAGCGCAACGAACCTGAGGCGCGACGCTTCCCGCGTCAGCTCGGACGGCATGGCCCCGAACGCGAGCCCATCGATGAGAACCGTCGTGTTATCGGCGACGTCGGCCAGCAGGCGTGCCGCCCGATCTCGCGCCGCATGGGTCGGCCGTGGAAAGCTCGGATCGAGCTCACGAACCTCCACTCGCCAACCGCGGGCGCGCAAGCCCGCGGCCATTCGCCGGTCGTACTCGTAGCCGCCGGTTCGGGCGTCGAGCGGTGCCGGCGCCAGCAGCACGACATCGCACGACATCGTTCAGACTGCGTGCGCCGGTGATTGGGCGTCCCGGGGGACGGCGCCCTCGAAAGATGCCGAGGCGACGTGCGATTCGTGCAGCGTGACCCGCAAATGTTCGATGCCGCGTGCGGCGGCCCCGAGATCGTTGCGTCTGATGGCGGCGACCATCCGGTCGAAGACGACGCGTGCGAGGAATTCGGTTGTGGTATTGCGGCCTCTGAATTCCGGCATCTCGTCCAGGTTCCGGAAGTTCAGCTCGGCCAGCATGCCGCGCAGGACTTCCGAGGCTCGACCGATGTCGACCACGACCCCGTCGCCATCCAGCTCCGAGCGCCGGAACTCGACGTCGACGATCAAGGTCGCTCCGTGCAGCCGCTGCGCCGGGCCGAAGACTTCTCCCTTGAAGCTGTGCGCAACCATCATGTGGTCGCGCACGGACACGCCATACATCGTCAATGCTTCTACTCCTTTGGATACCGCACCCGATGGCACAGCGTGTCGCCTGAGTCGGTCGAAAGGCGGACCATGGTTTCCGGCAGGTTCTCGAACTCGCTCTCCCCGGTGATCAGCACGTCGAGCACCGTGTCGGCCAGCATCGTCAGCGCCAGCTGCATCCGCCGGCGTGGCTCCCATCGGGCGCGCTGCGATTCGGCGACCGTGCCGACCTGCGAAGACTTGAGCGTCAGTCGTCGCGCGTGAAAGGCCTCGCCGAGCGACAGCGGAACCATCTGGTCGCCGTACCAACTCATTTCTACGACCGTCGCTTCGAACCCCGCAATCTTGAGCGCCAGCTCCAGGCCGGCCGGCGAGCCGCTCGCATGGATGACGACGTCCGCGCCCTCCCAGACGGTGTCCGGAAGGGCGAACCGCACGCCGATGACGTGCGCGATGGCCTCACGCTGCGGATTCGTGTCCACGAGTTCCACATCGCAGCCCGGAATCCGGCCCGCAAGCCATGCGACGAGGCAGCCGACCGTTCCGCCGCCGACGACGACGATGCGGTCCCCAATCTGCGGCTGCGCGTCCCACAGTCCGTTAATGGCCGTTTCGAGATTCGCCGTCAGCACCGCCCTCTCGGGCGGGACATCGTCGGGCAACACGTGGACCGCTTGCGCCGGGACGACGTACTGCGTCTGGTGCGGATACAGGACGAAGACCGTTCGGTCCAGCAACTCACGCGGCCCGCGTTCGATGCGCCCCACGTTCGAGTACCCGTACTTGATCGGCGCTGGAAAGCTGCCTTCCTGAAAAGGAGCCCGCATCCGCTGAAACTCGCTGGGCGGGACGCGACCCTGAAACACCAGCGCTTCGGTCCCGCGGCTGATTCCGCTGTAGAAGGCTCGAACGACCACGTCGTCGGCCGACGGCTTCGGGAGTGCCTCGTCGCGGATTTCGCCGCGGCCCGGAGCTGCAATCCAGAATGCGCGTGCTTCGACAGCCATCGGCCAATTCTGCGGCTTCATGGCACACGTTACAATCCCATCCTTGACACGCGGCGTCGCCCTCGACGCGGTTCGGCGACCTGGACATTCCCTTGCGACCGCGAGGTCGCGGTAAGAACGCAGTCAGAGACAAGTCATGCTCCCGAATCGGTTAAGGGCGAGCGCGATACGCACGCTGACGCTTGCATCGATCGCCGTTGGGGGAGCAGCCCTGATGAGCCGATCGCTCTTCGAGCTGAGCGGGGCCTATCCAGCCAAGGCCGTTGGCGCGTTTGGAGTCGTGATCTTCCTGGCGCTTCGACACCTGTCGCGGCAGCATCCGTTCGACCGGTTCGGGTCGGCCAATCAGATCACCACCGCGCGCGCGGCGATCGTCGCGCTGCTCGTCGCTCTCATCGGAGAGCGGCCCGCAACAGCGATTGCCGTCGCCGTGGCGCTCGTGTCGATCGTGGCCATCGTGCTGGACGGAGTCGACGGCTGGATGGCCCGTCGTGAGGGTCTCGCCAGTCCCTTCGGCGCGCGGTTCGACGTCGAAACCGACGCCGCGCTCATCCAGGTGCTGGCTGTTCTCGTGTGGGGGTTCGGGAAAGCCGGGCCGTGGATCGTTGCCGCCGGTCTGTTGCGGTATGCCTTCGTCGCGGCGGGCTGGTTGATACCCTGGATGAGGGCTCCGCTGCCGTCGAGCCTCCGAGGGCGAGCGATCTGCGTGATGCAGATCGTTGCGCTCGTCGTGGCGATGCTCCCCGCGGTGACTCCCCAGGCGAGCAGTGCCATCGCCGCCTCGGGACTGTCGGCGCTCGGTTATTCGTTCGCCGTGGACACGTTGTGGCTGTGGCGTCAATCGACGTCGCGGCGTACGCAATAATCGAGCGTGGGCACGGGAAGCATCAGGTTCCGCGCGATCGGCCTCGTCGCCGCGCTGATTCTGTTGAACGCCTCGCTCAGTTTTGAGAGCGCATGGCCGACGCCTGGTGTCGTGTGGCGCGGCGCGCTGTCGATCGAGCTCGCCGCGCTGCTGCTCGCGCTCGTCCTCATCGGCCCCCGACTGGTCCATTCGCGACGAGTGCTGCGGTGGGTGACAGGGGTCTGGTTGGCGCTCGTCGCCGGACATTACGCCACCGTGAGCGCAACGTCGCTGTACGGACGCGACGTCAACCTGTTTTGGGATCTCCGCTTCGTCCCGGATGTGGTCGCGCTGCTGGCTCGTCCCGAACGAGTGTGGGTAGTGGCGCTCGCGGTGATCGCCGCAGTACTGCTGGCGCTTCTGGGGTACACCGTTCTTCTGTGGGCACTGGGGCGCGTCTGGCAGGCCATGGGCCATCCGTCGGAACGACGTGCGGTGGGCGCTGTGGTAGGGGCAGTGATGGCGGCGTGGGTTGCCACGGAGATTGGCGTCCCTTACTCACCTGTGTTTGCGCCGCCGGTGACGCAGACCTACGTCAGGCAGGCCCGATTGATGGCGGCGTCGGTCGGTCGGTCGACCGTCTTGCCCCCGAGCCCGCCGATGAATTCGGATCTGTCGCGCGTGCAGGGCACGGATGTATTTCTGTTCTTCATCGAAGCGTACGGCGCAGTGAGCTTCGACCGTCCGGAATTTTCGGCTCGTCTCGCGGAAGACCGTGCCCGGCTCGAGTCGGCCATTCGCGACACAAACCGACAAGTGGTGTCGGCCTACGTCGAATCGCCCACGTTTGGAGGCTCGTCCTGGCTCGCCCACATTTCGTTCCTGTCGGGAGTCGAGGTCCGGAGCCACGACGCGAACGCCCTGCTGATGTCCCAGAGGCGGGACACGTTGGTGACGCTGTTCAAGCAGCGTGGGTACCGGACCGTCGCCGTTATGCCGGGGACGTGGCAGCAGTGGCCAGAGGGGAGGTTTTACGGCTTCGATGTCGTTTACGGCGGGGAGCAGCTGGGATATCGAGGCCCTCCCTTCGGATGGTGGGATATGACGGACCAGTTCACCCTGGCCCGATTGGACGAGTTGGAAGTCGGCCGGTCGGGGCGTGCCCCGCTGTTTGTGCTGTTCCCGACCATCAGCACGCACATACCGTTCACCCCTACGCCCCCCTACCAGCCGGATTGGAGCCGGATGCTGACAGCGACGCCCTACGATGAAAGAGAGCTGGAGCGAGCCTACGAGCGTCAACCTGACTGGCTCGACCTTGGCCCCAGTTATGTCGATGCGGTGTCTTATGAATACCAGGCGCTCGCCGGATACGTTCGACAGCCGCGCGGCCGCGATTTCGTGATGATTCTCATCGGCGACCATCAGCCAGCCGCGGCCGTGTCAGGGGAGCGCGCTCCCTGGGACGTTCCCGTCCACGTCATCACAGGCCGTTCGGCCGTGCTCGACCGGCTCAAGCGGCATGGGTTTCGTCAGGGTTTGACCCCGGTTCGGCCGACGCTTGGCCCGATGCATCTGCTCACTCCGGTCGTGCTCGACGCGTTCGGCGACGCTCCGGGTACGGCGGCCGACACGCAGCAGGGCGAGCAGCATTGAGACGGTCGTGGGGGTTGGGCCGATGCCCAAGGTCATAGTTGCCGGGCTCGCGGCGGTCGGCATGGCGCTGTTGCTGGTGCTTGTGACGACCGGAGGCGATCTCGGCTGGAAGCTCGCGCTGGCCCTGGTCGGCCTGGTGCTCTGGGTCGTCGGCGGGCTCTCGAAGCGAGCGTGAGTCGGCTGCGAAGATTTTCCCGTTGACAGCGAAAAATCCCGCGACGATGAGTCTAGGATTTCGTGTCTTCACGGGCGTTAGTTCGGGGCACGGCAATTGCTGTGCCGCGTACATGTAACTCGGCGGTTTCAGGCCGGAAAACCGGCCTTTGCAGATGGACAAGGTGCGAGTGACTTGATATCATTTTTATTCCAAACCGGGAAAAATACCGGTTCGTTTGCGAGGCGGAGCTATCCATCATGAAGAAGAACGTGTGGGTTATCGCGTGTCTGACAATTACCTCGGTCGCCTTGGCTTACGGGCAGGCCGCATCACCACAGCCAGCCGCGCCTGCCGCTGCTGTTCAACGGGTGAGCCCGCAGCCGGCTGCCGCCGCCCAGCAAGCGGTCAGCTCGGCAGCCCCTGCAGGTCCGACCGTCGAGTCCCAGCGCGCGCTTCTCGATAAGTACTGTGTCGCGTGCCACAACACCAAAGCCAAGGCCACAGGTCTTGATTCGTCGCTGCGTCTCACGCTGGACGATATCGATTTGAGCGACCCGGCGGCGCATGCGCAGAAGCTGGAGAAGGTCACGCGGAAGCTTCGCGCGGGGATGATGCCGCCCGTCGGCATGCCGAGGCCGGATCCAGCGACCTACAAGGGTTTGGTGTCCTGGCTTCAGACGGAGCTCGACAAAGCCGCCGTGCCGTACATGCCCGCGCCGGGCTTGCATCGGCTGAACCGCACCGAATATCAGAACGCGATTCGCGACATTCTGCACCTCGAGGTCGATCCGAGCACGTACCTGCCGTCCGACGACTCCACGTCAGGATTCGACAACATTGCCGGCGCGCTCGGCATCTCGTCGACGCTCGTCGAGGCGTACGTCTCAGCCGCGCAGAAGATCAGCCGGCTCGCCATCGGTGAAGCCGTCTCCCCGACGCTCGTCGTGTACCGGACGCCGGAAGACAGCTCGCAGAACTACCACGTCGAAGGGCTCCCGTTCGGGACTCGTGGCGGCATGCTGGTCAAGCACAACTTCCCCTCCGACGGGGAGTACACCGTGACGATCACGCCGATTTTCGGCGACAACATGACGCCGACGGGGTTCGGTTCGGTGCCGTGCGAGCGGCTCGAGGTCAGCCTCGACGGCGAGCGCGTCGCGCTGATCGACTGGCGCGGCGGCGGCCGGCAGGACGCAGCGGTGTGTCGCGGTCAGAAAACGGCGGCGGTCAACAGCGGGCAGTCGGGCTCGATCAGCGCCGGCAAGATGCAGGTCCAGTTCAAGACGACGGCTGGCGTGCACGCACTGGGCGCCACGTTCCTCGAAACCAACTTCGCGCCGGTGCTCGACCTCGACAAGCAGTTCGTGAGAACGACCCTCCAGACTGGTCCGACCCCCGGGTACACGTTCTTCCCGCACGTCGGAACGGTTCGGATCGAGGGACCGTTCAATGCGGTGCGTTCGCAGACCTCCCCGAGCCGTCAGGCCATTTTCATCTGCCAGCCCAAGGCCGCCTCGGAAGAGACGGCGTGCGCCCGTCGGATTATCTCGAACATGGCCACCAGTGCGTTCCGACGGCCGGTCACTGCCGCCGACGTGGATCCGCTGATGGAGTTCTATCAGGCGGGTCGCAAGGCGGGGGACTTCGAATCGGGCATCGAACAGGCGCTGGCACGCATCCTCGCCTCGCCCAAATTCATTTACCGCATCGAAGAGGAACCGGGAGCGGGCCCCGCGGTGCGGTCGGTCGCCGATGTGCAGACCTATCGCATCAGCGACGTCGATCTGGCGTCGCGGCTGTCGTATTTCCTCTGGAGCCGCGGTCCCGACGCGGAATTGCTCAAGCTGGCGAGCGCTGGACGGCTGAAGGATCCGGCCGTGCTCGAACAGCAGGTCCGACGGATGTTGAAGGACCCGCGTGCCGAGGCGCTCACGAGCAATTTCGCCGGGCAGTGGCTCAATCTGCGTGGGCTGCAGGCGCACTCGCCGCTGCCGGGCGTGTACCCCGACTTCGACGATCCGCTCCGGTATGCGATGCGCCGCGAGGTCGAGCTGCTGTTCGACAGCGTCGTTCAGGAAGATCGCAGCATCATCGATTTGCTGACGGCCGACTACACGTTCGTGAACGAACGTCTCGCCAAGCACTATGGCATCCCGAATATCTACGGCAGTCAGTTCCGTCGTATTACGCTGGGCCCGGACATGGACGTCAGGAAGGGGCTGCTCGGCAAAGCGGCGATCCTGACGACGACGGCCAAGCCCGAGCGCACGTCACCGGTGACGCGCGGAAAGTGGATCATGACGAACCTTCTCGGCATGAGCCCGCCGGATCCGCCGCCGAACGTTCCGCCGCTGCCGCCACAGGAAAGCGACTCCACCGGCAACGCGAAGCTGCCGTCGATGCGGATGAAGATGTTGTCGCACCGCGTGCGCACCGACTGCACGCAGTGCCACAGCATGATGGATCCCATCGGGTTCTCGCTCGAGCAGTTCGACGGGATCGCGCAGTGGAGAACCGACGATAACGGCAACCCGGTCGGTGAGGAAGTCACCCTCTTCGACGGCACGAAGGTCACGGGCCCGTCGCAGCTGCGCGAATGGCTGATCAAGGGGTACTCCGATGCGTTCGTGGAAGTGGCGGCCGAGAAGATGCTGATTTACGCGCTCGGACGCGGCATGGAGTATCAGGACATGCCGATGGTTCGCAGTGTGGCCCGGCAGGCGAAGCAGCAGAACAACAAGTTCTCCTCGCTCGTGTTGGCAGTGGTGAAGACGGACGCCTTTCAAAAGAACATGAAGGTCAACGAGGCCGCGGCGCCGAAGCAGGCTGCTGCCGAGGCACCCAGGCAAACGGCATCAAGATAAGCAAGAGACAACATCGTATACAGGAGCACACAGATGTTCATTACGAAACGACATATTCCTCGCCGGACCATCCTCAAAGGTGCCGGCGCTGCCTTAGCGCTCCCGCTGCTCGACGCCATGGTGCCCGCCCGCACACTGCTGGCCCAGACCGCGGCCGCGCCGAAAACGCGCTTCGCTGGGATCTTCTTCCCGCACGGCATGGGACCCGGCCATTGGGTGCCCAAGGACGTCGGTGCGCTCAATGAGTTGCCGTACACCCTGGAGTCGCTCAAGAACGTCAAAGAGCAAACGGTGATCATGAGCGGTCTCTGGTCGAAATCGGCCGAGCCGCCGGAGGGGACGACGGGATCGGATCACTGGGTGGCGGCGGCGTTCTTGACGGCCAACAAGCCGCGCAAGACGGCTGGCTCGGACTCGACGGTGTACGAGCCGACCATCGATCAGGTCATCGCGCAGAAGATTGGACAGGACAACCTCCTGCCGTCGCTGCAGCTGGCCTGCGAGGACCCGAACTCGAGCTCGAGCAACTGCGGCGAAGGCTACAGCTGCTCCTACACGAACTCGATCTCGTGGGTCGGGCTGCCCGATTTGCATCTGCCCGGCAGTACCATCCCGCGGACGAGCCCGCTCCCGATGGAGCTGAATCCTCAGGTGGTGTTCGAGCGGCTCTTTGGCAGCGGCGCGACGCCCGAACAGCGCGCGCAGCGGGTGGCGCAGAGCCGCAGCATCCTGGACTCGGTCAAGGGCGAGCTCGCCAGTCTGAAGGGCTCTCTTGGCATGAGCGATCGCCGGACGGTTGATCAGTACACCGACGAAATCCGCGAGATCGAGCGCCGGCTCCAGATTGCGGCGAAGGCCTCGACCAACGTGCCCGAGATGGCGCTGCCGTCCGGCATTCCCGAGCAGTTCGACGATCACATCCGGCTGCACTTCGACTTGACGGCGCTGGCGTTCCAGGGCGATATCACGCGCGTGATGACGATGCTCGGCGGCCGCGACCTGACGGGCCGCGCGTTCACGTATCCCAAGAACGAGCTCTTCCCCGAGGGCGGCGTCAGCCCGAGCTGGCACGGGGCGTCGCACCATGGCGACACGGCCGACGGGATCAAGCGGTTCGCCGATCTCAACCGGTACCACGTGTCGACAATGGCCCGCTTCGCCGAGAAGCTGAAGTCGATTCCAGAGGGCGATGGCAGCCTGCTCGACCACTCGCTCATTCTGTACGGGACCAACATGGGCAACTCGAACCAGCATCAGCATTACGATGTCGCTCACATCCTGGTGGGCGGGGCAAGCGGCCAGCTCAAGGGCGGACGCCACCTGGCCTACGACCGGAAGACGGTGACGACCGGCAACCTCCTATTGAGCCTCATGGATATGTACGGCATCAATGAAGAGAAGCATGGCGACAGCACGGGGCGGCTGGCGGGTCTTGTCTAAGAGCGTGAGAACGCAGCTCTCCAGGCGGCCGGCGCATGCGCCGGCCGCCATGGTGTGGTCAGACGAAGGGAACGAGCGATGAAACGTCAAATCGTAGGGTGTGTCGCCGTGCTGCTGGTCGGCGCCACGGCGTTCATGAGTGGCGCGACGAGTGATGTCGCCGACGCCGTCATGAAAGGCGACACCGCGGCCGTGCGTAAGCTGTTGTCCGGAAAAGCCGACGTGAACGCCCCTCAGGTGGACGGCGCCACGGCGCTGCACTGGGCGGTGTACCGGGACGACGTCGAGCTGGTGAACCTGCTGCTCGGTGCCGGCGCCAACACGGGAGCCGCGAACCGCGAGGGCACCACCCCGCTGATGATGGCCTCTCTGTACGGCAATCCGAAGATGATTGACGCCCTGATCAAGGGTGGCGCCGACGCGAAGCAGCGCGGACCGAACGGCGAGACCACGGTCATGATGGCGGCGCGCAATGGAAATCCCGACGCCATCAAGCTTCTCGTAGCGGCTGGCGCGGACGTGAACGCGAAGGAAGGCATCCGCGCGACGACGGCGCTGATGTGGGCGGCCGAGCAGGGACACGCGGCCGCGGTCAAGTCACTCGTCGAACTTGGCGCAGATGTCAGCGCCAAGTCAGGTGCTGCCGGTCTGCCCCGCAACTACATGGCACCAGCAGTCAACGTGAACGCGGTTGACGTGAACAATCGACGTCGTGCCGAAGCGGCCAAGGCTGGACGTACTTACGAAGAGCAACTGGCATTCGAGCAGGCGACCGGCGCCGGGCCGTCGGACGATCGGGCGGCGCAGGCCGCCGCCTTCGTCGCATCCGGTGGCGCCACAGCGGAAGAAGCGGCGGCGGCGCTCGGAATACCTGTCGAGCAGGTGAATGCCGCCATCGCCGCTCAGTCAGGCGGCGGAAACCGCGGCGCGGGCGGCGCCGGGCAGGGGCGCGGGCGTGGCGGCCAGTTCGGTCAGGGTGGCGCCCGACCGCAGGCGCAGCCGCAGACCGATCAGGACGCGGACGTCATCATCGCCGGGCTCGTCGGTGGCGGCAGCGGCGGCCTCACTCCGCTCGTGTTTGCAGCGCGACAGGGAGATATCGAGTCCGCTAAGGTGCTGCTCGACGCAGGCGCTAACGTGAACCAGGTCACCGAGTACGGCTGGTCGCCGCTGCTGGTGGCCACGAACAACCGCAACTACCGGCTCGGCGCGATGCTGCTCGAGCGCGGAGCCGACCCGAATATCGCGAACAAAGGCGGGTGGTCGCCCCTGTATCTGGCCACCGACAATCGCAACATCGAAGGTGGCGATTACCCGGTGCCGAAGCCGGACATGGAGCACCTGGAATACCTCAGGCTCCTGCTGGCCAAGGGCGCGGATCCCAACCAGCGCGTCAAGGAAAACACGCTGAGCCGCACCATTTTCACGATGCAGTGGTTCTACGAGCCCGGTGCGACCCCCTTCATTCGAGCCGCACAGTCGAGCGACATCGAGCTGCTGAAGCTGCTGCTTGCGCACGGCGCCGACCCGAAGCTCGAGACCGACAACGGTGACACGGCGCTGACCGCCGCCGGCGGGATCGGCTGGGTCGAAGGGGTGACCTACGAGACGTCGCGCAAGAACAACCTCGAAACGGTGAAGTTCCTGCTCGATCTCGGGCTGGACCCCGACCACCAGAACAAGGAAGGCCGGACCGCGCTGATGGGTGCGTCGCACAAGGGTCGAAACGAGGTCATCCAGTTGCTGGTCGATCGTGGCGCGAAGCTCGATATCAAGGATCGGGGGAGCCGCGATACCGCAAACGCCGCCTCGTCGATCGCCGGTCTCAAGTTCCAGGCGCTCGACTACTCCGAAGGCCTCGTGCGCGTCGGCGTGCAGTCGGCGATTCCGCACCCGGAGAGCGCAGAGCTCATTCGCAAGCTGCTCGCTGAACGCGGGCTGCCGGTGCCGCCGACCAATCGCAACGTCGAATCGATTTGCGTCGTCCAGATCTGCTATCCGACGACCGATCCGCAGTAAGCGCTATAGCGATAGTCCTGAAGCCCCAGCCATTAGCCGTGATGGTTGGGGCTTTTTGCTTGAGACGGCTCGAGACGACGCGACCGAAGGGCAACGCATGAATCGACACCAAGTCATTGGCTCCGTGGCGGTGCTGCTGGTGTGTGCGACGGCATTTGTCGGTGGCGCGGGCAGCGAGGTGGCCGATGCGGTCATGCGGGGCGATTCGACAGCCGTCCGCCAGCTGCTTGCGAGCAAGGCCGATGTGAATGCCGCGCAGGTCGATGGGGCGACGGCGCTGCACTGGGCCGTCTACAGGGACAGCATAGAGACGGCCAACCTGCTTCTGGGAGCGGGCGCCAACGTGGAAGCGGTCAATCGTGAAGGCATCACGCCGCTGTTCATGGCGGCGCTGTACGGCAACGCCCGAATGATCGACGCCCTCCTCAAAGGGGGCGCCGACGCCAAGAAGCTCGGGCCAAACGGCGAAACCACGGTGATGTTTGCCGCCCGCAACGGCAACCCCGACGCCATCAAGTTGCTCGTCAGCGCCGGAGTCGACGTCAACGTCCCCGAGAGCATCCGCGGTACGACCGCGCTGATGTGGGCAACCCAGCAGGGGCACTCGGCAGCCGTCAAGACGCTGGTCGAGCTTGGCGCCGACGTCGGCGCCAAGTCCGGTCCTGCCGGTCTTCCGCGGAACTATATGGCTTCGCGCGTCAACACTAATGCCGTTGAGGCGAACGCCAAACGCCGCCGGGAGGCAGCGGCTGCAGGCCGGACCTACGAGCAGCAGCTGACCTTCGAGCTGGACAACGGTCTCGTCATCGGGGGGCGCGGCGCCCGCGCGACCGCCGGCCTCGGGAGCGTGTTGGGCGTGGACGAAGCGCAGCCTCAGGCGGGCGGTCAGCGGGGCCGCGGCCAGGCGACCCCCACCGCCACGACAGCCCAGGCGGCATCCGCGGCGCGTGCCGAGCAGGAGGAACAGCAGGATGTGATTATTGCCGGCCTGGTCGGTGGCGGCAGCGGAGGTCTGACGCCGCTGGTTTTTGCGGCGCGCGAAGGCGACAGTGAGTCGGCGAAGGTGCTGCTCGACGCGGGCGCCGACGTGAACCAGACGACCGAATATGGATGGACGGCGTTGCTGGTGGCCACGAACAACCGCAATTACAAGCTCGGGGCGATGCTGCTGGAACGTGGCGCGAATCCGAACATCGCGAACAAGGGCGGCTGGACGCCCCTCTATCTGGCCACCGACAACCGGAACATCGAAGGCGGGGACTACCCGGTGCCGAAGCCGGACATGGATCACCTGGAGTACATCAGGCTCCTGCTGGGCAAGGGCGCCGATCCCAACCAGCAAGTCAAGGAAAACACGCTGAGCCGGACGATCTTCACGATGCAGTGGTTCTTCGAGCCGGGCGCGACCCCGTTCATCCGGGCCGCGCAGTCGAGCGACATCGAGCTGATGAAGCTGCTGCTCTCCCACGGCGCGGATCCGAAGATTGCGACGGATCACAACGACACGGCGTTGACCGCCGCCGGTGGAATCGGATGGGTCGAGGGCGTGACCTACGAGACGTCGAGGAAGAACAATCTCGAGACGGTCAGGCTTTTGCTCGACCTCGGCCTCGATCCCAATGCCGCGAACAATGACGGACGCAACGCGCTGATGGGAGCGGCGGGCAAGGGGCGCAACGAGATTGTGCAGCTGCTCGTCGATCGCGGCGCCAGACTGGACGCGCGCGACAAAGGCAGCCGCGATACCGGCGATCCCTCTTCGCTCATCGCGGGCCGAACCTGGCAGGCGCTTGACTATGCGGACGGCCTCGTTCGATTTGGCGTGCAGGCTGCCGTCGAGCACAAAGACACGGCGGAGTTCATCCGCAGGTTGATGACCGAGCGGGGAATGCCGGTGCCGCCTCCCAATCGCACCATTGAATCCATTTGCGTCGTGGAAATCTGCCGGTAGGAGCCGAACAATGAATCGACATCAAGTCACCGGGTCTGTTGCCGTGCTGCTCGTGTGCGCCACCGCGTTTGTGGGTGGCGCCGGCAGCGACGTCGCCGACGCGACAATGCGGGGCGACACCGCGGCGGTGCGCAGACTGATCGAGCAGAAGGCCGACATCAATGCCGCGCAGGTGGACGGCGCCACGGCCCTTCACTGGGCCGTTTACCGGGACGATCTCGCGCTGGCTGACCTGCTGATTACCAGCGGCGCCAATGTCGCGGCGGCGAACCGTGAGGGCGTCACCGTGCTGGCTATGGCGTCGCTGTACGGGAATCCGGCCATGATCGAGAGGCTCTTGAAGGCTGGTGCTGACCCGAAGCAGCGCGGGCCCAATGGAGAGACGATGGTCATGTACGCGGCCCGCAACGGTAACCCTGCGGCGATCAAGATGCTGGTGGCGGCCGGCGCCGACGTGAATGCCAGGGAAGGCATGCGCGGGACAACGGCGTTGATGTGGGCCACGACGCAGAAACATTCCGAGGCGGTGAAGGCGCTTCTCGAAGTCGGGGCCGATTACGCCGCGAAGTCGGGTGCTGCCGGGTTGCCAAGGAATCGCACCGTCGGGCCAATCAATGGCGCCGCTGTGGCGGCGGCCGGTGCGCGGCGTCGCGCTGCGGCAGCCGCCGGCAGGACGATTGAAGAGCAGATCCAGTTCGAGCAGCTGGCGGGTACGTTCCGAGGCGCCGGTGCGGGGTTCGGCGCGGGCCAGCCCGACGACAACGATGCCGCGCCGGCGGCCGGTCGCGGTCGAGGCCGGGGAGCGGCGCCGGCGGCGGCTCCTGCGGCCAACGATCAGGTCAACGACCAGGCCGATGACATTGTGGCGGGCCTGGTCGGTGGAGGAAGCGGTGGCTTGACGCCGCTCATCTTCGCAGCGCGCGAGGGCGATCTGGAGTCTGCAAAGCTGCTCGTCGATGCGGGTGCGGACGTCAACCAGACGAGCGAGTACGGCTGGTCGCCGCTGCTGACAGCGGTCAACAACCGCAACTACAAGCTCGCGACATACCTGCTCGAACGAGGCGCCGACCCCAACATCGCGAACAGGGGTGGCTGGACGCCGCTGTATCTCGCGACGGATAACCGGAACATCGAAGGCGGTGACTATCCCGTGCCGCTGCCCGATATGGACCATCTCGAGATGATCAAGCTCCTCCTGGCCAAGGGCGCCGACGTCAACGCGCGGGTCAAGGAAAACACGTTGCAGCGGACCATCTTCACCAACCAGTGGTTCCTCGAAGCCGGGGCAACGCCGTTCATCCGCGCTGCCCAGTCGAGCGATCTCGAGCTCATGAAGCTGCTCCTCTCCTACGGGGCGGATCCGAAAGCCACGACCGATCATCAGGACACCGCTCTGACGGCGTCGGCCGGAATCGGGTGGGTCGACGGTGTCGTGTACGAGCGGTCGCCGAAGGACAACGTCGAAGCGGTTCGAATGCTGCTCGACCTCGGCGTCGATCCGAATCATGCCAACAACGACGGGCGTACGGCCCTGATGGGCGCCGCCCACAAGGGGCGCAACGAAGTTGTCCAGATGCTCGTGGATCGCGGAGGCAAACTCGACGTGCGCGATAAGGGAAGCCGGGACACGGGGAACCCCGCGTCGAAGATCGCCGGCCGCACGTGGCAACCGTTGGACTACGCGGACGGTCTGGTTCGTTTCGGCGTCCAGTCCGCAGTCGAACATCGGGAGACCGCGCAGCTCATTCGCAAGCTCATGACCGAGCGCGGTCTGCCGGTGCCACCTGCGAACCGGACCGTCGATTCGATCTGCGTTGTGGAGGTGTGCTAGGCACGACGTCACGTCCGCCCTGGCCGGACCTCGACATCTGTAGTGTTCCGGCTTCCTGCTGGACAGCTCTCAGCCCCGATCGCTCTGAGTGGTCGGGGCTTTTACTGTACGGGCAGGACGCTTTCGGGTTTGGCCGTCGACTGACCCACCGCCTGCACCGTCACCACGTCAGAGCCGCTGGCATCTGTGCTCGCGCTGAACACCACGCGCGTGCTCGCGCACCCCGCGACATCGTAGGAGAGAAGAAATCGCTGGTTGGCGCCGCTGCTTTCAAGTGAGTCCTGCGAACGAGTGACGTAATCCGATGTGCTGTTCGAACAGCTGACTTTGACGAAGATGTCGGTCGCGGTGGCGTACGTGTAGAACACGACCAGGTGGAGCATGTCGTAGCCCGACGTATTCAGCAGAATCGTTCGGCTGGCTTCGTCTCTGTCGAGGCCGACATCCTCGAGCAGGTTCGTTTTGCCCTCGGCGTTGTGGTAGTACGTCAGGCAGCCGTGACAGGCCCCTTCCTGCAACGGCGTCTGGGTTTGCGCTGCGGCGACAGCCGCCGCCAGCCAGAGCACGAGTCCAAGCCCGAACAAGGTTCGAGTCATCTCCCATCACCAGTCTATCAGGTCGGAGCGGGAGTTCATGCGACCCGGGACTGGCGCGCATGGTTCCCGAGGAAATCGACGATGGCGGCGTTCCCCGCGGCGGCTGCGGCAAGACCACGCACTCGACTGACTACAGACCCGCCGAGAAATCATTGACGGCGGCCCAGTAAGTGCGAGCATCGCGTGGCGACGCATCGTTGTGATCGCCGCCTCGTATGGTCACGAACGACTTCCGTCCGCGAATCCTTTCGAACAGCAAGCGACCCTGCTCGTAGGGGATGACGCGGTCGCTGTCCCCATGCATCACCAATGCGGGGGCGCTGACGCGTTGCATGAACGTCGCCGCGGGGAACCGGTAGCCCGAAAAGCGAGAGAGCCCCGACATCAACAGAGAGTCGCCGAGAAGCGATCGGACGTCTGGGAACCCCGATTCGAGGATGAGTCCGTCCGGCGCGCGGACGGTCGCTGCGTAGGCGGCCATCGCCACGCCCAGAGAGCGCCCCCAATAAATCACCGGTCGGCTGGAGTCGGTGCCGCTCCAGAACCGTTCGAGGACGGCATCCACATCACGATACAGCCCCGTCTCCGTCGGGTGGCCAGTGCTGCGACCGTACCCGCGGTAGTCGAAGGCGAGCACGGAGTAGCCGTGTCTCGCAATCTCGGCAAGCACCGGAGCCCATAGCGAGAGATTGCCTCCGTTGCCGTGGAAGTACAGAATGCGGCCCAGCGGCCGCTGACCTTGTACCTCTGCTGCAAAGGCTTTCGGTCCGGTTTCAGTGAACGCCGGTTGAAGCTCCCAGGCCCATAGTCTTTCGCCATCTGCGGACTCGATTGTCGAAGCTTCGTAGTCGAGGCCGAACTCCCGAGGCGTGACGGTCTCACCTGCCAGCGGGAAGAACGCAAGCCGCGATTCGAGGAGGCGCACCAGCAGCCAGACCGCCGCCACGACGACGAGGAGGGTGAGAGCGGCCTTCAGCATGAACCTGCCGCGTAATATCATGCGTCAGTGGTGTCTGTCCGTCACGTCGTGGCCGCCGCGGTGATGATTGTGCCATTGACGACCGTTGCGGACGCGCTCCAGGATGCCTTCGCCGCGGAGCGCCGTCGCATGGTGGCCGAACAAATCGCGTCGCGGGATGTGCGCGATCCACGGGTTCTCGCGGCCATCGGTGACGTGCCGAGGCATCTCTTCGTTGCGCCGGGCTATCAGTCGGAGGCCTACGAGGACTCTCCCCTGCCTATCGGTTACGGGCAGACGATTTCACAGCCGTATATCGTGGCGCTCATGACCGAGCTGGCGCGTCCGCGTCCAGGTGACCGCGCCCTCGAAGTGGGGACGGGATCGGGGTATCAGGCGGCTGTGCTTTCCCGGCTTGTGTCGCATGTGTACACCATCGAGCTGGTCGAGCCACTCGGGCTCGCCGCACGGGAGCGCCTGAAGAGTCTCGGTTACGCGAACGTAACCGTTCGCGTAGGCGACGGCTACGCGGGGTGGCCAGAGATGGCGCCGTTCGACATCATCATGGTGACCGCGGCACCCGATCACATCCCAGAGCCGCTCATCGCGCAGCTCAAGCCACGCGGGCGGATGGTGGTGCCCGTGGGCGCGGTGTCAGCCGTTCAGGAATTGCAGCTCGTCGAGAAAGACGACGCTGGTCGAATCAGGACGACACGCATGGCGCCGGTCCGGTTCGTGCCGCTCTTGCGCGCAAAATGATTTCCCCCCTAACCTCCAACCTCTAACCTCCACCCTCCACCCCGAAGATTCATTCCCCATTGCGGCAGACCGTGCCGAAGCCGAGTCCCCTGGCGCGAGCCTCGGGGATGAACCGCGCCGTCGCCTCCACGGTCTGACGCTGATCTCGGAGAGGCGCCGATTCGTCTCCATCGTGCATCACGATGATGTCGCCCGCCGACGCACGTCCGATGATGCGCTCGAGTGTCGCGTCCGCCGTGCGTTCGCGGAGCCAGTTGAAGTCCCACAGCATCCACCCCCACCCCACGAGTCGGTAGTCGATCTGTCGGAGACCCTCGAACATCTGTCCGCCTCGCCACCCGGCATGCGGCCTGAACGCGCGACAGGGCCGCTCGCCGGTCAGGTCCTCGATCCGATCGGCCGCTTCGGTGAGCGTGCGGGCGAGCGTTCGTGGCGTCATGAGCAGGTAGGACCGGCTCGCCGAATGCAGGCCGATCGAATGGCCCTCGGCGAACATGCGGCCGACGATGGAGGCTGAGTCCGAGGTGATGTGCTCGTCGATCAGAAAGAACGTCGCGCGCACCTGCTCGCGCGCGAGCACGTCGAGCAGATCGGGAGTCGTGGTTGGATTGGGTCCGTCATCGTACGTCAAATAGATCGTGGGCGGACCGTCCCGGGGCATGTTCCAGACGGCTCGGTCGCCAGCGAGCCAGTCGAGGATGAAGCGTGTGGGCGCGGTATGAGCGAGTACGACGACGGCGACGCTGACGACGGTGAACAGCCACATCGGTCAAGGGGAATCGGGTAATTGGATAATCTGGTAATCGAGTAATCGATTGTGAGACTGGATCATCGGTTGATTGTCTGCGACACGGGTGAGCCATCCCAATCCGTTACGCGAATGCCCAATCAATTACCCAATTACCAGATTGTCCAATTACCCGATTAAGGGATGAGCAGAACCTTGCCCGTCGTCTTCCGTCCTTCGAGCGCTCGATGTGCTTCCGCGGCGTCCTTGAGCGCGAATTCGAATTTCGTACGCAGCTTGAGTTTGCCCGCGGAAATCCACGCGATGAGATCGCTGGCCCGTTGTTGAAGCTCCGACCGCGTCGCGATGTAATTGACCAGCGTCGGTCTCGTGAGGAACAGCGACCCCTTCTGACTGAGGACGTGCGGGTCGAAGGGCGCCACCGCTCCGCTGGACTGGCCGAACAGCACGAGCATGCCGCGAGGGGACAGACAGTTCAGGCTCTTGGTGAACGTGGACTGGCCGACGGAGTCGTACACGACGCTGACGCCTTTGCCGTTGGTGAGCCGCTTGACGGCTTCCTCGAAGTCGACGCTGGTGTACGGCACCACGTGATCGGCGCCAGCCTCCTCCGAGAGCCTGGCTTTCTCGTCGGTCGAGACCGTCGTAATCACACGGGCGCCGCGCATCTTCGCGATTTGTGTCAGCAGCAGCCCGACGCCGCCCGCGCCGGCGTGAACGAGCGCCGTGTCCCCCGGCTTCAGGGGATACGTGGTGCACGCGAGGTAATGCGCCGTCATCCCTTGGAGCATCATCGCGGCGCCCTGCTTGGTGTCGAAGCCGGCCGGCAGCGCCACGAGTCTCTCGGTTGGGACCGCGACCTTCTCCGCGTAGCTTCCGAGGATGCCGGTCCAGGCCACCTTGTCGCCGACTTTCAGATCTTCGACGCCAGGCCCCAATGCCGAGATCGTGCCGGCACCCTCCTGACCCAGCACGAACGGCAGCGGCACCTTATAGGCGCCACTTCGCTGATACGTGTCGATGAAATTGAGCCCCGCGGCTTTGACCGCGATCACGGCCTGGCCGGGGTTGGGAGACGGCTCGGGCATGTCTTCGAACTTCAGGACCTCGGGGCCTCCGGTCTCACGGACGAGGATGGCTTTCATAGTGGTCTGGGATTATAGGCTATGCTCGAACAATGTCAGAAGGCCCGAGACGACTGATCGTCGGGATGACCGGTGCGACCGGAACGATTATCGCGGTCCGGGTCCTGCAGATGCTGCGTGAGGCCGACGTCGAGACGCATCTGGTCCTGAGCAAGTGGGCTGCGCGGACGCTGGTCCACGAGACACCGTACCGGCCCGAGCAGGTCGAGCGGCTCGCGACGCGGGTATATCCGCCGAACGACCAGGGTGCGGCGATCTCGAGCGGTTCGTTCGTCACCGACGGGATGATCGTCGTCCCGTGCAGCATGCGGACGCTGGCGGCCATCGCCAATGGATTCGGCGATCACCTCATCCATCGCGCGGCGGACGTCGTGCTGAAGGAGCGGCGCAAGCTGGTGCTCGCGGTGCGCGAGTCGCCGCTCAGCGACATCCATCTCGAGAACATGCTGAAACTCTCGCGCATGGGGGTCAGCATTTGTCCGCCCATGCCAGCGTTCTACACGAAGCCCGCGACGGTCGAAGACATCGTCACCTGGTCGGCAGCGCGGCTGCTCGATCAAGTGGGCATTCACAGCGCGGCGGCGGAACGGTGGGATGGCGAGATGGAAGCGGGCGTAGAGCCGTAACCTCTCGCAGGCCGTCAGGCGCCCCAAGGTTCCAAGGTCACGCCCACTGATCGAGCGATGTTCCCTACACGGATATCACGTGAACGGCAACCTCGGCGCGCCGGTCAGGTGGGATCAGTGCCTTGATCCGTGCATCGAGGGTGACGAGGCGCCCGCGATGCCGGAGAGCCAGGCCGAGCAGGTGGGCGTCGGTCACCTGGCGATAGCCGATCACTTTATCGAGCGACACGAAGGGCGAGGCCGCAAATCGCAGGTCGTCCTTCCAGAAGGTGTGGTGCGGCAGCGCAACGATTCTCCGTAGAAGCGCGGCCGCTTCGGCGGGAGCGCGAGCGTCGGGAAGCACCGCCTCGTTCGACGACACACGCACGAAGCCCGTTTCCGTGACCGAGCATGTGGCCCACCCGTCCCGTGCGCGCCCGTGAAACCAGTCGAGAGCCACCCCATGGTGAATGTGATTCGGCCAGGCGAGCGCGACGAGGACGTTGACGTCGAGGAGCCCGACCATTACTCGTCGAGCGCCTGCCGGACCATCTTCGGAGTGATCGGCTTCGCGTCACCGCGAACATCGAACACCGGGAAGCCGCGCTCGGCACGGGTGCGACCAGATGGCTTCAAGCCGCGACGCGCGAGCCGTGAAATGACGCGACCGACCGTCGTCCGCTCGGTGTCGGCCAGGTGCCGGGCGGCCTCATAGACATCGTCGTCGATGTGGAGCGTGGTTCTCACCTCTCCAGACTACGGAACCGAGGCTGTGATGTCAAGATGTCATGATGCGATGATGCGATCGCCGCCTCTGCGGATGAAACCAGAAAATTGCCAGGCTTCGGGAGCGAGGTCTACGGAGTGGGGGAGCGGCGCTTCGGTTCCTCGAAGAAATTCTCGACGACGATGATGCGGTTCGCGGCTGCCAGGGGGTCGTCAGGTTGACGAGGTTCAGCCCACCGTCCGGCGATCTGGTCCCGATCGGCGAGCGTCTGCGGAAAGTGATGAAACCGCGCCCGATGCGAACATACTATCTGTATGAGAGGGACCCGTCTTCCGACGCTCACGGCGGCGGACGTCCTGGCCGGCCTGGAGCAGTTGCGCGCCCGCCAGCCGGTCGGCTACTCGGCGTTCTATTCCAGCCAGCTCGGCGGCATCGTCACCGACTCTGCGCTCATGGTGATCCCGTTCGACGACCATATGGTCCACCGCGGCCACGGTATTTTCGATACGGCGGGCCTCATCAACGGACGCATCTACGATTTGGAAGCGCACCTCGATCGGTTCCTGCTCTCCGCGGAGCGGTCGAAGCTCGCGCTCGCCGGTTCGCGCGACGAGATGCGCGAGATCATCGTGGAGACGACGGCGGCCAGCAGGCGGCGGGATGGCGCGATCCGGTACTGGCTCTCGTCGGGTCCGGGCAGTCTCGAGCTGAGCCCGGCTGCGGGCGCACAGCCTGGCTTCTTCGTCATGGTGTTCGGCGGCTTGTCCTATCCCGAGCGGTGGTACAGGCAGGGCCTGCGCGTGATGACCACGACGTATCCGATCAAGCCGCCGCTCTACGCCATCACGAAGGCCACCAACTACCTCCCCAACGTCCTGATGCAGATGGAAGCGAAGGAGGCGGGGCTGGACAACGGCGTGTTCGTGGACGAGAACGGCCACGTCGGCGAGAGCTCCAACATGAACGTGGCATTCGTAACCGCCGATGGCAAGTTCCGGCACCCGAGGTTCGACCACGTCCTGCCCGGCTGCACCTCGCTCCGACTCCTGGAGCTGGCACCCTCACTCGTCGGGCGTGGGATTAGCGGCGTCGAAGTGTGCGATATCCCCGTCGCCGAGGCACGCCGGGCGCGCGAGATGTTCCTCATCGGCAGCTCGGTGAAGGTCGCTCCCGTCGTCGAGTGGGACGGCCAACCAATCGGGGACGGAAGGCCGGGGCCGACGGCGAGAGCGCTGCTCGACCTCATCGACGTGGACATGCGCACGGGCGACCGGCTCGTTGACGTGCCTTACTAAATCATCTGGGCATCTGTCGTCTGTTCATTGGATTCGGTCACTGAAATGACCAAATGACCCAATGACCAGATCTATTTTTGTGGCTCGATATGAATCCCGCATTCGAGCTTCTGACCTTGCCAGCGGCCCGACCTTGGATTCGACGGATCGAGCGGAAGCGAGGTGCACGGCTCACAGCCGATGCTCGAATACCCCAGTTCGTAGAGCGGCAGCAGCGGGATCTCGTGCGTCTTGGCGTACCGCCACACGTCCCTGGTGGTCCATTCAGCGAGCGGGCTGATCTTCCTCAACAGCCGGCCGCTCTTCAGCGTGAACGGTTCGACGCGCTGAAGATTGGCGCGGGATGGAGACTGTTCCCGGCGGAGGCCCGTGAACCAGGTGTCGTAGTGCTCGAGCGCGCCGAAGAGCGGGCCGACCTTGTGTCGCGCGCAGCAGTCGTCCGTGCTCGTCTGCCACAGGCCGACCGACGGTTCTGGCGCCGTCAGGTTGACCAGATTCAGGTTCCACGCCGCCGCGATCCGGTCGCGATACTCGAGCGTCTGGGGAAAATGATGAAACGTCTCGAGAAAGAGGACCGGGATGTCGGGCTTCGCTTTGAGCAGCAGGTGAACCAGCACGACATCTTCCGCCTGAAAGCTGGACGTGACGCACGGCATCCGCGCGCTCGACAGCGTCTCGTTGATGAGATCCTCGACGGTCTGGCTGGGACCGGACACTGCGTGACTCATTTCAGGATCTCCTCGAGGGCGCGCCGCACGGCCGCGACAGCCTCTTCGTGCGAGCCGGCCGACCGCGCGATTTTCGCGAGTCGCTCAGCGGCATTTGGCGTCGTGCTGGCGCCGTGGCCGTCGCGGACGGCGTCGATGATCATGCCGGCCCCCGCGGTGAAGTTCGTCGACGGATCGATCAGGATGAAGCTGCCGGTCTCGCGGATGTCACGGTAGCGATCGAAGACGAGCGGACGCGACGTCGACAACGTGACCGTCTCGATCTGATTGAGGGCCAGCGGCCGGTTGGCTTCCACGGTGACGGTCCGCGTGGTGTGCTTCAGCATGTATATCCGGGAAGGGTCGAGCGGTCGCTCGTCCATCCAGACGACGTCGGCCTCGAAGCGACGCCCCACGTAAGGATCGGCCGGACCCTGATCTTTACGCCCGCTTCCTCGCGCCGTGATCGTATCTCCCCGGCTGATGTCGATCTCGTCGTCGAGAACGAGCGTCACGGACATCGGGGCGTGAGCCATCTGCAGATCGCCGTCCCAGGTGACGATTCGCTTGACGCTGGCGGTCCGGCCGGACGGCCAGACCGAGATCCCTTCGCCAACCCGAATGGCTCCGGCGAGGATCTGACCGGCATAACCACGAAATTCCTGGTCAGGCCTCAGCACGAGCTGAACTGGCAGGCGAAAAGGCTTCGCGGCCACTCGATGATCGACCTGCACGGTTTCCAGGTACTCCAGCAGGCTGGCGCCGTCGAACCACGGTGTCCGCGGACTTCGCGTGATGACGTTGTCGCCGTTCAGCGCGGATATCGGGATCGGATGCAGACGGGCGTCTGGCAGGATCTCCTCGAAGTCGTCCACGATGTCGTCGAAGATCTGGCGGTCGAAGTCCACGAGGTCCATCTTGTTGACGGCCAAGGCGAACTCGGTGATCCCCAGAAGCTGTGCGATGCGCGCGTGCCGGCGTGTCTGCGTGCGGACGCCGTTGCGGGCGTCAATGAGGAGAATCGCCACGTCCGCGGTCGAGGCGCCGGTCGCCATGTTGCGCGTGTACTGTTCGTGCCCGGGAGTGTCTGCCAGAATGAACTTCCGGCGAGACGTCGCAAAGTAGCGGTACGCGACATCGATCGTGATCCCCTGTTCCCGCTCCGCTTTCAGCCCGTCGGTGAAGAGCGAGAAGTCGATCGGGCCGGCCGTCCGGTTCTTCGAGGCTTTCTCGACCGAGCTCACCTGGTCCTCGTAGACGGATCGCGAGTCGTACAACAGCCGCCCAATCAGCGTGCTCTTGCCATCGTCGACCGAGCCGGCCGTGCAGATGCGGAGCAGGCCTGACATCAGAAGTAGCCCTCGCGCTTCTTCACTTCCATCGAGCCATCCTGATCGTGGTCGATGACCCGAAGCTGGCGCTCGCTGTGCTTGGTGACGATCAGCTCGGCGATGATCTTTTCCACCGTATCCGCATCCGATCGCACCGCGCCGGTGCAGGGAGAACAGCCCAGCGACCGCATGCGGCACCTGACGAGCTGCGGCTTTTCGCCAGGTAGCAGCGGCACGAACGGCTGTTCGAGCATGAGCAGCGAGTTGCCGCGGACGATGACCTCGCGATCCTTGGCGAAATACAGCGGCACGATCGGGATGTTCTCCACCTTGATGTAGTTCCACACGTCGAGCTCGGTCCAGTTCGACAGCGGGAACACGCGGATGCTCTCACCCGGCCGCACGCGGCCGTTCAGCAGGTTCCACAGCTCGGGACGTTGATTCTTGGGATCCCACTGGCCCTTGGCGTCGCGCAGGGAAAAAATCCGTTCCTTGGCCCGGGACCGTTCTTCGTCCCGCCGCGCGCCTCCGAAGGCCGCGTCGTATCCGCCCGCCTCGAGCGCGTCGAGCAGCGACTTCGTTTTGAGCAGCCCGCAGCAGCGTTGCGTGCCCAGGATGAAGGGCTGCGCACCTTCCGCGATGGCTTCCTCGTTGGTGTGAACGATCAGGCGCGCGCCGATCTGCCGCGTGTACGAGTCGCGAAAGTCGATCATCTCGCGGAACTTGTACGTGGTGTCGATGTGCAGCAGCGGAAAGGGAATCGGCCCTGGATAGAAGGCTTTCTGCGCAAGTCGCAGCAGCACGGACGAATCCTTGCCGATCGAATACAACATGACCGGCCGCTCGAATTCGGCGACGACCTCCCGGAAGATGTGCATGCTTTCCGCCTCGAGCACCCGAAGATGGTCGAGGCTGGGGAGAACCGGTCGAACGGCACGGGGGGTATCGGTCAGAGTGCTCATAAAAACAGAAAAGCCCGGGATGTTGGTCCCGGGCTTTCAAATCTCCGTGTTGCGCGTTTCAGAGTACGTATGGCGTCAACGGCGAGATCTGGGCGCAGGGACCTGTTGGGTCCTGGTACAACAACACGCGCACAGCCGCCCGCAACCGTTGAGCATGAACTTCTATTTCACCCTATCTCCGCCCCGGCGTCAAACCGACACGAAAGTCTCACGAAAGTGCTACGGCCGCCCTTCGAACACCAGATAGGGGTCGATGGCGCGTCCCTTCCACCATTGTTGCTTGTCGCTCAGCTCGAAGACGGCAAAGTGCAGATGCGGCGTGTTCGGGGAGGCATTTCCGGTCGTGCCCACATAGCCGATGACGTCCCCCTGTGAGATCTGTTGCCCTTCCCGCAGCCCTGGGGCGTAGCGCTGCAAGTGGGCGTAGTAATAGCAGAACCGTCTGGTCGGGTCGAACTGATAGACGGTGATGCCGCCGGCCTTGCTGGTAAAGAGCTTGGCAATCGTGCCGTCCTCGACTGCGTGAACCGGCGTGTGGCGGGGCGCCAGAATATCGACGGCTTCGTGAGCGCGACTTCCGCGGTCACGGCGCTCGGCAAAACCGCCCTGCCAGGATCGCACCTCGGCATCGTCGATCGGCACGTGCAGATCGCGGCGTCGGAGCTCGCCCAGGACACTTCCGGCCGAAGGCGGCGTGGGGCCGACGAGCGGTTCACCGGTCGTCGCAGCGACCGCCGGAGCGCGGCCACGCTCCAAATCGAGGTTCAGTCCCCGATCAGCTTCGGAATGGACCGTCTCCGTCACGGCCGGCAGGGGAGCTCCGGACTTGAGCCACCACCCAGTCAGGCCGCCGACGACGAACGCCGTCGCCACTGCCGGGATCAGCCGATTGCGTTGATCCCTCCTGCGTCTCATCGGAGCTGGACCTTTGTGCCGGGAGCGACGAGGGCCGCCAACTTTGCCGCATCCCAGTTCGTCAGACGCACGCAGCCATGCGATTCGGCGTGGCCGACCCGCGTCGGCTCGGGCGTGCCGTGGATGCCGTAATGCTCGACGTCGAGATCGATCCAGACCACGCCGACGGGACTGTTGGGTCCGGACTTGAGCATCGCCTTGGAGTCGGTTGGCTTCGCGTCCCAGAAAAGATCTGGGTTGTAGTGGAACGGTGGCATCCAGCTCACGCCGGTCACCTTCCAGTCACCGACCGGCAGCGGATCGTGTTCGCTTCCGGTGGTAACCGGCGCGAAGAATACCAGCGTTCCGTCGCCGCGGGAGACGCGCACCGACGACTCGTTTCTCGTTACGACCACGGTGACGCCTCGTGCCGATGCGTCGGTCTGCGGCTTCGAGCCGCGTGCATCGAATGGCTCGACGGCGGGTACTTGAATTTCTGTGTTCGCGGCGATGGCGACATTCGGATTCAAGCGCACCAACAGCGCAGGTGACGTGTGGAATCGTTCGGCCAGGGCTTCGGTCAGAGACGTGTAGTCCAACGAGGGAAGAGCCGCCTGTTCCTGCAGCGACGCCGGAATCTCTTTGGCGAACGGACCGCTGGCGTCGGCTGACGTGATCCGGTAAGGCACGACGGTCGGAGCTGCGGCGTCGCCGCCGAGAGCGTCCCACGTCGCGCAATCCAGGTTCCCCGTGGCCGTGAGCCCGCGCGAGCCCTGGAACGCCGCGAGCGCCCGTTCCAGGTTCCTGCCCGCGAGGCCGTCGATCACCCCGGGAGAAAACCCTTGCCTCGCGAGCAGGACCTGGAAACCGATCACGTCCCCACACCGCAGTGTGGCCGGCCGCGGCCGGCGCTGTGCGGCAGCCGTCGTGGCGAGCGTGAGGGTCGTCAGCGTGATACAGACGAGGCGCGACATCTGAGCCATAGAGGTCCGATGCTCGAAGGGTGCACGACGCGTGCCTCGTGGCTGCGAGTGTGCGAGACTCTCCAGGTTCAATGGTTCTCCGAATCAATCGTCGGGAATGGACGGATGAGCACCGCTCGAGCGTGAGCTCAACAGACGCCGCCGGTGCGCTCGAGTCGGGCGCACTCCTGCTGCTGCCTGAGCTGGAATTCGAAACCCTGGCGACCGAGCACAGCTGTTTTACGCCGTCCATAGCCGTCGCCAAGAACGTGAGCTTCGATCCGGCGACAGGGCGCGTCGGCGGAGCCTCTTCTCCCGGGCCGGGCTTGACGACGATGCTGCGGCGCTTCAGCGAGTCAGCGTCCGCGCTCGTGGACTCGCTGTGTCCTCAGTATCGAGGGCGTGTCCAACGCGCGCGCGCCAGCTTCAGGCCGGCCGAGATCGCCGGACGCCAAACGACGTGGCGCCATGACGATACACGGCTGCACATCGACAGCTTCCCGGCGACGCCGGTGCAGGGTCGTCGCATCCTTCGCGTGTTCACCAACGTGAACCCGGAAGGCCGCGTGAGATCGTGGAGACTCGGCGAGCCATTCGAACAGGTCGCCGGGAGATTCGCCGATCGACTGCGCATCCCGCTGCCGTTCACGCTCGAACTGCTGCGGCTGAGCGGCATCACCAAGACACGGCGATCGCCGTACGACGCGCTGATGCTGCAGCTTCACGACCGCATGAAAGCGGATCTCGAGTACCAGAAGCACGCCGCGCAGACGCCGATCGACTTTGCCGCGGGTTCGACGTGGATCGCCTTCACCGACTGCGTGAGCCATGCCGCGATGGCCGGGCAATATCAGCTCGAACAGACTCTGTTGCTGCCCGTGGAGGCGATGCTGCAACCGCACCGATCGCCTCTGAGGATTCTCGAGAAGATCAAGGACCGGTCGCTGAGTTGAACCGCTTCACGGCGCCCGGAGCAGCAGCACTGGAATCTTGACAAGGTGACGCACGCGATCGGCCGTGGCCCCGAACAGCAGGTCTGAGAGGAAGCGGTGCCCATGGGTGGACATCGCAATCAAGTCGGCGTTCTGGCTTTCGGCCGTTCTGATCAGCTCCGTCGCAGGATCGCCGCGCGCCAGGAACGTTTCCACGGAAAACCCTCGTGCGGTGAGCTCGGCCTGCAGCCCTTCGAGGTAGGCGCGATCGGTCGTCATCTCCTCCGACTCGCGCAGCTTCAGATCGTCGAAATGACGGGCCGCCCACCCGTCCGCCACATGGACGAGCAACAGCTTGGCATTGGTCAAGCCTGCCAGCTGCGAAATGTGATCGAGAATCGTGCGGTCGGCCGCCGAGTTCTCGATAGCAACCAGGATGCGGTGGTACATACCCCTCAGCTTTCAGCCCCTGCCGCCAGGCGATCACGTCATCGTCTGGTAGAGCAGTATCACATTCAGCATGAGGATGACACACGCCATCGTCCACGCCACCGTCCGCAGCAGCGGCGGCGCGACAAACGCCCCCATCTTCGCGCTGTTCCCGGTGAAGGCGACGAGCGGGAAGACCGCGAAGGGCAGCTGCAGGCTCAGGATTACCTGGCTGAGGATCAGCAGCGGGCCGGTCCCCGCGTCGCCGTAGATGGCGATGACGATGACCGCCGGGATGATCGCCAGGACCCGCGTGATGAGGCGGCGCAGCCACGGCCTGAGCCGCAGGTTGATGAATCCCTCCATGACGATCTGACCTGCCAGCGTGCCGGTCAGCGTCGCGTTCTGGCCCGAGCAGAGCAGCGCCACCGCGAACAGCACGCTCGCCATGGTGGTTCCCAGAAGGGGCGAGAGCAGCAGATAGGCGTCGCCGATTTCGGCCACCGACTCGTAAGGCGTCCCGTTGAAGGTCGCCGCCGCCATGACGAGTATGGCGGCGTTGATGAAAAGGGCGAACATGAGCGCAAAGGATGAATCGATCGTGGCGAAACGAATCGCCTCGCGTTTGCTCTCGAGCGAATCGCTATATTTCCTCGTTTGAACAATCGACGAGTGAAGGTACAGGTTGTGGGGCATCACGGTGGCGCCGAGGATGCCGATGGCGATGTAGAGCATGTCCGGATTCCTGAGAATCTCGGCGGTCGGAAAAAAACCGGTGGCGACGCCCAGCGGATCGGGCCGGGACAGCCACAATTCGACGGCGAACGATCCGGCGATGACGAGGATCAACATGACGACGAGAGCCTCGACGTAGCGGAAACCCCGATGCTGGAGGAACAGAATCACGAGAACGTCGAGCGCCGTGAGGATGACCCCCCAGATGAGCGGCAAGCCGAAGAGCAGGTTCAGGGCGATGGCCGAACCGATGACCTCGGCCAGGTCACACGCCGCAATCGCGATCTCGCACAGCACCCAGAGCGCAATCGTCGTCGGTTTCGAGTAGCTGTCGCGGCACGCCTGCGCCAGATCGCGGCCGCTGGCGATCCCGAGGCGCGCCGCCAGCGATTGGAGCACGATCGCCATCACGTTCGAGACAAGGATCACGCTGAGCAGCGTGTAGCCGTAACGCGCGCCGCCGGCGAGGTCGGTCGCCCAGTTCCCCGGATCCATGTACCCGACGGCGACGAGATAGCCCGGGCCGGCGAAGGCGAACATCTTGCGCCAGAAGCTCGCGCCCTGCGGGATGGCGATGGAGCCGTGGACTTCCGGGAGGCTGACGGTCGGTGACGGTGCTCGCCAACCACCCGGCCTTTGCGGCTGGAGTTCGGTGGCCATGCCCTAAGTTTGACCCATCAAAGTCGTTGAATTGTACCGGGCTTTCGCCTGGGGTTCACGTACGGCGTCGCTGAGAGTGCATCCTTCGGCCGAGGTCCGGGCGGGAACCCTCTTCCCTTTGGGTAGATCCTACCCGGCGTTCCATCGACACAAGTAACATCCTCACAATCACTTCTGAGGATCTTGCTGATGTTTCCTCGCATCACACGCTGGTATCGGCCTTGCCACGCCGTGGGATGTGTCCGAGCTGTCAAGTCCGGTTCCGCTCGTTCGTCGCAGCGTGTTCGTGGATGATGCGGCGGCGCTGCTCGGCGTGTCGCGGCGGACGGTTTATTACCGGATTCGTGAGGGGCGACTCCGGACCATTCGCACGCGCGGGGGTTCGCAGCGAATCCTGTTGGAGTCGATCGAGGCGCTGCTGCGCGAGCGGGAGGCCAAGCGGGCCGCCCGACGGGCAGCGTCACAGACCCAGGCGCTGGCGTTTCAGGTAGAGGCCCTTTCGTGAAATTCCGAGGGCCTTGGCGGCGGCCTCGACCTTGCCGTCGTGCTCCCGGAGCGCGCATTTGATCATCTCGCGCTCGATGCGGGTGAGCGCCGGGTTCAGTTTGCCAGTCATGGAGGGGTCCGGTTCGCCAGTGGTCGATCCTCCCGAATTGAGCCCGACCGTGTGGGTCAGGATGTCAGCCGACAGCGTAGTCGGTGGGAGGAGCGAGCCTGACTCGGCGAGTGCCACCATTCGCCGGATTTCGTTCTGAAGCTGCCGCACGTTCCCCGGCCAGGGATAGAGGGCCAGACGTTCCATCGTCTCCTCGGTGAGGCGGACGTGGCTCTTGCCGAATTCCTCGGAGGCTCGAATCAGGAAGTAGTTGATCAGGGTAGGCACCTCGTCGCGCCGATCGCGAAGGGGTTTCAGCGAGAGTCGGATCACGTTGAGGCGATAGAACAGGTCTTCCCGGAATCGGCCTTCCTTGACCAGGTCCTCGAGCCTCGAGTTCGTGGCGGCGACGACGCGGACGTTGACGACGAAGGGGTTCGCTTCGCCGAGGGGGCAGATTTCGCCGGACTCGAGGAAGCGGAGCAGTTTGGGCTGGAGTTCGGGGCTCATGTCGCCGATTTCGTCGAGGAAGAGGGTGCCGTCGCGGGCGCTGCGGATGACGCCGGGATGGTCGCGGTCGGCGCCCGTGAACGCGCCGCGCCGGTAGCCGAAGAGCTGGCTTTCGAGCATTTCGCGAGGCACGGCGGTGCAGTTGAAGGGGATGAAGGGCTTCTGGGCGCGGCTCGAGTGGGCATGAATGGCTCGGGCGACGACTTCTTTGCCGGTGCCGCTTTCGCCGGTGATGAGCACGCTGACGTTCGCGTTGGCGACCTTTTTGGCCAGGGCCATGGTCTCGCGCATGTGGCCGACCGTGACGGCGCCGTCGTGACCGATGGGCAGCTCGTCGACTGGCCACAGGGTGGCGCGCTCCTCGCGTTCGATGCGGGCGCGTTCGAGGTCGCGAATGGTGGCGAGCAGGAGGAGCAGCGAGTTCAGGGTGGCGAGCGACTCGAGCCCCGGTGTGGGGGAGGCGAGAATTTCGATGGTCTTGTCGTGCCGGGTGCCGACGACGAGCCGGTAGAGGTCGGGGGAGGCGGTGTCAGGGGGGTGACCGAGTTGACTGAGGGTTTCGAGGGTGCCGTCGGAGGCGCGGGTGAGCGCGGTGGCACCGGTGACGCAGTCGGTTGACTTCAG
>DATLLJ010000034.1:0-4152 GCA_035537875.1 Vicinamibacterales bacterium | reverse complement strand
GGTCCGCAGGGCCATCTCCTCGTACGTGACGGCCCGTCCGTCGAAGACGAGCGCCTCGTTCTTCGGCGTCATGGTGATGCGGCGCTCGAGCCACGAGCCGATGCCTTCGTTGTCCATGGTGACTCCTCGTTCTCTTCGAAGCTACTCTCGAGCTTGTGGCGGGATGGGTGCGTCAGGCCGACGGGGTCTCGGCGCTCAGGTCGTTGTCCTTGCTCTCCTTCGTCGCGACGAGGAAGACGGCGCTGACCACGCACAGTGCGATGATGAACAACCCGACCGGGAGGATCGACTTGCCGGACGACGCGAACAGTGACGCCAGGATGACGGGGGTAAATCCCGCGCCGACGAGAGTGGCCAGCTGGTATCCGAGCGACGCTCCGGTGTAGCGCGCCCGGGTGCCGAACTGCTCGGAGATGAACGCGGCCATCGGACCGTAGGTGGCCGAGTGGCAGAGGGTGTAGCCGACGAAGGCGAGCGCGACGAACGGGAACTGTCCCGTGCTGAGCAGCAGGAACAGTGGGTAGACGCTGAGGATCATCGCGCCGAGTCCCGCGAGCATGACCGGGCGGCGGCCGATCCGGTCGGACAGTCGCGCAGATCCGAGGACCAGGAAGATCGCACAGAACTGGCAGAAGGAGAACGCCAGCAGCGCGTCGGACCGCGGGGCGCCGCTCGACACGGCGTAGGTGATGGCGAACGTGGTGAATGCAGTCTGCATTCCGAAGCTCGCGATGCAGCTCATCGACGCCACGACGACCGCGCGGGGCCGCTTCAGGATGGTGACGATGGGCGGGGTGGTCTCCTTCTTCGCGGATTCCTTCAGCGCCGCCGTGAACAGCGGGCTCTCCGACACCTTGGACCGGATGAACAGGCCGAGAGCCAGCATGAATGCCGAGATCAGGAACGGGATGCGCCAGCCCCACGTCAGGAACTGCTCGTCGGGGAGAAGCGACACGGCCGCCAGCGCGAGCGTGCCGAGCAGCGCGCCGGTGGGGGCGCCCGCGTTGGTGAACGCCGCGGCGAATCCGCGCTTGCCGGATTCGGCGTGCTCGAGCGACATCAGCGCTGCGCCGCCCCATTCGCCGCCGACGGCGAGTCCCTGGCAGACGCGGAGGAGGACGAGGATCACCGCGGCCCAGGAGCCGATCATCTCCGGCGGGGGAATGAGCCCGATCGCGAACGACGCGATGCCCATGACGGTCATCGAGATCAGCAGCATGGCCTTGCGGCCGACGGTGTCCCCGAAGTGACCGAAGACGATTCCGCCCAGGGGGCGCGCGACGTAGCCGGCGGCGAACGTTCCCATCGACGCGATGCTCGCGGCCAGAGGGTCGAGATCGGCGAAGAACACCGGGCCGAAGACGAGGGACGCTGCGGTGGCGTAGAGCAGGAAGTCGTAGAACTCGATGGTGCTGCCCAGGTAGCTCGACAGGATTACCCTGCGAACTTCCTTCTTGCGTTGGGTGGCCGACATGGTGCCGGCGGTGGCGGTGACCGTCATCGATACTCCTTGGCCGAGCGTGGGACAACAGAGCGGATCGCGTGTGTAGCGCGGATCACAATTAAACATTAATCATTGAAGATGTCAATGGAAGAGATCGCCAACGCTTCTGTGGTAATCGCACCCGTCAGGCCCGGGCGAGCTTGCGCCCGATGATTTCCTTCATGATCTCGGTGGTGCCGGCGTAGATCGGCCCGCCGCGGCAGTCGAGGTAGTCCTGGGCGACGTCGTACTCGCGCATGTATCCGTAGCCGCCGTGCAGTTGGACCGCGCGCTGGACGACCCGCTGCTGCAGCTCGGTGATCCACCATTTGGCCATCGCCGCTGTCACCTCGTCGAGGGTGCCGTGTGCGGCGTCGAGGATGCAGCGGTCGGTGAAGCACTGCGCGATCTCGATCTCGGTGGCGAGTTCCGCGAGGTAGAAGCGGTTGGCCTGGAAGTCGGCCACTCGCTGGCCGAACGCCGTGCGATCGCAGCTGTACGTCAGGGCCTGGTCGAACGTGCGTCGCATCGACGCCATGGACGTGACGGCCACGCTGAGGCGTTCCTGCGGCAGGTTGTGTCGCAGGTAGCCGAAGCCGTCGTTCAGTTCGCCCAGGACGTTCTCGCGGGGGACGCGGACGTCGTCGAATACGAGCTCGGCGGTGTCCTGGGCGGTCAGGCCGACCTTGTGCAGCGGCCCGTTGCGGGTGAAGCCGGCCGCCCCGTCTTCGACCACCAGCAGGCTCACGCCCTTCTTGCCCGCTGCCGGATCCGTCTTGGCCACGACGATCACGAAGTCGGCGAGCATTCCGTTGCTGATGAAGATCTTGGTGCCGTTGAGGACCAGATCGTCCCCGTCGGGGAGGGCGGTCGTGGAGATCGCGGCCAGGTCGCTACCTGCGCCCGGCTCCGTCATGGCGATGGCGCCGATCTTCTCGCCGGTGCACAGGGGCGTCAGGAACCGGTGCTTCTGCTCTTCGTTCGCCAGCGAGGCGAGGTAGGGCGTGACGAGGTCGTTGATGCCCGCCAGGCCCATCACCACGGCGGGGGCCCCGACGCGGCAGAGCTCTTCGATGACGATGGCGTTGAAACGGAAGTCGTCGATTCCGCCGCCGGCGAATCGTTCCTCGACGTTGATCCCGAGGAGCCCGAGCTTGCCGGCCTGGCGGTAGACGTCCCGGTCGACCTGTCCCGCATCGGCCCAGTCGCGAAGATGCGGGGCCACATCACGTTCGGCGAACCGGCGCACCGTTTCTCGAAACGCATCGTGATCGGCGTCGAAGATGTTCCGTGCCAGTGCAACCGAAGACATGCAAGGTTCCTTTCGTCGGCACACGTGCAACGCACGGGTGCATACCCGAAAGGAACCTATCTATCAATCATTGATAATGTCAATGGTTGAGCATGTCCGGCGGATGAGCGCCGGCGTCAATACCAGTACTTCCGCCCGCCGACCGCGCGGCCCGTCGTGCCCAGCAGCAGTAGCACGAGGCCGATGACGAGGAGGATGATTCCGATCGTCGTGAGGATCGAGATCCCCGCGACGAGGCCGATGACGAGCAGGATGATTCCGAGAACGATCACGGTCTTCCCTCTTTCGGTTGACGGCTTGGAACTACTGACTCGGTTGCGGCACTTCGCAATCGATCTTCGGGTTCACACCCGCGTAGTTGAGTGGGCCCGCGATCACGGTGACCGCGATCGTTCCGGCGCTGGCGCAATCGGCCGTCGCGTCCTTGAAGTAACCGCGCTGCCACACGGCAACGGCGCCGATGATCAGCCAGATGATCACGATGAGCGTCACGAGTCGTCCGATACGCATTTCCGACCTCCCGTGTGGGCACCGGCGCCGCGCCGGTGCACGTGACGAACTCGAACGCTATGTCGACGACGTGTCGGTCGGCTTCGCGTGTGCTCCATGGGTATTCGTGGAGTCCGTGCCGTTGGGCCGACCGTTGGCAGGCCCTGTACCCGTGGTTCGCGCATCGGTGGCCCGAGCGTTCGTCGGCCCCGTTCCGGTGGTTCGGGCGTCGGTGGCCCTGGCGTCGTTCGGCGGAGTGTCCGTCGTCTTGACGTCGGGATCGAGCTCGTCGGCTCGCTGCCACTCGTGCTTCAGGTCGTCACGAGACGTGGTCGCCGTGTTCTGGTGCGTCTGCGCATCGACCTGCAGTCTCTTGGCCTCTGCCGCCTTGGCCTCCGCTTCGGCTTGGGCCCTTCTGGCGTTGGCCGCAGTTTCCTCCGCGATGGCCTCGCGCTTCTCGACGACGGACGTCTGCTCCTGCGCCTTCGCGCGGATGCTGTCGGCCTGATGACGGTTGCGCTCGTTCCGCTTGCGTGATGCCGCAACGGCCAGCGCGATCAGGGCGAGAACGACGACGATCGCGACGATGATCCAGATGACAGTCATGGTGTCCATATGGTTACTCCCAGCGGTTGTGTTGTTAAAGTACCCCGCGCCGAAACCCGGCAAACAGACCGAGAGCCAATCGCAATCAACCGTCGAATTTCGGCACGACATTAGGGTGCGAGCATGGAGATCCGCTGGATGCGCGCGTTCCTCGCCGTAGCCGAGGTGTCGAACTACGGCCGGGCCGCCGAGTCGTTGCGCATAGCCCAGCCCGCGGTCAGCCAGCAGATCCAGCAGCTGGAGAGGCATCTCGGAGTGAAGC
>DATLLJ010000033.1:0-71213 GCA_035537875.1 Vicinamibacterales bacterium | reverse complement strand
GGGACGCACGTGCCCTTGCAGAATTTCGATGTCCTCACTGCGACAGATTTCCCGAATCAGATCCCGCACGCTCTGGCCGATGTCCCCCACCAGCACCGGCTTGCGATACTTGGTGGTGAACACGAAGTGGTGGTGCAGACTATAAACGGTGTGGGCGGCTCGACGCAGTTCGCGCATAGCCGGCCATCGTATCGCAAGCCTCCTGAAGGCTTCGCCTGAAGGCGAGGGGTTTCACCCATCCCAGACAGGGACTCTAACCACCGGCCAGATTCATCGACTGGATGGATGGTAATCGGATGGAAATGGTCTTTGAACCATGCCAAAGCGAACGACGCCCCACCTTCTCGGAGTTCAATGGGCTTGGTGCGAACCTCGAGGTGGGGATATCGGGCCTTCAGGTAGGCGGAGAACTCTTCGAGGAAGCCAGGGCCGTCGCGTGGTACGCAATTCGAATCTGAAATCGCAAAAGTGACCATGTTTCGAAGCACTACACCGACGTGGGCAGGCGGGTGATCGCACTGCTGCGCTTCACCGGCTTCGGCCAATCGCCGAAGGATTGCTTCATCAGTTCCGCGATATCGAACGCAACCGAGTTCCTGCCCCCGGAGCACGTGAAGAGCCTTCTCCATCTCGGCATTCGAGCTCGGCTGTCGTTTGACGTAGCAGTGATAAGTCGAGTCGAATTCGAACAACTCCGGAGCGATCGCGGTCGGTACGCCACACGCCGTGCAGCAGCCGTTCAGAACATAGAACGGCCCAGCAGCATTCTTCGGATGGATCGAACCCTCGTCACTCACGTTCGTCCCCTATCGACTCGTCCGAAGGTCTCGCATCGAGCGGTTTTTGAGCGCTCGAAGAATCGAAGGAACCGTCTCCGAACTGTCGGTGCAACTCGTCTCGCGAACGTGCAGGACTCCAGCCCAAATTCATCCCGTGGCGGAGCCGCGCCAACGCCCGGCGACGGGCCTGCCCGAAGGAGGGCTGGTGGCCGAACGTGGTTTTTGAGTCTTTGGCCATGAACACGTCTCACCGCTGCACCCAGTAGCCTGGCCTCCGCCGAGCGTGCGCAACGGCGACGACCTGGACATTTCCGATGTACACGCGATAGACAACGAAGAAAGGGAACCGGCGCAGCAGAAAGCGTCTGGTGTTCCCGATGTAAGGAGGCGCAGCTTCAGGTCGCTCAGCGATCAACCCTACGGCTCGATCGAGCTCGCGTCGAAAACGCGTCGCTGCGGTCTCGTTGCGCTCGCGGTACCACCTCTCGGCGGCCTCGGCTTCGTCGGCGGCCAGCGGGTGGACTTCGACCGCGAACGGGGGCATCAGCGCGCGGCGAGTCGGCGGCGAACTTCGGCCCAGGGAATGGTCTTCACCGCTCCACTATCGAGCTCTGCCACGCGGCGGTTCACCTCGGTCGCCCACGCGGCCTCGGCGTCTTCGTCCACCTCGGTATCGAGGCTCTCGAGCAAGGATCCGGCGAGCGCCGCGCGGGCCTCGGTCGGCAGCGCCAGTGCGTCCTTCAGGATCTCCGCGGGTTCGCGCTTCATGGTCTGATTTTAGCAGCCCAAGGGCTACCGAGCCACGAGATCAAGCAGTTCGCGATTGCGTCCTAATCACGAACTGCTGACGCCGCGAGGGGAGCCGCGACAAAAAGCGGTGGTTGTCGTGCCCAGATCCGAAGCCGGACGCAACCGGCGAACTGCAGGCGCGACGGCCAAGTCCGTCGCAATGAGGCGGCAAGGCCAGCCTGATGACCACTTGGCGGTCGACGTCCCGATTCATGCGCGCGGCGTTCTGTGCCGCGCGTGAGGCGTAGTCAGCCACGGTAGGCAGTGGAGCCGGGGCGTGAGCAACCCCCTGCTTTACCTGATCGCCGTCCCGGACCCTGTGTGGGGGTTGCTCACGCCCCGCTGGTCACTGCTGATATCAGCGCCGAGATCGCATGGACCAAGTCGCCTGTTGCGCGCGTTGAATCGCCGCTGAGAAACGCTCGTGTGATCGTCACTGGATCGCGAGTTCGATTCGCAACGGGATGAGTGCGCGCCGCAGATGATTGGTCTCAGCTGTCGACGTCCGAGGGGAACAGGAGGGGGAACAGGGCCTCGCGCGAGGTGTTCCCCCACCGTCCATCAAGTTCAATGCGCGTCGTATGTCGACGCCGAACGCGGCCGGCCACGCACCATCTCGGCGCAACTTCAATCAGCCCTGTGACTTCCTTGAACCCGCGCATCGGGCGGCGTGTCATGCCGCCCGACAAGTGCGACGCAGTTGGCGAGGTGGTCAATCGCAGTACCGTGGCGTGAGCGACCACACGATTTGGCCGCTTAGGCTGCCAAGCCCGCGGCCACGAAGGTGGTCGCTCACGCCACGCTGTCTCTGCCTCAGCCGGAGCGGGTGGTCGTCGGACGCGTACGTCCAGGCGGCGTCGAAGGCATGTAGATCCGCGTCGTGAACAGCGGCCGTCGCACAGGAATTGTGCGGCTCGCAACTCGCGCGCTCAAGGCGCTCCGCGCTTCCTCGGTTCCGCTCCGCCCGCGCTGCGCGCGGCTGACGGCCTTGACCACGCGAGTCGTGAGCCGTTCGGAGGGCAATTATCGACGGCCGCAGTAGAAGTGCTTGACGACGGTCAGCAGCGGCGCTACTGTCTAGAACCTGTCTCAAAAATGCGGAACCAGGTTCGTAACACCTGATCGGCCGCCGTCGTACTCGACGGCATGGACCTTACTGACGCTCAATGGGAGACGCTCGAGCCGCTGTTCCGGCATCGCCGACGTCCCGATGGTCGCGGCCGGCCGCCGAAGGAGACGCGCGCGGTCCTCAATGGCGTCCTCTGGGTGTTGCGCACCGGCGCGCCCTGGCACGACCTCCCGTCTCGATATCCGCCGTACCAAACGTGTCATCGCCGGTTTCAGACCTGGCAGCGCAGCGGCCAGCTGCTCCGCGTGTTACAACGGCTCGCCGAGGACCTCCGCGATCGAGGGAAACTCGATCTCAGCGAGGCCTTCATCGACGCCAGCTTCAGCTCGGCGAAAAAAGGGGCTCCGCCGTCGGTCCTACTCGCCGCGGTAAGGGCAGCAAAATCATGGCGATTAGCGACCGCCATGGTCTTCCTGTCGCCATCCACGTGGCCAGCGCTTCGCCGCATGAAGTCAGGCTCGTCGACGCCACCCTCGCCGCGCGATTCCTCAAAGAGCTCCCGGCGCGGCTGATCGGCGACAAAGCGTACGACAGCGACCGCCTCGACCACCATCTCGCCACCGAATACGACATCGAGCTGATTGCTCCCCATTCCTCGCACCGCCGCACGCGCACGCAAGACGGCCGGCCGCTCCGGCGCAAGCGACGGCGTTGGAAAATCGAGCGGCTCTTTGCCTGGCTTCACAATTTTCGCCGCGTCGTGACGCGGTGGGAGCGTTACCCGGACAACTTCCTCGGGATGATCCAATTGGCGTCCGCCATCATCCTCCTGAGGCATTTTTGAGATACGTTCTAATCGTCTTCGCTGGCTGCGACTAGCGGCCCCTTCCGCATCGACCGATGTGGAGCGCGTTCGAATCGGCGGTCTCAGGCCACGGTTCGTTCCCAACTTCTTAAATCACTTCTTGGTCCTCTGCTCGTGCGACGTCGCGTCCGCGAAGACCGATGACCGAACCGGACTGCGCTTCGGCCTCAGGCCAGGCGCAGATCCGCTCGCGCAAACATTTTCGGAATCATCGCGCTGCCACGGCGACACGCCTGTCAGACATCGATTGCGTCAGGAGCCGCACCCAGTGCGCCCACATCCAGTGCGGACGAACGACCACATCGACGCTCAGAATGGGCAGGCGTATGATGGCGGAAAGACGACGACGCCGAACGGGACGCGGCCGGCGGAATTGGGTTCGCGCTCGTGCGAAGGAGATCGGACGCGGCACCAATGGGGCGGACGAGTCGCTTCGCGCGTTCGTTCGCGCCCTGGCGCGGCAGACTGCACGCGAATGTTTCGAGCTGGAGAAGCAGGCGCCACGAACCATTCAGTGAGGTGCGCGTGAAGGTCGCCGTCTACGCGCGCTACTCCTCGGACAGCGGGACGCGTCCATCGCCGATCAGCTCCGCGTGTGCCGCGCGTACGCCGAACGACAAGGCTGGTCGATCTGCGAGGAGTACACCGACCACGCGGTGTCCGGCGCGACGCTGCTGCGGGCAGGCTTTCAGGCGTTGATGCGCGACGCGTTGAACCGTCGATTCGATGTCGTGCTTGCCGAGTCGTTGGACCGCTTCAGCCGCGACCAGGAAGACACGGCCGGCCTCTTCAAGCGCCTCACTTTCGCCGGCGTAAACATCGTGACGCTCGCTGAAGGCGACATCACGCACCTGCACATCGGGTTCAAGGGCACGATGAACGCCTTGTTCCTGAAGGATCTGGCCGAGAAGACACATCGCGGGTTGCGCGGTCGCGTCGAGGATGGTAAATCCGCCGGCGGGCTCTGCTTCGGCTATCGCGTCGTCAAGGCACTGAACGCCGGAACGGTGACTACGGGCGAACGCCAGGTCGTACCGGAAGAGGCACGGATCGTCGAGCGGATATTCCGGGACTTCATCGCCGGCGTTTCGCCGAAGCAGATTGCGAAGAACCTGAATCGTGAAGGCATCGCGGGCCCGTTCGGCGGCGCCTGGAGTCCGAGCACGATCTACGGCAACCACCAGCGCGGAACCGGGATTCTGAACAACGAGCTGTACGTCGGCCGGCTCGTGTGGAACCGGCTTCGCTACGTGAAGAATCCCGACACGGGAAAACGTGTGTCGCGGCTCAATCCGACATCGGAGTGGATGTCGAAGGACGTTCCGGAGCTACGGATCGTGCCGGACGAGATCTGGACGGCTGCGAAGGCACGCCAGAAACAGACCCGGCACACGATGAAGACAGCGGGCGCCATCGGTGCGGCGAAGCGGCCGCAGTACTTGTTCTCGGGTCTGACGAAATGCGGTGTCTGCGGCGTGGGATTCATTATGTCGGGTAAGAACCGGCTCGGGTGCTTTGGCGCGCGGGACCAAGGGCGCTGCGACAACCATCTGACGATTCGGCGCGACGAGATCGAAACGCGCGTGCTCAAGGCGCTCAAAGAGAAGCTACTTCGGCAAGATCTGTTCGAGGAGTTCTGCGACGAGTTCACGCGCGAGATGAACCGTCTGCGGATGGAGCACCGCGCCAACCTGTCAGCCGCCGAACGAGAGATCGAGCGCATCGAGGTCCGGCGCAAGAAGCCGATCGAGATGGTGATGGATGGCGTGCCCCCGGCCGAAGTGAAGGACGAGATGATCGCCAACGCCGCCCGGCGCGACGGACTGAAGGCGAAGCTGGCAGCAGCGGACGCGCCGCCGCCACTCCTGCACGCTGGAATGGCCGACCTGTACCGGCAGAAGGTCACCGCGCTGGCTCAGGCCCTGGAGCATCCAGAAACCCGCACGGAAGCCTCTGAGGCGCTTCGAGGCCTCATCGACGCCATCGTCCTGACGCCGGACCAAGGTGAACTCCAAATCGAGCTGAAAGGAAATCTGGCGGCGATGCTGGGGGCGGCCACAACCGCCTTCGCGCGCGCATCTGATTCAACGCGCGCTTCAGCGAGTCTCGCCGGTCCTTCGGCGTAGGCGGAAATGCGAAGAGGTCGCCAGAAACGGGCGACCTCTCGCTGCAAGTTGTGATGGTTGCGGGGGGGGGATTTGAACCCCCGACCTTTGGGTTATGAGCCCAACGAGCTACCGGACTGCTCCACCCCGCGTCACTGAGAGAACCCTGATAATAGCATGGCCTCCCGATGATGTCATCGACGCGCGCTGCACCCACATCGTCCGCCACCGCATGAGCCAGCCGATCCGCCCCACGTTCGCGGACATCCAGGACGCCGCCCGACAGATCGCTGGCGTCGCCCGCCGCACGCCGGTCCTCACCTCCGGCACGCTCGACGCCGTCGCCAACGCGCGCCTCTTCTTCAAGTGCGAGAACTTCCAGCGCGCCGGCGCCTTCAAGTTCCGCGGCGCGTACAACGCGCTGTCCCGACTCTCCGCCGACGAGCGGCGACGCGGCGTGCTCACCTTCTCGTCAGGCAACCACGGCCAGGCCATCGCCCTCGCAGGACGTTTGCTCGACATCCCGCGCGTCATCGTCATGCCGACCGACGCCCCAGCCGTCAAACGCCGGGCTACCGAAGCATACGGCGGCGAGGTGATCGCCTACGATCGACAGACCGGCGATCGCGAATCGATCGGCCGGCGTATCGCCGCCGAGCGCGGGCTCACCGTCGTGCCCCCCTACGACCACGCTGACATCATCGCCGGCCAGGGCACCGCCGCCTGCGAATTCTTCGACGATGTCGGCTCGCTCGACTTTCTGTTCGTCCCGTGCGGGGGCGGCGGGCTGCTCTCCGGAACCGCCATCGCGGCGCGCTCGTTGGCGCCTGCCTGCCGCGTCATCGGCGTCGAGCCGGCTGCTGGAGACGATGCGACGCGATCGTTTCAGACCGGGCAGCTGCAAACGGTGCACAACCCCGAGACGGTCGCCGACGGCGCTCGCACACCATCGTTGGGCTCGCTCACCTTTCCGCTGGTGCTCGAGTATGTCAGTGGGATGACTACCGTGGACGACGCGACACTCTTGAGAACGATGTTCCTCTTATGGGAACGACTCAAGGTGGTCGTCGAACCGACAGCCGCGCTTGGCGCCGCCGCGGTGCTGCATGGCACGTTGCCAATCGCGAACGCGCGGGTCGGCGTGATTCTGAGCGGCGGGAACGTCGATGTCTCAGAGATCCCGCAGTGGCTGCGATTGTTGTGAAAAGCTAGAGACCGGCCCGGTCAGCGCCTCTTGAAAACGCGGCCAGGACGGGCGATCCGAACCAATCCGCCGGCTCGGGGATGCCGAGCAACCACAGCAGCGTCGCCGCCGTGTCCATCGTGCGCACGGAAGGGCCCAGGAGTTGACCCGGTTCGACGCCGCGCCCCCACGCAATCCAGGGAATGGTCACGTCGCGCGGGTCGTCGCTCCCGTGGTCCCGATCGTGACCTCCATGATCGGCCGTCACGATCATCGAGAAGTTCGTGGCGCCGTAGGCGCGCTCCGCCGCCAACAGCAGCCGCGCGAGAGCCACGTCGGTTGTCCTCACCGCGCGGCCGTACTCGGCGCTCATCCAGCCGTCCTGATGCCCGGCGCGATCCGGATCGCTCAGGTGAACGAAGAGCACGTTCGGGCGCGCGGAGCCCAAGTGAGCTTCGACGTCGGTCACCGTGCGCTCGCTCGACCAGCGCCCAAACCAGCCGCCAGGCGCCTGCGAGTAGTCGAGCGTCCCGGGCCGCTGAAGCGGATGGAACTTCGATTTGCTGAAGAACGCCGCCGTCGAATACCCCTTGGACCGCGCCACGCTGAACACGGTCGGCGTCTCGATCAACGCCGACTTCGCCGTCGCGACGTTGTTCCAGAGCACGTGATGGCGATCGGGCGGTTGGCCCGTCAGCATCGACGTGTGCGACGGCAACGTCTTGCTGGGCGTAATCGTGCTCGCGGCGAGCGTGTAACTGCCTTCGCGCATCAACCGCTGCAGCGTTGACGCGCCGTAAGTCTCGATGGCATCAGGCCTGAGGCCGTCGATCGACACGAGCACGATGTGCCGCGTGACGCTGTGTTCGGGCTGCGCATGGTCGCCGAGCGAGAGCGGCGGCGACATGACGTAACGAGGCGCGCACCCTCCGAGCAACAGAGTCGCGGCAACAATCCAAAACTTCCGCATGCTCTTCTATTTTGCCATCAGAATGCGCCCATCGACAGCTGGCGCGATTTCCCGGCCGGAAATGTGTTTTTCGAGCGCCGTAACCATCAGGGTGCCGGAATCCGGCTCGATCAGCACGCGCTGGCCGGCAAACATGCCGTAGCCGTCACCGCCGGTGACCATGAAATCCGGAATCGCAATCGTGTAGACACGATCCAGATCGAGGGGCTCGCCGTTGACCCGAACCTCCTGGACGCGGCTGCCAGGCGGCGCGCGCCCGTCGACGCGGAGGGTCATGCCCGACACCTGCGGAAACCGCCCATCCGCTGCCGGGAGCCTGGAGACACCGTGGTTGAGGGCGTCGAGGACGACCCGGCCGGGCACCGCCAGCTTGCAAACCACGTTGATGAACGGAAGCAGCTCGAGCAAATAGCGCTTGGTCAGCGGTCCCGCCGCGTGAATGCGGTTTCCCCGGATGCCGCCCGAATTGACAATCGCGATCTCCGCGGCCGCCTCCGCGCGAATGGCGTCGGCCACGAGGTTCCCCAGATTGGTTTCCGACGCCCGCAGCCGCACCTCTTCCCCGTCGAGCGGCACGCCCGTTCGGGTCACTACGACTTCCAGCTCGGAACCAAGCTTCGACTCGTACGAAGCGACCACGGCCGCCGTTCCCGGGTCATCCGCAAGAGCGTCCGTAATCGGTATGAGCTCGTAGAAGCGCTCCACGTTTCCCGGCGCGCGCCTGGCGAGGTCGATTCTGGCGACGAACCTCGCTTCCGTGCCGGACTTGCTGATGAGCGTTCTGCCTTCGACGGCCGCAATCGGGAAATGTTCATGGCCGCCGACAATCACGTCGATTTCCGGAAAGCGCTCCGCGAGCTCACGGTCTTCCGCAAAGGACAGGTGGGTCAACGCGACGATGAGGTCGACGCCCTCGCTCTTCAGCGCGGCCAGCTGGGTGGCGGCCGCCTCGCGGAAATCAATCGCGCGGAGACGCGTCCCGTCGCGCGCGGTCACCTCCGACGCCTCGCTCAGCCCGAAGAATCCCACTTTCAACGGCCCGACGGTGCGCACGACCCGTGGTGCGGCGCCACCAATCGGCAAACCCGTCGTGGTGTCGATGAGATTCGACACGATCCACTGAAACTTGGCCTCGGCCATCCGGCCAATCAGGTGGTCGACGCCGAAGTCGAACTCGTGGTTGCCGAGCGTGGCCATGTCGACCCCGGCAGCGTTGAGCGCCGCGATCATCTGCTCGCCCTTGAACACCGCCGAGGCCACCGAACTGGACAGGAAATCCCCCGCCAGGAGCAGCAAGGGCGTTCGTCCCGAGTCGATCAGCTGCCGCTTCAGCGTCGCGACACGGGCAAGGCCGCCCCTGCCGTCAACGGGAACCGTGGAGTAGACGTCGTTGAGCTGAAGGATGGTGAACGGCGTGGTGGCGCGAGGTGAGCCCGGCTCCTCGCGCTGCGCGGCAGCGGACTCGGTCTGCGCCGAGGGCCGTGGTACAACGGCCAGCGCGCCAATCAGGAAGAACCTCGCCGAGGTTCTCCAGAGCCTACTTAGCGATTGCCAACCCAGCTGAAGCTCACGCCGCCGCCACCCGGCGCCGCCATGGGTGCCAGTGCGAAGCGGCTTTCGCCGCGGCCGATCGTGACGGTGCGGCCGGAAACAATCCCGACGGCCGCGCCGAACGCGACATCAGAGAAGAAGTGCCGCTTCTCCTGGACGCGAGATGCGGCCACGTAGGTCGCAACGGCATAGCCGGGAATTCCAACTTTCCAGCCGAAGTTCCTCTGCAACACCGTGGCGGACGCGAAGGTCACTGAGGAGTGCCCTGAGGGGAACGAATACATCGTGCCGTCCGGTCGCGTACGCCCGACGGACCACTTCACGCCGGCCGTGATCGCCTGCGACAGTATCTGCGCGCGCAGGAGGTCGCCGCCCACCTGGGCCGCCTTGCGATTACCGATGGCGTGACCGATGGTGTAGGTCGCCAAAGCACTCGCGAGTTGGAAGCGGGCGCCACCAATCGTCGCACCCGGCTGAAACGGAGCGTCGAGACTTCGAGCCTGAGAGAAGTTGTTGCTGGTCGGCTGGTCGATCGCCGCGCCGAGACCAGCGACCAACCCGCCGATGCCGAGCCATTTCAGGTTGTCTTTGGACGGCAGGTTTCGAAAATCGCCGGCGCTCTGTTTGAAGAGATCCGTGAAAATCGCATCGGGTCGCTCGAGGCTCGGAACGCTTGTCTCGACTCCGGGCTGTGACAGGCCCGTGGCCGGCAAACTCTGCGCGGCTGCGGGAGGAGTGATGGCCAACGATGCCGCGAGGGTAAGCGTGCAGGCGAACAGTCCTCGAAAACGTCGGCTCATGTTGGCAACTCCAGGTTGCTGAAACCCGAGCATTAAGTATAGCTCGACACCCTTATCGCGTTGACGGTTTTACGCGGTCAAAATGACGCTCCAACCCCACGCTCTGCCACCCTTCGGGCGAACGCCTGAACACGACGGTAACCGGCGCTTCCCATTGCAGATATTGGGGATGCCTCGTCCGGATGGCTACGGCCACGAACTCGCTGCCCTGGAGGAGGGCGGCAGGCGCCTGCGCTCGCGGCTCGGTCACTTCCATTTCGACGCTGTCTCCGGTCACCTGGCCGGTCGGGTTGTCGAAACGCGACCATTCGAGCGCATAGGATGTCGGGGCTGACGCCACCCCCGCCCGGACGGCGGCGTTCGCGAACCTCAGCGCGCCGTCGGCTGCGAGCACGGGCTCCACAATCGGATTGACCTCCGTCAGCCACGCCTTCAAGACCTTGTCCCGCCGCTTGATGAGCGTTGCGGCGACGTAATCCGTTGCGGCCGGATCGCCGTATCGGGCCTTCGCCACCACTGCCCTGATCGCTTCGTCGGAAAACATGGCGACGAGTCGGGCCGCCCAGAACGCATCGTCCGGCCTCATGTTGTCGAAGGCCGGGTTGGGGTACTCCGGCCTCCAGAGCACCGGATCGAAGAAATCCGCTTCGAACCTGCCGACCGACGGCGGGACCTGCGGGTAATCAACCATGATCCAGGGCCGGACGTATACGCCGAGCGTCGCGAGCGTGAGCAACGCCGGCCGCCATTCCAGGATGTATTCGTTGCCCGCCCTCGGCACCTGCGGGATGGTGCTGCCGCTTCCCATGATCGACCCGAAGTCGAACATGTAGTGGCGGATGAAGGTTCCTTCCAGCATATCGAGCGAGTTGATCCCGCGCGAATCGTCGTGGTTCAGCCAGGCTGCGAAAACGCGACTGCCTCGCAACTCGCGACGATGCTCGTGGGGGTGGATGTCGTTGGGGTCGTCGGGTCTCGTTCCGAAGTACTTGAAGTACCCGAGCGGTTTCCCGTCGGCGAAACGGCTGGCGGTGGCCCGATACTTCCCGTTCGGCAGCCGTGCCGCTCGCGCCAGGATGTTATCGACGTCCTCACGCCTCATCAACCGCCTGCGACCGGACATGTCTACGGTCGTCGCGGTGGGAGCAATGACGATCTCCTCCGGATCGACCTCGACGATGTAGCCCTGGACGACGTTGTAGCCGATCGCATGATAGAAGGCTGCGCCAATCACTTCGGCGCCGCTCGCCATCTCGGGATTGGCGGGAGGGTCGAACTTGATCTGGTAAAGCCTCCCCGACGGATCGACGATGCGATACCCGGGGGTGATGCCCGAGCTCTTTTCCTGCACGATCGGCCACCCGTCGATGTTGAGCGCGTCGAGGTCGTTGGGACCACGCACGATCTCCTCGATCGACAGAGGCCGGCGGCCGATTCGATTGGTGAACCACGAGGAATCGGGCACCTCGCCCATCGTGTTGACGTTCATGGCCGGCACGTCGCGGCGGTCGCCGGGCTCGATGAACGTGTGCTCCGCGAAGTCGTACGCGTTGCTGCCCTCGATCGGTGCGGCCTTGCTCGCGTCGAAGGCGCGGTCGTTGTCGACCTGAATGGGATCGTCCGGGTAAAAGCGCGGCGCGGCCCCCCGGCTCGTCAGAGTGGCCAGCAAGAAGGCGGCACAGAGCCAGGCCGGGCGCACGCGCAGCCGTCTAGAAGATATGACCATATCTGAAGATGAAGTGCTTGCCGCCGCTGCTGCCGAACGCACCCTCAATGCGCAGGAAGACTCCGTTGATCGTGCCGAATCGGAATCCGATGCCGTAGTCCGACTCGAGATCGTCGAAGTTGAGATCCTCGCGCCGGGGAGCGACTTTGCCCGCGTCGTAGAAGATGGCGCCGTCCATGGCCGTGAAGATCTCCCAGCGGTACTCCGCCTGCAGCAGCAGCAGGTTGCGATCGCGGAAGCGGTAGCGGGTAAACCCGCGAAGATCATCGGGGCCGCCGAGCGTTCGGAGATAGTAGAAGGGAATCTCCTCCCCGTCGGACATCGAGACGAACGACCTCAGCGCCAGCACGCGACGGTCTTTGAGCAGCGGAATGTACTGCTGGAGATCGACCTCGACGCGGTCGAAGGAGTAGCGCTGCAGGTCCCGTTCGTCGTAGTGCTGATACGTCAGCAGATATCGACCGCCCCGGCGCGGATTGCCACGCGGCGCACGGTAGTTCAGATCGGCGATCGCCTGATAACGGACGAAATCTGGCTGTCGCAGCAGCCCGGGAACCTCAATGGCGTCGAACCGGTCGGCGATGAACGTCTCGTCTTCGGGGCGGCTGATGGCCGGGGTGAGGTAGTCGACGCCGCCGCTGAAGGTGAGCCACGGCGCGGCGCGCACGCCTCCACCGGTGCCGAATGCCGAGCTGCGCAAGCCGTACCCGACGTCATTCTCGCGGCTCGATTCGGGCCCGATCCCGAAAAACACTTCCGACGGAAAGTCGTAGCGCTGCGCGTGGACATCGAAGAAAAGGGTTTCGTTCGCCAGCCGCGGCATGAGCAGCCGCGCGTCGATCATCCAGTACTTGGTAAACGAGATGGCAGCGAATGTGTTGAAGTCGGCGTGGCCGCCGAATAATCCGGGCTTTCGATAGCCCGGGCCCATGGAAAAGCCGCTGCCCGGAGTAATGCTGCCCAGCTTCGGGTAAAGACCGACCGGCGGATTGAGAATCCGCTCCAGGAACCGGCCGTTCTCGAGGCGCAAGAGCCCCTGTTCCAACCCGCCTGGCCGGTACGGTTCCAGCTGCTGCGCTTTGGCCTCCCGCTCGGCGGCGAGCGCCTCGGCGCGCGTGGCGGGCTCCTGGGCGGATGCCGACGGGGCCATCGCGGCGAGCGCCGCGAGAAGAAGCACACAAATCGACCGCATGCTCAGGCGGCTCGCTCTTCGGTATCGGCGGCCGTGAGCTTCTTGTGCTCGCGTGCGATGCCGACTGCGAGCGCCAGCCAGACGCCGATCAGGATCAGATTGACGACCGCGTAACTTGGCACGCCAAAGGCCATCCGGACACCGACGAACACGATGACGGCCTGCAGCAGGTCGCCTGCGCGGACGAAGAACGAATCGATCGCCTGCTTCGCCGTGTATTTCGCCTGGCGGCTCGTCGGCAGAAAGAGTGCGTGACGCGTTGTGTTCTGCACCGAGTAGTCGGTGCTGTTCTCGAGCACTTTGGCCCAACGCACGATGCTGAACACCGGAAGGAGGGCGATGGCCGTGTAGCCACCCAGGGCGATCACGGGCAGAACGAACATCGCGCCGCGGACCCCGATGTACTTGAATATCCGCGAAACCGCAAAGGCCTGCAGCAGAAACGCGAGGGCGTTGACCCACGTCTGCACCGAGCCCACCATCGTGCCGATCAGCTCCCGCTGTGTGAGCCCCCCCGCCGTCCCGGCGGCCACACGGCTCGCGGCTTCGTCGGTGATGAGACGGTTGAGCATGAACCCGCCCAGCGTATTGACGAGGCTGAAGACCAGCACGAGCAAGGCGATCAACGTCAGATAACGATCGCTGAACACGAGCTGGAATCCGCCGCGGCCGGCCAGCGGGCGTTCACTGTCCTCGGGTTTGCTCTGGCCGATCTCCTGCTCGCGGCGGTTCACCCAGATAGTCAGACCGACTGGCACGAGCAGTCCCACCGCGGCGAGCAACATCAGAGAATAGGGGCCGAAACCCCCGAACATGACCGCCGCGGAAGCAGCGCCGGCCACCGCGCCGAGATTCGCGCCCATGCCGAGGATTGGAAACAGCCGCTTGCCTCGCTCGCTGCTGTACAGATCGTTGGCAAACGCCCAGAACTGAGCCACGGCGACCATATTGAAGACGCCGATCCACAGGTAAAAGGCGATGCCGATCCGGAGGCCCGACGTTCCGACCAGGTAAAAGATCAGAAGATGTGACGCGAAGAACAGGGTCACGCCGCAGACCAGCCAGACGCGGCTCACACGCGCGGCGAAGGCGCTATACGCCGGGACAAAGATGAGGAGCATCACCGCCTGGCCGGCGGCGGAGTAACTCGCCGCAACCGGACCAGATTCGCTGAGGATCAGGGCATCGCGGACGATCTTCAGCACCGAGTAGAACGCGAGCAGATAGAATCCGTTCAGGGCGAGGAGCAGCGCGCTCACGCCTTCCCCCGCTCTGACCTCGGTGAACACCGAGAGAGCGCGCTCGAGCAGGTTCTTGTCGGTTCTCTCCGCCGGTGCGCTCATGAAACGTGGACCTCCTCCCGTCGAGGCGGGCCTACGTCCTCGAGGGTGAGCGGCCCCGTCATCTCGGGCAGGTAGGTTTCCCACCAGGCCTTCGCGCGCTTCTGGCTCCAGCCCTCGCAACTGGTGCAGCCCCAAGCGATGGCGAGCAGCTCCTCGGCATTCTGTGGACGCCGGTTCGGATCTTTCTCGAGACACGCGAGGACGATCGCATCGAGCTCAGGCGGCACTGGCAATTCGGTGCGCTGAGACGGTGGAACCGGACGCGCCTGCACGTGCTGCATCATCATCTTCATCGGCGTGTCCGCCTCGAAGACGAGCTGACCGGTCAGAAGGAAGTACGCCACGCATCCAAGGGCGTAGACATCGGCTCGTCGGTCCACGTCCGACTCGCCCAGGATGATCTCCGGCGCCATGTAGGCCGGCGTGCCTGTCGTGTGGACATCGAGCGTCATCAAGGTCTGGGTCGAACTGCGATCGTGGACTTTCACGAGGCCGAAGTCTAGCACTTTGATGAAGTCGTACTCGAGTCCCATGCGGCACGCATAAATGTTGGCCGGCTTGATGTCCCGATGCACCAGGCCACGAGCGTGGGCATCGGCGAGCGAATGGCACACCTGGCGCAACAAGAAGATCACACGATCGGCGGAGACGGGGCCGAAATCCCTGACGAGCGACTCGAGGTCCCGTCCGGAGAGCAGCTCCATCACGTAGTAGAACGTGCCATCGTCTGTAATGCCGTAGTCGAACACTCGGATGGTATGAGGCGAACTGAGGGCCGCCGTCGCCTGCGCCTCGCGCTCGAAGCGCCGCAGCACGACGTTGGCGTCGGTCTCGTCGCCGGCTCCGAGCAGCTCGGGTCGAACGAGCTTGACCGCCGCGTTCCTCGCGAGCAGCCGATGCTGCGCTCGCCAGACCTCGCCCATTCCGCCTTGGCCGAGCAGTTCCACCAGCCGGTAGCTGCCCAGGTCCTGGGCCTCGCGCAGGCGCCGGCCGAGGCGGTTCAGGATCTGCGCGGGCACGATCGCCAGGATCGCGCAGATGTAGTTCGGAAGAAAATGAAGCAGGACCATCACCGCTGACGGCGCCGGAACCCCGAGCAGGAGGTATGCGAGCCAGACGCCCAGCGGATCCATCGACGCGGCGACGAGGGACGCCGCGAGCATCCGCCGGGGCGTGGTGGGCGAGATCATCGAAAATACGAGGATCAACACCGCAATCCACGAGACGCTCGGCGTTGCCCCGTAAACCGGCGTCGTCGCCCAGGTATTCAACACGGCCACACCGGCGGCATTCAGAATCATGGACACGAGACCCACTGTCTGCTTCGTTTCTGCCGAGTGGGGCGCGTACCGCACATACGCGTACATGGCGGTCGTAAACACGATCGCAACGACCTCGAGCGTCATTGCTACGACGTTCCGAGGTGCCCCTGGCTTCACGAGGCCGAGGACGAACGTGTCCAGCACCAGACCGTAGGACCACAGCGCGGCCCCCACGGCATTGAACAGCGCGAGACGACGGATCTGCTCGGACAGCAGTTCCTCGGGCATCCGGCCGGCGAGGGTGCTGTCGCGCAGGCTGGAGGGGTGCGTCTCCGGCCGGCGCACGATCTTCCTGACGTGGTTCGTCATCGGCATGGGGTCATGTCCGCGTCACCTCGGACCGGCGTTTGAGCTCGTCGAGGTTCAACATGATCGATTCGTGCGATCGCAGCAGGTCGGCCAGGATTTCGTCGCGGTCCCGCGTCGCGCGTTCGGGCGGCCGCTGGTCCTCGAGAAACGGCCACAACCGCTCGCGAATCGTCGGCGGCAGCATCCCCTCGAGGTATTCGAGCGCCGTGCCCCTGAGATTCTGGTCGTCGGTATGCAGCCCACGGTAAGCAATCTGCAAGGGCTCGGTGGGAAGGACCAGCGAGAGCAGCGTGAACACGTGGGCGAGGCTCTGACTCGCGCGGCCCTTGACGAACTCGTCGACGAACGACTCCTGCTCCGGTTGATCGAGCCGATCCAGCAGCCGATGGCTTTCCCAGATGGGACGCCCGACGGCCACTTCCCGCAAGACAATTTCGAACACCCGCTCTTTGTCGATCCGGAGTTTCGGACGCCGCTCCCGAATCGCGCCGAGCGATCGCCCGCACTGAAAGCGTACCTCGAAACGCAGGTCGTCGAGCCCCATTATGAGCCCGTCTACCGCCCGCTGGGAGGTCGCGGCCGACAGCGTCCGCGCCAGCCGTCGTCGAACGGCGAACGCCTGATTGGGATCCAGGAGCGCATCAGTGAGCTCGCCCACTCGTTCGTCGGCGACTTTCCGGAGCGCCCGCACCGCGTCGTCGGCCACCGGGTCCCAGGCCAGCAGCGGAATGACATGCGGGACCAACGAAGGCGGCAACCCTCCCGCATGGCCCAAGACGCCGAGAATCCGATCGCGGTCGCGGGATCGGAGCGCTGCGATCTCTTCCATCTCCAGATCGGCGCCCGACATGACCGGCACGACCGATCCGGGCGCTGGCACCTTGATGCCCATCGAGCTCTCGTCGATCTGGGGCCGGCGAGCAATGGTCCTGAGCATGGAGGTTCGCGTGGTGAGATCCTCCACGTCCGTGAGGTCGAGCTCGACGGCGCGGTTCAGCAGACTCCGTTCGAGAGTCTGGATGTATCCACGATTCAGGCGGCTCGCAACAATCAGCGCCGCCGCCGAACAGGCCACGGCCATCATGAGAATCGTCGGGTCTTGCCGCACCGGCGACAGGAAGAGCGCCGCCCGCACGGCCAGTCCTCCAACGGCGTCACCGACACGATCGACGCCAACGTCAATCAGGGACTTCGCCGCCCGCTTTTCGGCCACGGGAATCGGCGTGTAGAACACTTCGTATGCCGCCCGGAACAGCGACCCGCGAAAGACCGCTTCGCTTCCGCGAGCAACGAGCGCGCTTTCCACGCCCGGTGCCAGGAGGCCGCCGAGGCCGGCCACGAGAAGCGCGAGGGAAGGAGATCCGGTCGTCGCCGCGAGTCCCAGCTTCTCCAGAGCCACCCGGCTCGATGACGTCTGAACGACGAACGTGACCAGGCTGACGCCCGCGTAGTAGACCGCGAAGAATCGTACGAGATTCTCGCCGCGTCCGAACGCCAGCACGGCCTGCGCCTTGAACACGTAGTCGATGAGCGCCGCTCCGATCGTACCCAGCAGCACCAGCGCGGCGAGGTTGCGCAGGTATGGCGCCTCTGCCAACACGTGAAGGCCGGATCGCGGCGGTTCCGGCGACAGGTCGGGTGACAGTTCCATGGAACGGGATCGGCCCGTCGCTTCGAGCGGACGCGCGAGCCCCCGTATCTGCCAGGCGCACAGCACATTGAGCGCAGCGAGCACAGGGAGGACGATTTCTGCGCCGAAGACGGCTCCGACGCGCTCCGCGACCAGTCCGCCCACGAGACCGCCCAGCGTACCGGTCCCCGCTATCTGGCCGAAACGCCGCTTCGCCGTCCTCGGATCGAACCGCTCGGATGCGATCAGCCAGAAACCCGATCCGAGAATCGGCCCAAAACCCGAGATGTGCAGATAGACGATCTGAGCTGCGAGTCGGGGCGTCGTGGACACGAGCGCCCATTCCAGCAGGAGGAACACTGCGCTGATGGCAAACGCGAGCGGTACGAACACTCCGGGCGCGACCCGTCGCAGGGATCTGGACACGAGCGCCACGAAGAAGATGGAGGCCACCGATGTGACGACCACCATCGCGGGAAGCGACGTGACATCGAGGTTGGCCAGATACAGCCCGTCCCGCACCGCCTTTCCGGCGACGAACTGCGCCGTGACGGCTCCGGCGCACAGCATCGCGGAAAACTCCGCCGACCCAGGTTGCACGCGGGCAGATGCCATGGTGCTCGACTAATCCGCTGTGATTGAACGGCTTCCGGAACTTTTCATCCTATCATCGACGCTGACGGTCCATGCTGCCCAGCTCGGGCACCGGAGGATGCCCAGGCCCGGCTCGCCGAGGGACGGCGTGGAGGCGAGCCCGGAAGACGCGGAACGCCAGGAGGATGGCGATGATCGCCCCGTAGAACGCGGGACGGCGAACGTCGAGCTTCACGAGCCACCAGAAATGCAGCACGCCGGCAACAGCCGAGACATAGGCAAGACGATGGAGCATCTGCCAGCGATGACCGCCGAGACGGCGAATCATGCCGGCCGTGGACGTCAAGGCCAACGGGATCATCAGAACGAACGCCGTGAAGCCGACCGTGATGAAGGGTCGCATCGCGACATCGTCGGCAATCCAGACGGTCAGCGCGCGCCACGAAGCGGCCGACGTCATGTCGGGCACTTCCAGGCTCATGAAGCGATCGAGAATCGCGTACGTCAGGAAGTGGAGAGTTCCGTAAAAAAAGGCGAACAGGCCGAGCATGCGGCGAAACCGGATGGCGCCGTTCCAGCCGGTCAGCCTGCGCAGCGGTGTGACCGCGAGCGTCAGACAGAGGAACCGCAGAGTCCACAGGCCCGTGCGATTCGTGATATCGCTGAGGGGATTCGCGCTGAGATTGCCGGTCAGCGCCGGCCACGCGCTCTGCTCTCCGTTATACGCCGCCCACGTCAGGTAGCTGATCGTGGCAGCAGGCACAAGGGCAGCGGCAAAGACGGCCGGCTTGAGCCCCCATCGGATTAGCTGGTTCGCGGTCACGCCCCGCGCTAGTAGTTCTTTCTCAGATCCATGCCGGTGTACAGCTTCGAGACCTGGTCCGCGTACCCGTTGAACATCACGGTGGGCCGGTTCTTGAAGAGTCCCGGCAGGCGGACCTCCCTGGCCTGACTCCAGCGCGGGTGATCGACCTGGGGATTCACGTTCGAGTAGAAGCCGTACTCGCTCGGCTGGGCAAACTGCCAGCTGTTGACCGGTTGCTGCTCGACGAACCTGATCTTGACGATCGACTTGGCGCTCTTGAACCCGTACTTCCACGGAATCACCACGCGGATGGGCGCGCCGTTCTGGTTGGGCAGCGTCTCACCGTACAGGCCGACCGAAAGGATCGTCAACGGATGCATCGCCTCATCCATCCGCAGCCCTTCGACGTACGGCCAGCGAAGGCTCCCGAGACGGAGCCCCGGCATTTGCGTCGCGTCCGCAAGGGTGATGAACTCGACGAACTTGGCTTTCGACGTCGGCTGCACTCGTTTGATGAACTCGCTCAACGGGAAACCGACCCACGGAATCACCATCGACCACGCCTCGACGCAGCGCAGCCGGTAGATTCGGTCCTCCAGGGCCACGCCTTTCAGAATGTCTTCGAAGTGGTACACCGCCGGCTTGGCCACCTCGCCCTCGACGGCGACCGACCAGGGTGAAGGCTTCAAACGCCGGGCGTTGTAGGCGGGCTCGTCCTTTGCGGTTCCGAACTCGTAGTAATTGTTATAGGTGGTGATCTGCTCCCACGTGTTCGCCTTTTCGTCGGTGCTGAACTCGCTCGGCTTGAGGCCGGTGAACTTCACGCCGCGCGGTGCCGGCGGCTGAGCGCGAAGGACGGCTTTCGCGCCAATGAAACCAGCGGCCGCCACCGCGGCGGTCCCCGTGGCGGCACGGATGAAGTCGCGGCGGTTGAAATAGACCTTCTTGTCGGTGATTTCCGAGCTGGGGATGTCGGTGGGGCGCTTAATCAGCATGGGTCACCTTTGGACTCCATTATAGGCCCACGCTTCCAGATTGCGTAAAGCGACGTGGGCCCCTCAGACCGCTTTGCGGACAGCCGCTCCGAGCCCGACCAGCAGCGTTCCGACCACGAACAGCCTGGCCGAATACTGGAGGATCTTCCAGGATGTGCCACAGAATCAGCCCCTTCGCCGCCGTTGACAGCGGAACGGGTTTTTCACATCTTGGGAAGCGAATCTGCGATTGCCTGACATGCTACGCTCGACCTGAGGTATGACTGAAGAATCCTATCCTCGATTGATCGCCCTCGCCGTGCACGAGCTCCGGACGCCCGCGAGCGTCGTCGGCGGTTACCTCAGGATGCTGCAACGCGATACGGATGAGCCGCTCGGAGAGCGACAACGGAGGATGGTGGAGGAGGCCGAGAAGTCCTGCGCGCGTCTCGTCTCGCTCATTGCCGCATTGAGCGAAGTGGCGAAGTTCGACGAGGGTTCGATTTCGATGTCCACGACCGAAACCGATCTCTTTCCGCTCGTCGCGGAAGTGGCCGACGGTGTGCATGAGGCTGCGGATCGCGACGTGCGTTTAGAGGTTCACGGCGACACGTCCGGCGCCATAATCAAGGGTGACGAACAGCGCCTGAGGCCGGCATTTGCCGCGCTTTTCCAGGCGATCCTGCGAGAAAAAGTCGGTCCCTGCACCGTCGTCGTTGATAGACGCAAGGAGCTGAACCGCGACTCGAACTCAGCGGTAATAATAGTTGCGGAAGCGGACGCTGTACAAGCAGCATACAAGGCCCCGGTCGGAAGGTTCGACGAGAAAAGAGGAGGCGTGGGACTGTCTCTTGCGCTCGCACGTCGCGTGATCGAAGCACATCGGGGACGCCTGTGGTCTCCCGCCGACCGAGAGAGCTCGCCGCCGAGCTCGTTCGATCCCCGCGCCGCGCGAGGCACGGCACTCGTCGCCATTCCCCTGTCTGGAGCTGAACGTTGAAAAAACCCTACGTCGCCATCGTTGACGACGATTCCGGCTTCGCGAACTACCTGCGCACTTTCCTGTCTCTCCGCGGCTACGAAACGCGCTCGTACTCGCGCGGCGACGAGATGCTGGCGTCGGTCAAACAGGGCGACCCCCCCGACGTCGTGCTGCTCGATGTCATGATGCCGGGACTGAACGGTCTCGAGACACTTCGAGCGCTCAAGACCGCCAAGCCGGACCTGCAGGTCGTGATGCTCTCGGGCCGCGAGCAGGCTGCGACCATCGTCGAGGCCGTACGGTTGGGCGCTGCCGACTATGTGATCAAGCCGGACGATCCGGAAGGACTGGGCGAGATTGCGCTCGACAGCGCCATCAAGAACGCGATCGAGAAGACCCGCCTCGTGTCCGAGATCACCGAGCTCAGGCGGCAGCTGACCGACGATCAGGATCGAGCGTTTCTCTTCTGGGGCGACAGCCCGGAGATGCAGACCATCGCGACGGTGATCGAGCAGGTATCGGACAGCGACGTGACCGTGTTGATCCGCGGCGAAAGCGGCGTCGGCAAGGAGCTGGTCGCCCGGGCGATCCACACGAGGTCGCCGCGCCGCGATCGGCCATTCGTCAAAGTCAACTGCGCGGCACTGCCGGCTGAGCTCCTCGAAAGCGAGCTCTTCGGCCACGAGAAGGGCGCGTTCACTGGCGCGGCCACGACGCGTATCGGCAAGTTCGAACAGGCGGATACCGGCACGATCTTCCTCGACGAGATTGGCGAGATGAAGCCGGCGCTGCAGGCCAAGCTGCTGCACGTGCTTCAGGACGGCCAGTTCACGAAGCTCGGCAGCAACAAACCGGTCAACGTCGACGTGCGCGTCGTCGCGGCGACCAATCGCGATCTGGAAGCGATGATGGCAGCCGGCGAATTCCGCGAAGACCTGTACTACCGGCTGAAGGTCATCGAGGTGACAGTACCGCCGTTGCGCGAACGCCGCGTCGAGATTCCACATCTCACCGATTTCTTCATCGACCGCTACGCCCGCCGCTACAACCGGCCGGTACGGGCCTTGTCGCCAGAGCTTCATCAGCTATTCCTGACCTATGAGTGGCCCGGCAACATCCGTGAACTCGAAAACATGGTCAAGCGACTCGTCATCCTCCAGGACGAGCAGCTCGTGATCCGCGAGATCACCCGCGTCGCCAAGCCCGTCGCGGCCTACGCCGCCGCCGCGGTTGGTGCCAGCGACGTCTCCGCCCCGAGCATCTCGCCCGATGCCGATGAGTTCGGCGGCGACGACGATGAGCTGACCACGGTGGACGAACCTGTGGTTCCATCGAGTGGTTCGCGCCTCGCCGACGTGGCCAAAGCAGCCGCGACGAAAGCCGAGCGCGCGATAATCGAGGAGACACTGCAGCAGGTTCGTTGGAATCGGCGACGCGCGGCTGAGCAGCTTGGCGTCAGCTACAAGACGCTGCTCAATAAGATCAAGGAGTGTGGCATCAGCCGACGGTAACGCGGTTTCCTTTTCCCTCCTTGCAAGACCTCTTTTCCCGTGATCGAGAAGCTCCGCACCAGCTGCGGCTCAGCTCGCCACGCCCACTGGAGCCGCGTATAGTCAAGTCGTGCGTTTGATCGGGGTGACTCTCGTACTGCTGTTTGCGCTGGTCGTACCGTATCGTGCCGCGGCGCAGGTCGCTTTGACCATCGCGGACGGGCAAGTCACGCTTGTCGCCGAAAACGCGACGGTCGCGCAGATCCTCGACGAGTGGGCTCGCGTGGGCGAGACCCGGTTCGTGAACGGTGATCTCGTTCCGGGCAGACGTCTGACGGTCAGGCTGGATCAAGTGTCCGAGAACGAAGCGCTCGACGTCGTGCTGCAATCTGCGGCTGGATTCCTGGGAATCGCCAAGCGCGCACCGGCGCCGGCGAAATCCAGGTTCGATCGAATTCTGATTCTGCCAACCACTACCGTAACGTCGAAGTCGGCCGCAGCTGAGTCCCGGCGAACCATGCTGGCGCAGCCGGAACAGCAGACGGCTCCTGGCTCGCCGGTTTTCCCGGGATCAGAGGTGTTGCGTGTTCCCGGTCCTGACGGCCAGCCATTGCCGGACGATCAGGAGGGCCGACCTCCGCAGCCGCAACAGACGCGTCCGGAGTTCTCGCCACCCGTCGACTACGTTCCTGCTCCCGGGTTCCCAGGCCCGCGCCAGACGGACCAGCCGGACCAGGCCCCGCAGAATCCGCAGCCCCCTGCCGTTTCCGTCGGGGTGCCTGTACCCGGTATGGTCGTGCCGGCGCCGAATCCCGAGCGCCGCTGAGCGCGGTTTCGCCCGTCCGCTCGCCTTGACCGACGCCTACCTCACGTCCCGCCAGTTCCTTCCGTCGTTGATTTGCCGCGTGAAGCAGGATCTGGCGCGGGCGTAGGCATCGGCCAACGCACCGGCCGACACCGGCTGCAGCAGTTCGCTGTCCTGCGGACAAGCCTCGCGTCGTTCGGGCAGCGAACGCTCGCCGGAGAAGTACAGAGCCGCCCCTTCCCTCACCCATGCGGGCCGGTTTGCGAGCACCTCGTCGACCATCGCGTGCACGATCGCGTGGCGGACGGTCCGATCGAGCACACCGCGCGCGCGCAGCGTCACGAGGGGGGCAAGATGCACCTCATTCCTGACCCACGCGCCGGAGGTGAACCACCGGTGGCCTGTCGCCCGTTCGTAATCGCTCGTGGTGGTATGGAAACGAATCGTGATGGGGGACTGCGGGGTCACGCCAAGCGCGCCGGCGATCTCACCGCGGGCTGCGTCCGCCAGACGCGTGATCGCCGCCCGGTCGCCCTCATCGGCATCGGGAAGCGAGACGAGCACGTTGCCGGGCGGCGCAGGCGAGGCCCCGGCGGTCGCAATGACGGTTCCGGGAAAATACTTCTGCAGGATGGCGGGCGCCGTCGTTCCCCGCGCCGCTAGATTCGTCGATCCGATGACGCAAAGACCGACCCCGTGGCCCGACCCGTGACCCGTGAAGCGGTAGCCCGCGCCGGACCAGCGAACGTCGAAGGCCGCGCTCTTGATGTGTTGCCAGCCAAGCGTGCGCCCGACGATCACGCGCAGATCCTGACCCGAGACTTCGGAGGGGGTGAGGCCCACGACCTGCAATCTGGCGACCCGATCCGAGCTGTTGCGCGACGTGATTCGCAGGTCCCGCAGCTGATCGCCGCGAAAACCAGCGGCGCGAAACGCCCGCAGAAGATCGGCCCCGCGCAAGTGGGCTTCCCACTCCGGCGCCCGCAGACAGGCGTCATCCTCGGCGGTTGGGAGGTACGGCGGATCCTCGGCGCCCGGCCACACATTCGACGGAATCTCCGAACGTCCGCCGCAGGAGGCGCTGTAGAAGACCGAGGCCACCTGGCCGCTGCTCATCAGAATCTGGCCCGCGGTGGCCTCGGCGGCTCGAGTCGTCGCAGGTGTCGCGGTCCGCACGACTTGGCAGTGTGTTTCGTCGCACAAGTCGAAACCGTCAGCGCGATGGCGGTCGCGGTTGCCTAGCGCGTAGGTTCGGATTGTTATGGCCAGGGCCTCGAGGGCGGCCGCCGGACTCTCCCGGGCTGCTTCCCCCGCGAGCACGCGGGCGATGTAGGTCTCGAGCGGAAGGGTCTGGATCGCGTACCCGCCGCCGGGACGGGCGAACCCGATGCGCAGCTGGAGTCCCTGGGCATCAACGCGCTGAAGCGCCGAGGAACGAGTCGAAAGGGCCACGCAGAGGGCGCCGAGCAGAACCAGGACTCGCTTCGAGCTCACATAATCCCCAGAAATGCCGCCACCCCGTCCCAGATGCGCGGCAGGCTGGCGGTCAGTTGATGGTCATCGTCGAGCAGCGACAGCGTGACGTTCGGCCGCGTACGGGCAAAGGCCTCGACCGTCCGCGGGTCCACCGAGCCGTCGCGCAGACCCTGGAAGATGAGTGTCGGCTGCTCGAACAACGCGTCGAAGGGATTGTACCGGAAGCTGTCTTCGTAGAATGTGAAGTTCAGCATCCGCTCGGCATTGTCTCCGTAGTGGAAAAATGGCATCGAGCCGAGACGCCTCCACTCGTCGATGCGGTCGGGGGGCAGCAGATGATGCCCGGCTCTGGCGAACATCACGGCCGGCGCCAGAAGCACGAGACGCTCGATGCGGGCGCCGAAGGAAGCGGCGGCGAGGACGGCGAGTGTGCCGCCCAGGCTCGAGCCGATGAGCGTCGCCGCGCCTCCGGCGGCGATCTCGTCCGCGAGCTGATGGAGCATCCGCGTCAGCGTGAGGGTAGAGAAGTCGGGGAGGTTGAAGTCGGGACACGTGAGCGCCAGACCGTGCTCGCGAAAACGCTCGCCGAAGTACGACGCCTTGGTCGACCGCGCCGACGAGGCGAAGCCGTGCAAGTAGTAGAAGGAACGTCCCGCAGGCCCCATCACCGGCTACAACAGCGTCTGGCACCCGGGACGGCAGCGGCACTTGATGAGCCCCTCGCCGTCCGTGTTGTAGTGGTAGGTGATTTCCTCACCGCGCTCGATCGTGCGCGCCGCGCGAATCCAGATGAGGCCGTCCTTGATGTCGACATACGCGTTGGGATGACAGGAATGGTTGATGAAGCGGGCGATATTGCCGCCGACACCGGCGTCGATGACCGAACGGTTCGTCAGCTTGAAACACCAGATGTGGCCTCGTTTGATGTACCGGCGCTCGCGCCTTAGGCTTTCCCTGTTGGAGATTTTCTCACCAGCGTAGTCGATGATCCGCTTGTTTTTCGGAATGGTCTCGGTCGCGTAGACGCCCCAGCCCTGGATCTTCGAACGCCGCCGCTCAATCATCGACCATAACGATAGCATCACTGTTATAGTTGCCGAATGGAACTGCAGCCGATTCTGGCATCGTGGGGCAATATCCTGCGGGGATACACACCCGCCTTGTCAATCGAGATCACGCGCGAGTGTCCACTTCATTGCCCCGGCTGCTATGCGTACGGCGACGATCATCTCGGCGGAGGGATCAAGCTGCGTGAAGTCCGCGACCTCAAAGACGACGAGCTCATCGAAGGCGTCCTCGCGCTGGTCGATCGCCACCGCCCGGTCCACGTGTCCATCGTCGGCGGCGAACCGCTCGTCAGATACCGCGAGCTGAACAAGCTACTGCCCCGTCTGTCCGAACGTGGAATCTACGTGCAGATTGTGACGAGCGCCGTACGGGACTGGCCGCTCGAATGGCAGGAGCTCCCGCGTTTCTCGCTGGTCGTGTCGGTCGATGGCCTGCAGCCCGAACACGACGCTCGCCGGGCGCCGGCCACCTACGAACGGATTCTACGCAATATCTCGGGCCGCTCCGTCACCATCCACTGCACGATCACACGACAGCAGGTGCAGCGGCCTGGCTACATCGCCGAGTTCCTCGAGTTCTGGTCGGCGCGGCCGGAAGTCAGGAAAATCTGGTACAGCCTGTACACTCCACAGATCGGCGAAACCTCCGAAGAATGCCTCACACCCGCAGACAGAGAGCGCGCGATCTGGGACCTGCAGGCCTTGCGGCTCCGCTATCCGAAGCTCCAGATTTCCTCCGGGGTGCTTGCGGCGTTCGCCGAGCCGCCGCAATCGCCCGCTGAATGCGTCTTCGCGCGCATGACCACGACAATCTCGGCCGATCTGAGGACGACAATTTCGCCCTGTCAGTTCGGCGGGACGCCCGACTGCAGCAATTGTGGATGCGCCGCGTCCGCGGGCATGGTAGCGATCACCGGCCACCGGGTGTTCGGTGTCATACCGGTCGGCTTCATTTTGAACGGTTCACTCAGAGTGGGAGCCCAGATGCGACGCCTGCGGGGATCGCCGGTCGGCGACGGCCTCAATACCGTCCCCTACGCCCAGTCCTGAGGACACCGGGTATAATTTCCAGATCTTGTCCCTTCTGACCACGGCCAGCCGAAAGGGGCGCTCGGCCCGCGAATTTGTGCGGGGCCTGACCCATACCGCCCATCCGCTCCTGGTCCAGATCATCCCGATTCGCCGCTGCAACATCGACTGCGGCTACTGCAACGAGTACGACAAGGTGTCTGAGCCGGTCGCTACCGACCTGATGAAGCGACGCATCGACCGGCTCGCGGATCTCGGAACGTCCGTCGTCGCCTTCAGCGGTGGCGAGCCGATGCTCCATCCGGACCTCGACGATCTGCTGCGGCACATTCGCGCGCACGGGATGATGGCCGGACTGATCACGAATGGCTACTTTCTGGTACCGAAGCGAATCGAAGCGTTGAATCGCGCAGGCCTCGACTTCCTGCAGATCAGCATCGACAACGTCGATCCGGACGAAGTGTCCAAGAAAAGCCTCCGCGTACTCGACCGGAAGCTTCAGGACCTGCGGGCCTACGCCACCTTCGACGTCAACATCAACTCCGTCGTGGGCGGCGGCATCAAGAACCCGGAGGACGCGCGGACCATCAACAACCGCGCCCGCGAACTGGGTTTCTCGACCTCCATCGGCATCATTCATGACGGGTCGGGCCGTCTCAAACCGCTGGGAGGCACGGAGCGAAAGGTCTACGACGAGGTCTCGGCCGCGATCAACGGCCCTTGGCAGGTTCTGAAGAACCTGTATTCGGGCATCCGCGGCTTTCAGGACAATCTCGCTGACGGCCGTCCGAACAAGTGGCGCTGCAGAGCCGGGGCGCGCTACCTCTACGTCTGCGAAGAAGGCCTGGTCCATTACTGTTCGCAGCAGCGCGGATACCCGGCAGTCCCTCTCGAAACCTACACGGTCGCCGACATCCGCCGTGAGTTTTCAACGCCAAAGGATTGCGCGCCGTACTGCACGGTCGGCTGCGTCCACCGCGTGTCGACGATGGACTTCTGGCGCAGCCCGCAGGATGTCGTGGGGGCGCGATCGGCACTCGGTTCCGGCACCTGAGCGCGGTCTTCAGGAGGCGACGGCCAGCGTGCGGTCGGTCTCGCGGAGATTCTTTTTCCCGGATCCCTTCGCGCCGCCCCGCTTGCCTGCCTGGCGTTGCTTCGCGTCCGATTGCTTCGCGTTTTTCGCCGCTTTCCGGCCGCTGCTCGTCTGCGCCCAGTCGCCTTCGAACACCTCCACGATCTGACGCACGACCCGCTTGTCGTTGATGATCACGCCCACCTCGCGGCGCTTTTCGAGCTCGGGCCGGCGAAGGCTCTGGCTCCCCACAAACGCCCGGCACCCGTCGCGGACGATCGTCCGCACGTGCAGCCTCTTGCCGGGATACTTCTCGAAAGGAATATCCCACTTGGCTTCGACCCTGCCGATCACCTTCACCTCCACGCCAGCCGCGATGCGTTGACGAAGCAGCCGGAGCATCGCATCGTCGCTGACCTGAGGGTCGTAGATGAGCAGCTGCCGTCGAGCGCGGCCAATGAAGGCGCCCAGGCGCTCGCGGGCGTTCTCGGGGCTGACGACGAAGCGGTCGTAACCGGGCACGTAGGTCTGTCGCACATCGTCCGCCCGGAACAACTTGATGGCTTCCGCTACCAATTTTCGGTTCCGCGTGACAACACCGAAGCTGCGGCTCTTTTCGATGTCGAGCCGGGTGAAATTGAAGCCGTAAAGGTGGAGCACCCGCTGATCGATGATCATCAGCTTGGCGTGGTATCGGATGAGGTCGCTTCCGGTGCGCGACACCGTAACCCCTGCCGCCAGGAGACGCAATTCGAGCTTCCGCAGCACCTTGTCGCTGCCGCCGTGGGTGTGGGCGATCAGAGCACGGACGGCCACTCCCCGCGCGACCGCCGCTTCCAGCGCACGGGTGATTTCGTCGCGATCGTGGCGGAAGATCGTGACATCGACCGACTTCTTCGCCTGTTTGATGGCAGTGACGACCGGTGCGACGCCGCTGTCCGGCTGAACAATGAGCTTCATACGTCGAGTGACTGACGAGCAAGTTGCTCGCCACGTCAGCCAGAAGGCCAGCTCGAGCGGAGGTTCGGAGCTGACAGGAATCGGTCGGTCACCCGAGTAGCCAGGACGGACCCAGAACCAAGACCAGGGACCGAGGATCTAATAGAAATCGTGGGCCCAGAAATCGATGTCATCGATGTCGTCGAGGTTGCGGCCAGTGCCCCCTGCCCCTCGCATGCCAGCCAGCCGTTCCGCCCGAACGGAGATCACCCCGTCCTGGCTCTGGAGAACGCCGTCCACAATGAGAAACGGCTCCTCGATGATCGTCAGCCGATCGCGGGCAAAGAGATCGGGCCGAACGATGATGTTGGCGACGCCGGTCTCGTCTTCGAGCGTGAGAAAGACGAACCCTTTGGCCGTTCCGGGGCGCTGACGTGTGATGACCATGCCGGCCACGCGCACGCGGCGCCCGTGCCGCGCCACCCGCAGATCGGATGCGCGAAGTACGCCGCGCATGGCGAGCCCCTCGCGCCGCAACGCCATCGGATGTCGGCCAACGGTCAGGCCCATCCCCGCGAAATCGGCGACGATGCGCTCGGCTTCGGTCATCGGCCGCAGGGGACAGGAATCGGAGGCTAGAGGCTGGAGGCTGAGGGCTGGGAGCTGGAGGCTGGCCTCTTCCGCCCCTCCTGCGTTCGTCGCCCATCCCGCTTCATCGAACAGCTCGCCTGATGGCCGGACCGCCCGCTCGGCCTGCCAGAGCGCCGAGCGGCGGTCGTAGCCGAAGGCATTCAGCGCGCCCACGTCGGCCAGCGTGACGATCTCGGGACGTCGCAGGGCCGTACGGGCAATCAGATCGTCCAGGGAAACAAAACGGACGGGACGAGCGGAACTGGTATCGCAGCGGGAGGGGGCGCTCGCGATGGTCTGACCGATCTGCTGTCGCAACCCGTTGACGTATCGCAATCCGAGCCTGATCGCCCCGTCACCCTCGACCACACAATCCCAGTCCGAGACCTGCACGTCGATCGGATGGAACCGGACACCGCGACGCTGGGCGTCCTTCACGAGCGTCGCCGGATGGTAAAACCCCATCGGCTGGTTGTTCAGGAGCGCCGTGTAGAACGCCGCTGGATAATGCGCCTTCAGATAGGCGCTCGCATAGGCGAGCAACGCGAAGCTGGCGGCGTGCGACTCGGGGAAGCCATAAAGCGCAAACGACGTAATCGACGTGATGATCTGTTCCGCGGCGGCGCCGGTAATGCCCTGCCGCGTCATGCCGTCACGGAGCTGCACTTCAATCTGCTTCATGCGCCGCTCGGATCGTTTGAACCCGAACGCCCGCCGCAGTTCCTCGGCCTGGCCGCCGGTGAAGCCGGCCGCCACCATCGCCATGCGCAGCAGCTGCTCCTGAAAAAGCGGTACGCCGAGTGTCCGCTCGAGAATCGGCTCGAGTGAGGGGTGCGGATAGGCCAGTGGTTCGCGTCCGGCACGCCGATTCAGATACGGATGGACCATCTGGCCGACGATCGGGCCGGGCCGGATGATCGCCACCTGCACGACAATGTCGTAAAAGCGAGCGGGCCTGAGCCGGGGCAGCGTCGCCATCTGCGCGCGCGATTCGACCTGGAACACCCCGATGGTGTCCGCCTCGCACAGCATGCGATACACCGCCGGATCGTCGGGCGGCAGATGCGCCAGATCGACACCCTGTTGCCTGAGCCCTGAGCCCTGAGCCGTAAGCCCTGAGCCCTCATTGATCATCGCGATGGCATCCTGCAGCACCGCCATCATCCCGAGGCCCAGGAGATCCACTTTGACGATGCCCATGTCCGCGCAATCGTCCTTGTCCCACTGGACGACGACACGACCGGGCATGCTGGCGTTCTCGAGCGGCACGACAGCGTCGAGCTGGCCCTGACAGATGACCATCCCGCCGGAATGCTGGCCGAGATGCCGCGGCAAATCCTGGATTTCTGCCCAGAGACGCGCGAACAGCCTCACGCGATCCGAGTTCAGATCCAATCCCACCGACGCCAGATGCCGTGGAAGCGTGTCGGCCGGATCGGTGAACTCGAACTGGTTCATCACCTTCGCCAGCCGATCGACCTGTTCGGGTTCGAAGCCGAGCGCCTTCCCCACTTCGCGCGCGGCGCTCCGGCCGCGATAAGTAATGACGTTGGCGGTCATGGCGGCGCCGCGGCTGCCGTACTTCTCGTACACATGCTGGATGACACGCTCACGGCGATCACCGCTCGGCAGGTCCAGATCGATGTCGGGCCACTCCCCGCGTTCTTCAGACAGAAAACGCTCGAACAGCAGATCCATGGCGACGGGATCGACCGCCGTGATTCCCAGGCTGTAGCAGACGGCGCTGTTCGCGGCGCTTCCGCGTCCCTGCACGAGAACATCGTGCTGCCGGCAGAAGTTGACAATGTCCCAGACGATGAGGAAATAGCCGGCCAGATTCAACTTGTCGATCAAATCCAGCTCGCGTGCAATCTGCGCCCGCGCGCGATCGTGGAACGGACGGTACCGATCGCGGGCGCCCACCTCGACGATCTGCCGCAGAAACGTCGTCTGCGTCTCGCCTGAGGGCACCGGATAGTCGGGAAACCGATAACCCAAATCGGCCATCGTGAATTGCAGACGATCGGCGAGCTCGCCGGTACGTGCCACGGCATCGGGCCAATCGCGGAACAACGCCGCCATGTCGCTCGGCGCCTTGAGATATCGCTCAGCGTTCGGCGTCAGCCGCCGGCCGGCCTGGGCGAGCGTGGTGTGATGGTGGATGCACGTCATCACATCGAACAGCGGCCGTCCGGAGGTCGCCGCAAACCGCACCCCGTTGGTGGCAACGACCGGCACATGAAATGCCGTCGCGAGATGGGCGAGCGTCTGGTTGTCGGCTTCCTCGTCACGGCGAAAATGCCGCTGCAGCTCGACGTACACGTTGGCGCGGCCGAACAGGCCGACCAGCCGATCCATGAGGCCGCCGACGCCGGCGTGACGCACGTCGAGCGCAGCCCGACCCGCGAGGGCGACAAGACCGCAGGTGGAGCCCTCGAGATCCTCCAGCGTCAGGGCCCCTTCGCCTTTGGGCGCGCGAAGCATCATCCCCGTGATCAGCCGGCAGAGGTTCTGATAGCCCTCCCGGCTGGCACAGAGAACGGGCAGAAGGAAGTCTGATGCACGCGTGAGCCGTGACCCGTGAGCCTCGTGCCGTGTCGTGATCGTCAGTTCCGCCCCGATGATGGGGCGCAGGCCGGCTGCGGTCGCGGCCTTGTGGAATCGCGGCGCCCCGTAGACGCCGTTGCGATCGAGCAACGCCACGGCGGGGTAGCCCAGATCGGCGGCGCGATCGACGATCGATTCAGGAAGCGATGCGCCCTGAAGAAAACTGAAGGCCGAGGCGATGTGGAGCTCGACGTAGGGCGACGACACGTGTCACCACAACGGACACGAAGGGCCTTCGTCGTGGTCAATCAACGATGCCATCGATGAACCATCCGCCGGTTTCCCGATCCCGGAACACGCGATATACCCCGCCGTCGGCGAGCGCGACATCCCATTCGTCGCGATCCCAACTCTGAGCCCTGAACCCTGAGCCTGGAGCCTTCTGTGCGTTCCACCACGCTCCTGACGTCCGCCATGGTCCCGCCGCCGCGAGAACCGACCCGCCGACGAATCCGCGGCGGTCCGATGTGAGCCGGATGGGTTGCCCCTCTTCGATCACGGCACGCGCAGGCACCGGGTACCGGCAGCGGCGAAGAGCAGAGGCTAGAGGGTGGAGGGTGGAGGCTGGAGGCTGGGGGCTGGAGGCCAGATCGTGCTCGGTCGCGAACGGCGCCATGTCGAACGCGCCCGGCCGGTAGGAATCGACCGTCGCCGGCGCGCCGAGACGCTCCTGTCCCATCAGCGCGCCGAGTCGGGCGAGAAGCGTGGACAACTGCTCTGGCGTCGGATGGGCACGCGTGAACAGCGTGTGCTGAATCACACGACCCGGCGTCGGTTCGATCACGAGCGTCACGCGATCAATGGCGGCGGGCGGGGGGTGTGATTCGAGATCCAGAAGCAGGAGCGTGCGAAGCGTGCGCCCGTCACGGAGCGGCGATGGCAGTTGCAGACGGCGGGCGTATTCGTCCTTCGTGACGAGCCGCAACGTAAGGTGCAGGATCGCAGCGCCTCGGTCGCGCCGCTCGAGACGTGCCGAGAGCGGCTCGAGAAGGCGCGTCAGCACGAACGACAGCGGTTCGAGCCCCTCTATTGGCCAGTCGAGGTCGATGGTCGATTCGAACCGCTCCTCGGAGATCGTCGGCACAAGCGGGGCGGGATCGTCGCCGCGCGCGACGGCACGCCAGACGAGCGCCCGCTGGCCGAGCCGCGCTGACAGCTCCGCAGGCGGGAGCGCGGCGAGTTCACCGAGCGTTCTGAAACCCCAGCGCTTGAAGGGCTCAAGGCTCAGGGCTACAGGCTCAGGGCCTTGTAAGCCATCAGAGCCATAAGCCGTGAGTCCTAAGCCCTGAGCCTTCTCGAGGATGTGAAGCGGAAGCGGAGCCAGCGTCTCGCGTTCGCGGCCTGGATCGACGATCGTCAGGCCCGGACGCGCGAGGGCAATGATCAGGGCCGCCGACCGTGTCCGGGCAATGGCCACATGCACATGAAGGCCGCGAGCGGCGGCCTCGCGCCGCAGCTCGTCGCCGATCGTCGATGGCGGGCCGACCAGACGGTCGAGGCCGCTGACGTCAATCGAGACAAGCGCCTCGCCATGGCACTCATACCGCGGCGAAAACTCTCGCGCCACGGAGACGAGCGCCTCCGCACGTCGATCGGCGCGATCAGCGGCAGGCGGTCGATAGAGGCACGCGAACATCTTCCTGATACCTGTGTGGGCGAACGACATCCACTTCGATGTCGAATCCCATGAACAGCGACCCTTCGACCCTGATCCCTTCAGGCCCTCGTGCTCTGCTGACCCTGACCGTGAGCCCTCCGGAGCTGCGGGCGATCGATGAGTTGCCGAAGAGCACGCACGCGGTCTGGCTGCCTTCGAAGATGCGGTGCAGACGCCGCCATGTCGTGAACGGCAGCCGCTCGAGCATGCGGGGCGGCGCTTCCATCGCATCCAAAACCACGAGGCCGAAATTGCCCGCCTGCAGCACGAGCGTGACCGCCTTGATCGCGTGGTCCAGCGCGCGCTCGTTCATGTCCCGAATGGAGCTCGCATGGGGGATGACCTGGCCGCGAATCCAGAGCACGCGATCCAAATCGATGCCGGAGGCTTCTGCCGAGGCGACATCCAGCATGTCGAGAACATCGATCAGGGCCACGAGCTCGCGGCGCGCCGTGGCCGCGGCCAGCGTCTGCAGCAACATGCTGGTGCAGCCTGACGACCGCGCACCCACAACCTCGGAGATCTGTCCACGCGGAAACCCGCCGCCCAGCCGTGCGTCCAACGCCGTAACGCCGCTCGGTGCCGTGGCGTATTCTTCAGTGGTCGGGGAGACAGGCTCCGTGAGAACGGACATCAGGGTCCGATCGAGCTTGCGGGCGCGCAATAGCGATTCGAGGTGGGCGCGGGCGGGTACCATGGCAGTTTCGCTTTTATTTCGCTTCTGGCGGCCAACTATATCGCGCGACCAACCGATGATTCAAGCAGCCCCGACTCAGGCTCGGCGTAAGGTAAGATGACGCGACGTTTCTTCAGGGGATCAACAGGGGTAACCCCCTACCCTCCTTTCGTTTAGGACAGATCGGATTCGTCGATTGGCTGAGACCCGTCCCGCCGAAGTTCCCACGCCCGCCGACACCATCGCCTCGCCGACCTCCTTCTTCGGCTCGCGGGCGCTGCAGCGCATGCTGGCGGCGTTCACCTATCGCGATTTCCGGGTCCAGTGGTTCGGCGCCTGCAGCTCGAGCGTCGGCACCTGGATGCAGCTGACCGCGCAGAACTGGATGGTGCTGTCGCTGACAGGCTCGGCTTTTTTCCTCGGTCTCGACGCCTTCCTGCAGCAGCTGCCGATCATGCTCTTTACGCTCATCGGTGGCGTGCTGGCCGACCGGCGCGATCGGCGCCGGACGCTGCTGACATCGCAGTACATCCAGATGACGACGGCTGCCACGCTCGCCCTGCTCGTCTACTTCGACGTCGTCCGGATCTGGCACATCCTCGTGCTCTCGTTCGTGACCGGCCTCGCGCAGGCCTTTGGCGGTCCGGCCTATCAGGCGCTCATTCCATCGCTCGTGGACAAGAAAGACCTGCCCAACGCGGTGGCGTTGAACTCGATTCAGTTCAACATCGCGCGCGTGCTCGGTCCGCTCGCCTTCGGCGCCACGATCGCGCTGTTTGCCAACTGGGGGTTCGCCGACTCCCAGGGGATGGCCGTCTGTTTTGCGCTGAACGCGATGTCTTTCCTGATCGTCATCTGGGCGCTGATGTCGCTGCACGTGAAGCACATCCCGAAAAGCGGGATACGCGGCAGCATGCAGGATGAGCTGAGGGGCGGCCTCACCTACGTCCGCGACCACGGCAGCCTGGTGGCGCTCATCGTGCTCGCGGCCTCGACCACGTTCCTGGGCTTTGCGGTGCTGACCTTCCTGCCGTTGTTCACGCAGACCGTCTTCATGGAGGGCGCCGCAACCTACAGCCACCTGCTGGCGTTCTCGGGCGCCGGCTCGGTCGTGGGGGCTCTCGTCGTGGCGTGGCTCGGGAAATTTCCGCGGATGGGGTTGACCGCTCTGCTCGTTCAGGTGGTGTACGGCCTGCTGATTCTCGCGTTTTCCACGTCACACCTCCTGTGGCTGAGCGAAGTGCTGCTGTTCTTCACGGGTGCAGCGCTGATGATTGTCTTCTCGACGGTGACCTCGCTCATCCAGCTGCTCGCCCCGAACGAGATGCGTGGCCGCGTGATGAGCATCTACATGGTCGCGTTCCGCGGCGGCATGCCGCTCGGCAGCCTCGTCAGCGGCTGGCTGGCCACGCTCATCGGCGCACAGATGGTCATCGCCATCAACGGTGTGCTGCTGGTGCTCGTCGCACTGTATTTCCTGGCCAGAAGTCATGGGGTCCGGGAAGCCTGACCTCGGCCGTCTCGACAACCTGCCTGCAGTATCCTGAGCAGCAAACATGCAGCACATCCTCGGGGGGCGAGCCGCCCGACCGATAAAGGTCAGCGCCCTCGCTGTCTCGACGCTGGGTCTCGCGTTCCTGGCACTCCTGGCGCCTCTGAGCGGCGCGGAATACCCCGCTGCCCGCGTCGGAGTGCTGCTTGGGATGGCTGCCTGCGTCGAAGCGTTGCACGCCCTGCGGCGATCGACGGCCGCCGCCCGCCGTCAAGCGACGGTCGGCGCGATGATCAGCATGGCCATCGCGCTGTTCCTGATCAATGCCCCGTTCGTGGCGGGGAACGCCCTCCGACTTCTCGTCGCGGGCTGGTTTGCGCTGGACGCCGTGCGTCACGGCGTAGGCATGCTCCGTCGAGGGGATCCGCGAGAACGAACGATCGCGGCGCTGGCCGCGCTGGGAAACACGGCCGTCACGGTCCTGCTCCTGATGGCGCGCGGCGGGGGCCTGCCATGGGGCGTGGCCGTTGCGGGAGCGCTGCGGATCGCCGGCATCGCCTGGAACATCATGGTGGCGCCCGTCTTCAGCACAACCGAGGCGGACGAATCGGTGATGAGCGAGCTCGGGCTGGCAGACCAGCCCGAAGCGGCGCTGATGGCGCGCGAAGTCGAGGCCTCCGAACGCCTGCGGGCGCCGTTCGACCGGGGCTGGACGATGTCGTTCGTCGCCACGCTCTTCGCCATTCACGTCGGCCGGATGAGCACCGACTGGACACTCCTCGGCCTCCTGTCGCCCGCCGTGGCTGTCCTCGGCGACATGCTGATCGCGGTGCTGATCACGCTGCTGGTGTTCAATCCCCTGTATTTGTCGTGGCGCGGGCCCACTCGCTGGATCGAACGGCGCGTCTGGCACTGGTATCTGGGCGCCCTGGCCTCTGGAAGCCTCGGCTGGGGCGGCCGACTCGCCAAGACATGGCTTGAGTGGAGATTGAAGTTTGCCATTCGCATGCGCGCGGCCCGGTATTCGATTCGGGCAGCGCTCGACCGGGGTCTTCAAGCCGGTCTGCCGGTTGCAGCCATCATCGCAGCCACGGCTCCCGTCTGGGGCATGAGCTGGTACTTCGACACCGAGAACTGGGCAGCGGGCATGTGGAATGCCTGGGCCGAGTCCCGCACCGATTCCTGGCGCGACGCGATGGTGCGCGCCGTACAGGCCGCGGATCGGGCGCGCGGGACGGCGTCGAGCTTCGCCGTCGAGCCCCAGGGGGTGGCCTCGGGCGACTTCTCGTTCGTCGTGATCGGAGACCCGGGCGAGGGGGACGCCTCGCAGCACGTGCTTCGCGATCAGCTCCTCTCGGTCTCCAGCGGACCCGACGTGCGATTCGTGGTCGTGTCGTCGGACGTCGTCTATCCGACGGGCGCGATGAAGGATTACGAGGCGAAGTTCTGGCTCCCGTTCAAGGGAATCGTCGACCCGGTGTACGCCATCCCCGGTAACCACGATTGGTACGACGCCCTCGAAGGCTTCGCGGCCACCTTCCTCGAAGCCGACGCGGCGCGCGCCAGCCTGCATGCGCGCGTTGAAGCCGACCTGCGCGCCACGAGCACGACCGACGATCGTATCGAGGCGCTGATTGGAGAGGCCGCACGCCTGCGCATTGCGTACGGCGTGCCCACGGGGTTCCAGCGCGCGCCGTTCTTCGAGCTTCAGACCGATCGGTTCGCGCTCATTGCGATCGACACCGGCGTGTTGCGGAGGATCGATCCGTCGCAGGAGGCCTGGTTGGAAGCGGCACTGACTCGCGCCGCAGGCAAATTGACGATGGCGATCGTCGGCCATCCCTTTTTTGCGGGCGGACACAATCTGACGCTGGACGATGAGGAGTTTGCACGCCTCAAAGAGCGCTTGGTCCGCCGCGGTGTGACCATCCTGATGGCGGGAGACACGCACGACCTCGAGTACTACGTCGAGCCAGGCTCGACGCCACTCACGACCGTCCACTACTTCGTCAACGGTGGGGGCGGGGCGTACCTGAGTTTTGGCACGTCTCTGGCGTGGCCCGCTGAGGCGGCCACGGCCGACTGGGCGTACTATCCGAATCTCGAAGCGGTCACAGACAAAATCGTCGCCCGCACGCCTTGGTGGAAGCGCCCGGCGTGGTGGTGGACGGAAATGTTCGGCGCCTGGCCGTTCACGGCCGAATGGCTGTCGGCGGCGTTCGACTACAACGTCGCTCCGTTCTTCCAGAGCTTCGTCGAGGTGCGAGTCGAGCGATCGTCGAACCGCGTCCGCATCCTTCCATACGGCGTCCACGGTCGTCTGCGGTGGGACGAAATGGCTTCCTCAGAGGGGCGGCGCTCGTCCACCATTACCGATCAGCCGTTCGTCGAGTGGGTCGTTCCGATGCGGCCGCAAGAGACGGGCCGGTAGCCGATAGCTCAGCTGCAAGGAATCCACACCGGTCGGTCCGCTATTTGGCATAGTGCAGGTAAGGGATTGACGGTGAACCGCCCCTCCAACAACGTGCGAACCCGACGCCGGTATTTTCGAGTTCGAGCCCGTCGCCAGGACAAAGCCGTGAGGTCTCCATGCGATTGATCGCCCTGCTCTTCGTCGTCCTGCTGTCTGGTGCGAGTGTGAACGCGACGCAGAAGACGACCCCGCTGCTCGAAGGGCGGGTTTGGCGGTTGACTCACCTCCAGGCTGTGACCGAGCTGGCGCTCGCGGCGCTGACACTTCCGCCCACGCTACGATTCGACTCCGGACGCGTCCAGGCGTTCACGGGGTGCAACTCCCTCACGGGGTCATACTCGGTCGACGGGGATCGCCTGAGCTTCGGGAAGCTCGTCGGAACCTTGATGGCGTGTGCTCCGCCCGCGATGGCGATGGAGTCCGCCTTCAGCAAGAGCCTGATGGGCACGCTCCGTATCCGCATTGTCAAGAATGGACTGACGCTCATATCGGAGTCTGATTCGACCTCCGAGCTCGTGTTCGTGGCCGAACCGCCTCCCTCGATTGAAGGCGTCTCGTGGGAGGTCATCCTGCTCGATAACGGCCGCCAGGCGCTCGCGAGCCCTCTGACGGAGACCAGGCTCACGATGCTCTTCAAGGAAGGGTCGCTGTCGGGAAACGCTGGATGCAACACGTTCCAGGGGAAGTACACGCGCCAGGATAATCGGCTGATGATCGGACCCCTTGCCGCGACGCGCAAGGTCTGCGCGGCGGAGGGCGTCATGGATCAGGAGCGCCGCTTTCTCGCTGCTATCGAGGCGGCGACCTCTTGGGCGATCGAGGGCGACACCCTGGATCTTCGTCGCGCCAACGCGACCGGGCTCGTGCGCGCTCGACAGCCTTGAAACGACGACAACTTCGAGCGACACGCGGACGCTACCAATCGCTGTGACCGGCCGATTCACGTAGAATACACACCAACCTGACATGCCAGTCCTTGAATTGCTCACAAGCTCCGGGCTTGGATCGCTGCTCGGCATGCGTCACGCCTTCGAGCCCGATCATCTCGCAGCCGTATCCACGCTTGTCACGCGCGAGCGCAGCGGCTACAAAGCGGCCTGGATCGGTGCCTGTTGGGGCCTTGGGCATACGGCGTCGCTCCTGGCGGTCGGGGCCGTCCTCATCGTCTTGCGCACGGAGATGACGACGGGCCTGTCGGAAATATTCGAGTTCTGCGTGGCCCTGATGCTCATCGCGCTCGGGTACAAGGCCGTCCGCCGGGCCGTCCGTCAGGGGGCATCGGGCCCGGCGCAGCTCCACCAGCACCGACACGTCGTGCACGTGCATCCGGGGGTGCCGGCGCACGTGCACCTCGGTCGGTGGACGCTCGCCCGCCGCCCTCTCCTGATCGGCGCCGTGCACGGGCTGGCCGGCAGCGGCGCGCTGACCGCGCTCGTGCTGACAACGCTGCCGACGACGGCCGCGCGGCTTGCGTATATTTCTCTGTTCGGTCTGGGATCGACGCTTGGAATGGCAGCGCTGTCGGGCGTGCTCGGATGGCCGATGGCCCGCCTGGGAACCAATCAAACGATGGGACGCGCGATGTCGCTCGCTGTCGGCTGCCTCTCGATCGGCCTCGGGATTGTCTGGGGGTCGCCGCTGCTTCTGCGCTTCTGGCCCTGACGCGCAACAAACGTGTGGCTGGGGGTGCACGACGGGGGCCGAAAGCCCGAGCCATAAAGCCCGCAACCTTCAGCCCCACCGGGCCCCAGCTCCCGGTCCTGTTTTAGTCGTGCTGGAGGCTAGAGGTTAGAGGCTGGGGGTGGGTCCTCATGAAGCCAGCCCCCAGGTCCTCTAGCCCGAGACTACCGCGCCTGCTTCGCTTCGTAGAGCGTGCTCGCGCCGCCGCCGATTGCGGCTCCGATGAGCGCACCCTTCTTGCCGCCCACGATTGCACCGATACCGGCGCCGGTCGCGGTCGAGCCGCCGATGACGAACGCTGTCTTCTTCCAGTTCCGGCCCGAGCTATCGGCGCGCGTCACCGACCGCTGAGACGTCCGGACGGCCTGCGGAGCCCTCGCTACCGGCGTTTCGACGAAACGAGTTGACGCCGATGGTGTCGCGTAAACAGGCTGCCCGTATCCGATGGGCGTCGCGTAAGGCGGCGCTTCCCCGCCGTACCGGTAGCCGCCGTAACCTGGGACGAACGGCTCGCTCGCAGGCATCGGCCGCGCCAGATGATAGACCCCGGTCTGCGGGTCGTAGATGACCTGCGGGCTCGCTGACGCTGGCGGCGCAAGCAGACCGTATGCGATCAACAGCACGCCAACGGCGATCACGCTCAGCACGGTCGCTAGGAACGCTCTCATGGGCCCTCCTCTGGGGGTCAACGGGCTGCTGCCCGCCAACACGTTCAGCAACAAGCGCTGTGCCAGCCAAAAACGGCCACTTTGGCCTTGTCTGCGGGCCGGGGTGTCCTCTTCTGAGCTCACTGTCGTACCCGTTAGAATTGACCGGTGTCAACGCGTGTACTCGTCGTCGAGGACGATCCCGACATCGCGGAGCTGGTGTCGCGCTACCTCGACAGGGCCGGCTACATCTCGTCGCGCGTGACATCGGGCCGCGAGGCGCTCGAGTCGGTCCGCTCGAAGGTGCCCGATCTGATCGTGCTCGACGTGATGCTGCCTCAGATCGACGGCCTCGAGGTCTGCCGGCTGCTGCGCGCGAACGACAGCACGTCCGCGATTCCGATCATCATGCTCACTGCGCGAGCCGAAGAAGCCGAACGCATTGTCGGTCTCGAGGTTGGCGCAGACGACTACATCGCAAAGCCGTTCAGCCCGAACGAGCTGGTGGCGCGGGTGCGCGCGTTGCTGCGACGCGCACAGCGTCGCGACGTTCCGTCGAACCGCCCCATAACCTACGGGGGCATCGTCGTCGATCACGACCGACACAGCGTGGAGCTCGACGGCCGCGACGTCAAACTCACAGCAAAGGAATTCCTGCTCCTCCAGTATTTCCTGCAGCATCGCGGGCGGGTGTTGTCACGCGACGTGCTGCTCGAGCAGGTGTGGGGATACCGCTACACGGGCGGTACGCGCACGGTGGACGTTCACGTCCGTCGCCTTCGTGAGAAGTTGCCGGTGCTTGCCACGTCGCTGGTCACGGTCAAGCAGTTCGGCTACAAGCTGGTTGATCCGCCGTGATCAGAACCTTCCAGGGCAGGTTCTTCCTCACCTCGCTCGCTTCGGCCGTGATCGCGCTCATGGTGGCCGGCGGCATCTTCGCGGTCATGTTGCGGGGCAAGATCAACGACGAGATCGAGGCAACGCTCGTCGCGCAGGTGCGGATCGCGTCGGATTTGCTCGGACGGAGCGCTCAGCTGCACACTCCGGCGGAGCTCGACACCGAGGCCGACCGGCTTGGTGCGTTGACCGGGACGCGTGTGACGCTAATCGCGGGCGACGGCGTCGTCGTCGGCGACTCGTCAGAGCCGTTCGAGGCTCTCCCGACCATGGAAAACCACGCGCAGCGGCCTGAAGTGGTCGCTGCGCGCACCGACGGCATCGGCCGCGCCACGCGCCACAGCGACACGCTCGATATCGACATGCTGTACGTCGCTGCGCCGGTACGCCATCCCGTGATTGCCTTCGTCCGCATGGCGTTGCCGATGACCGACATCGGCCAGCACCTACAGTCCGCGTTCACGGCGACGCTCGGTGCGCTCATCGCGGCCTTTGTGGGTGCCGCACTCATCGCTTGGATTTCATCCGCACGTATCGGGAACCGCGTGCGCAGCATTGCTGGCGTGGCCCGCCGCTACCGATCTGGCGATCTCGCGCCCGCCCGCGTCGACTTTGGCGACGACGAACTCGGTGAGGTCGCCCGGTCGCTCGACGAGGCGGTCCAGGAGGTCGCTCATCGGCTCGCCGAACAGGCGCGCGATCGAGGTCGGATGGAGGCCATTCTCTCGGGCATGCTGGAGGGGGTCGTCGTGGTCGATTCCCAAGCGCGGCTGCAGCTCGCAAACGACGCCGCCCAACGCATGCTGAAGCTCGACAACATCGGACTGGGCCGACCGTATGTCGAGACAATCCGTCATCCGGCGATCGCCGAGCTGGTCGCCGCAACCCTGTCCAACCGATCACCTGAGCCGGTGCAGCTGTCACCGCCACGGGACCCTTCACGGACCATTATCGCACGCTCCGCCCTGTCCGCCGGCGACACCAAACACGGCGTCGTCGTCGTGATGCACGACATCACCGACCTGCGCCGGGCCGATCAGATTCGGCGCGACTTCGTGGCCAATGTCTCGCACGAGCTGCGAACGCCGTTGACGGCCATTCGCGGGTACGTCGAAGCACTGGGCGAGAGCGACATCGGACCGGAAGAGAAGCGCCGGTTTCTCCAGATTATTTCCCGACATGCCGAGCGGATGGAGCGGCTCGTCAAGGATCTGCTGCGGCTGGCACGGCTCGATGCCGGACAGGAGACGCTCGACATCGTGTCGTGCGACATGAGGGCGATCGCTCAGGCGGTCGTCGCCGACCTCGCCCGTGCCATCGAGGAACGCCGGCAGCGCGTCGACATTTCGATTACCGCGGAAGCCGAGACAATCCGCGGCGATCACGCGAAGCTGCACGACGCGCTGCGGAACCTGGTCGCGAATGCCTTGACTTACAGCCCAGAGGGAACGACCGTGCGGATCGAAGCGGTTCGTTTGGACGGCCGCGTCGCGCTGTCCGTGTCGGACGAGGGCCCTGGAATTCCGGAAGAAGACCTGTCACGGGTCTTCGAACGGTTCTACCGCGTGGACAAATCGCGCGCGCGTGACCCTGGCGGCACAGGCCTGGGGCTCGCGATAGTCAAGCATCTGGTAGGGCTGCACGGAGGAGAGGTGCTGGCGGAAAACCGTCCGCAAGGCGGGGCTCGGTTTACGTTGGTGCTGCCGGCCTGAACGCGAAGCAACCTCGCGGGTGGGATCCTGCTCTCGCTCTCAGTGGCTTCCCAGAGTGCGAACCAGGAAATACATGAACGCAGAGATCGAGAACGCACAGGGAATCGTCAGAATCCAGGCCCACACGATCTGTCCGGCCACCCCCCAGCGTACCGCGGATATCCGTCTCGTGGCCCCGACGCCGACGATGGAGCCGGTGATCGCGTGGGTCGTGCTCACCGGCACACCCAGCTGTGTGGCGGTCAGGAGCGCCAGAGCCGCGCCTGTCTCAGCCGCGAACCCGCCGACTGGCTGCAGCTTGGTGATTTTGGCCCCCATCGTGTGGATGATGCGCCAGCCACCAGCCAGGGTGCCCAGCGCGATCGCGGCGTGGGCCGACAGAATGACCCAGAAGGGCACGGCAAACGTGTCGATGTAGCCGGCGGCCAGCAGGATTGCCGTAATGATGCCCATCGTCTTCTGCGCATCGTTCGCGCCGTGGTTCAGGCTGAAAAATGCGGCCGACAGCAACTGCAGACGTCGGAACCAATGGTCGACACGGCTCGGAGCCGTCCCTCGACAAAGCCAGAAGATCAGCGTCATCAGAGTGAGTCCGGCGACCAGCCCGATAATCGGCGAAAGAAAAACAAAAAGGAGAGTCTTCGTCCAGCCAGAGGGAATAATCGCCGCGTAACCAGCCTTCGCCACGGCAGCGCCAGCATATCCCCCGATCAGGGCGTGTGAAGAGCTGGTGGGCAATCCGAAGTACCAGGTGATGAGGTCCCAGACAATGGCGCCGACGAGCCCGCTGAACACCACCGCGAATGTGACGACCTGCACGTCAATCATCCCGGAGCCGATGGTGGTCGCCACGGCCGTTCCGAACGTGAAGGCGGCAACGAAGTTGAAAAACGCCGCCCAGACCACCGCTTTTCCTGGCGTCAACACACGCGTCGAGACCACCGTTGCGATCGAATTGGCGGCGTCGTGAAAACCGTTGACGTAATCGAAGAAAAGGGCGATGAGAATCAGCCCGAAGACGATCCAGAACATCGACGGGCTATCCGTACTTCACGACGACGCCCTCGAGCACGTTGGCGACGTCTTCGCATCGATCCGTCGCTTCTTCAAGGAAATCGAGCGCCTCCTTCCACTTCAGGACGAGGATCGGGTCGTGCTCCTCGTCGAAGAGGCGCTTGACGGCTTCCTGGTGGCGGCGGTCTGCTTCGTTTTCGAGCCTGTTGATCTCGATGGCGTGATCGACGACCACGTGTTTCTTCTGCTCGAGCGTCTGCATCGCTGCGCGGACCTGTTCGGTCGAGCTGGTGATGATTCGCGCCAGCTCGCGGGCACCGAATCGAATCTGGTTCAGGCGGTAGAGGCGGATACGCGACGCGGCCGCATCGATTGCGTCCATGACGTCATCGAGGGAGCGGGCAAGGGCATGGATGTCCTCCCGATCGAGGGGGGTCACGAACGTGCGATTGAGCCGCTGGATGATGGCGTGTGTGAGGAAGTCGCACTTGTGCTCGACCTCCTTGATCTCGTCAGCTTTGTCCCACAGCGGGGGATCGGGCGCGAGCATCTCTTCCAACAGCTGGGCTCCCGCGCGGATTTGATCGGCCAGCGCCTGAAAATCCTCGAAAAACTTCTCTTCGCGCGGTATCAGGCGAAAGCCCACTCGTCGCACTCCCGGTTCGCTCCAGTAGCTGCTGGCAAAACCGGAGGATTGTACCTCCGTTTACACGGCTGTTACACGAGGAGGAGCCGTCAAATCGACAGAAGCTCAAGTAGTTCCGATAGTTACAAGCACCTGGCGGGTAACATCGCGTCCTTTTCCGGGAGCGGGCACACCCGCGCGTGAGCGCGAGTGTGCTCGATCACTGCCTGGACTCGCGGTGTCGTGGGCGTGGACCGGCGAATGCGGCGCTAGCGCTTCCAGCCGCCTTCGTCTGAGGTATCTCCGTCGCCAATCGTGATTTCAATAGTGCGGTCGTTGCCGCTGTCAGGATGCTGGATATTGACCCAGGCCCGACGTTTGTTCATCGGATCGAAGTACAAGCCGGTAAACTCCGACCCCACAGTGCCATTCGAAGCCCAGCGTCCGATCCCTTCGCCAGGATCAGTCAGATCTCCGTCCTGATTCAGGTCTCTCGCGAACCAGATATCGTCGTCGACGCCGCCGCTCCGATCCTCGATGACGTAGATGTTGTTGTCATGGTCGATCGCCAGATTGTCAGGGCTGGCCAGCGCCGAACCCACCGGCAGTCCCGTTGCCAGGTCGACGGTGTTTCTGTTCACAAAGACCGCGATCGTATTCACGTTCAGATTGACGACGTAGACCTCGTTCGTCGTCGTCGCGGTGAAGTACAAGAGCTCCACGCCCTGCACCGTCTGGATCTGCATGTCCTCAGGCCGCTGATAGTCTGTGCCCTTGAACGGCTGGAGGTTCGTGGTGTTCCGTGCATCCACCGAGGTGACACCCCTCACGTCCGTGATGGTGAGCGCACCGGGCATGGCTGCTCCGCTGGGAGTTGTGAACGGGACCCAGGTGAGCGCGCCCGTCGCGTTCGCGACGGTGCCGTCGCCGACCCGTAACACGAAGGTCTGGCCGGCATCGAAGTACTCGGCTTGACCGGACATGACGTCCCCCCACGGGGCCGCCGAGCTGTACTTGTAGATGTTTCCGCCGTTCAGCTCGTCGATGAAATACATGTTGCCGGCCTTATCGAACTGGATGCCTTCGTGGGAAGTCCGGGGGATCACGTTCTGGTGCACGAAGTCCGCGTTGATATTGCTGGCCGCTGACAGCGGATTGAAGATGGGCGGGGCATCGATGGGGTTCTTCAGCTCGAAAAGACGGCCGTACGGGGAAGCCGATCCGGCGGGGGCGGTCTCCCACGACTCCTCACCGGTGATGACGGTCCCCCAAGGCGTCCAGTACGAGGGATCGAATGAGACGTGGCCACCGGACGATGGACTGTGCCAGATCGTCTCCGTGATGCCGGTCAGCAGATCGTGGCGCTGCACCCCCCCTTGGCCGGTCTCGAACACCGTGAACAGATAGCGGCCCTTGTGCGGCCCCGTCTCGTTCACTGTGATCATGTCCCAGTTCCCTGAATTGGGCATGCCGGCGGACAACTGAGCGCTGCGGTTGGCAATCGAGCGCTGCTGAAAAGCTGGATTGCCGAACGTAATCGGCGTGACTTCGTCCGCAGTCGGACCGGCAGAACCGGCCATCGGGGTGAAATCCGAAAAGCGCGTTTCGTCGGCGAGGAGCGCGGTTCCCGCGACCAGCAGACCAACAATCGTGATGAGCCTCGTGCGATTCAGTGACGTTTTCATTCCGACACTCTCCAGTCCGGCCGAGTTGGATTTGGTGCAGGCCGATGGCGAACTTGTACTGACTGGGAGTTGCCTTGATAGAAACGCGGTGCAACGTTTACGAAAATTAGGTGGCAGGCTCGATTCGGGCGGATCGTCTGTGCTTACCGGGGAATGGAAAGTGCGCAGATCTCCGACGCCGCAGAATCGGAGCGAAGGGCGCTTTGCTTAGAGCGCGCCTTCGTCCCACGGTCCCCAGATGGCGAAGGTCATCCCGGCGTTAGCCGGCGCGGGAGGATTGGCGCCGGAAGTCGCCCCTTGACGGTTGACGAACAGCGTCGTCCGATCCGAACGGTCACCCAGGGGGGCACTGGCGCCGCGGATGCGCGGATCGTTCCAGCCGGGGTCGGCTTCTCCGAAGGTCACCCCGGCCCATTCGGAATTGGTTTGAAGATTCAACGCGAAGTCGAAGATCCCGCCGTCCAGCGTCAGTCCGCGCAGGTGCTGGTCGTCCTGCCCGTCTTCGCACAGTAAGAGTGCGTTCCGAGGAGACACCGTAATGTTGTCGGGACCATCGAGCTCGAGCGCATCGGTCGATTCGAAGATGAGCGTCAGGGTTCCAGCATCTCCGCGCGGCCTGAACTCCCAGACCTGTCCCTTCCCGGTGTTACCGCCGCTCGTCGAATTGAAATACACAGCGCCGTTCCCCCACCAGCACCCCTCCAGGCGCGCGAAACTTGCGGCGCCGAGCGTGGCACCCTGACTGAACACGGCGGTTGAACTCGCATCGGAGGGATCGGGATTCGCGATGGTGACCCATCTCACCGGCATCGACACCCCAACCTTCTGGTCGAGTCTCGTGTCACAGTTGGTCCGTCCCTCAACAGCCAGCATCTGGAGTGCGCCGCCATCCTGGAGGGCGCCGCGAGTCTTGGGGACGAACCGGTAAAAGCCGCTGGTCGTTCCGTTGTCCTCGGTTTCGTAGACGATCGAGGTGGCGGGATCCACCGCCACGGCCTCATGTGAGAACCGGCCCATGCCGCGAATCGCAACCGCCGGAACCGACGCGTTCGTCGAGGGTGGAACCTCGAAGCAGTAGCCATGTTGCTTGGTCCAACCTGAGGCGACGCCGCTATTCGTTTCCTCGCAGGTGATCCAGGTGTTCCACGGGGTAGGCCCGCCGGCGCAATTCACGATCGTACCGGTGAGGCTCACGAAGTCGCGTTCCAACTGGCGGGTGAACGGATTGACGACGAGCGTCGTCGTGCCTCCACCTCCGCGAGGGTCGTACGCGTTCTCGTCAACAGCGGCGTTCCCACTCTCCGGTTGATTCCGGACTTCGTGGTTACGGACCAGACGGAACCTTCCGTCCGGCATGTTGAAGGCCGCCATGCCGTCGTGCCCAAGGGGGACGAGCTTGCCGTCCGACATCTTTTCTCCGGCGTGGCTGAACGAGCGGTACTGAAACCCCTTCGGCAGGGCGATCCGGACGATGCCGTCGCGCTGGTCTGGTGTTGGCACGAGCGGGCCGTAGCCACCGCTGCCCTTCGTCGCCGGGATGCGACCCTGAGCCTGCAAACGGCCGAGACCCTGTAATGCTGGAAGCACCGCCGTGGTCGCAGCGGCAATCACTCCCCGCACGAAACGGCGGCGTCCGAGTGTTCGACGGGTCCGCGTCATCTGTCCCCCCACGTGTGTAGCACGAGATCTCTGGGCGTCAAGGCACCGACGACCCTCATAGAGTAGCGCGCCTTCACCTCTCGCGGGAACGATCATCGACTGCTGACGACCGGCGCCGCCGGCCTGGCGCCGGAAGTTAGGCGACAGTCACAGAATCGTTTCACGGAAGTGTCGCAAACGTCACACCAGCGTGATGTCCGCCCGTTCTCGCCAACCTTCGGATGGGGAGGCCCTCGAGTCAGGCCACGCGAGCGGCCCAGGAACCTTGAAAACCGCAACGGTGTACTATTTCCACAACGTGGCAACAAGCACTGAGGTTCTCGCGCTCATTCTTGGTGGCGGCCAGGGCTCGCGTCTTTTTCCTCTGACGCATCAGCGTTCGAAGCCGGCGGTTCCCATCGGCGGCAAGTATCGGCTCATCGACATCCCTGTCAGCAACTGTCTTCACGCGGATATCAGGCGGATCTTCGTGCTCACCCAGTTCAATTCCGCGTCTCTCAACCGGCACGTCTCGCAGGCGTACCGGATGGACATCTTCAGCCACGGCTTCGTCGAAATCCTCGCCGCAGAACAGACGCCCGACAATCCCAACTGGTTCCAGGGGACCGCCGACGCCGTGCGGCAGGCCGCCCGCCACTTCGGGCGCCACGATGCCGATTACTACCTGATTCTGGCGGGCGATCATCTCTACCGCATGGATTACAACGAGATGATTGCCGCGCACGTCAGAGGTCGCGCCGACATCACCATCGCGGCCCAGGCTGTCGCTATCGACGAGGCGTCGGGAATGGGGTTGTTCCGGTTCGATCACAGCGGGCAGATCGTCGGGTTCGAAGAAAAGCCGTCGCGAGCCAGGCTCGAAGAGATCGGGAGGAGCATCCCCGACGGCGCCTCGTTCGTTTCCTACACGCCAGAGCGACCTTTCGTGGCTTCGATGGGCGTCTACGTGTTCTCGCGCGGTGTTCTTCTGGACTTGCTGGCGCGCGACGACTCCAGGGACTTCGGCCGCGAGGTCATTCCTGCCTCGCTCGCCCGCTACCGCGTGCAGTCGTATCTGTTCGACGGCTACTGGGCGGATGTGGGCACCGTCGATTCGTTCTACCAGGCCAATATCATGCTCGCTCGTCCGGCTTCGCCGTTCCGATTCTACGATCCGCGACGGCCCATCTATACGCATCCGCGGTTCCTGCCGGGGTCATGGCTGAGCGATTGCCAGGTCCGCGACGTCGTGATCACGGAAGGGTGTTATCTCGATCGCTGCACGGTCGAAGGCTCCGTCGTCGGCATTCGCACGATCGTTCAGCCCGGGGCGGTCGTCACACACTCGGTCCTGCTCGGCGCCGACTTCTACGAAGAGGATGGCGGCGGTCGCGACGGGCGTCCGCCGCTTGGAATCGGACGCGACGTGGTGCTCGAACGCGTCATCGTGGACAAGAATGCTCGAATCGGCGATGGCGCGCACCTGGTCAACGAGGGTGGCATCCAGGAGGCCGACCGCGACGGCTACTACATTCGCAACGGCATCATCGTCGTTCCCAAAGATGGCGTCATCCCGTCGGGAACGAGAACCTAGGCCCGAGACCCAGCGCGGCCGCAATCTGTTCATTCAATCGTTCAGGCGGACACGGCTTGTTCAACACCGCGGAAGCGCCGACGGCTGAGGCATGCTGCGATAAGTCGACGTCATCGCAGCCCGTCAACAGGATGACGGGGATGTCCGCCGTCACGGGGTGACTCTTGATCCGCGTGCACGTCTCCCATCCGTCCAGTCCAGGCATTTTGACATCCAGGACAATCAGATCGGGTTTCCTGGCAATGGCGAGTGTCAGCCCTTCGAGGCCTCGAGCCGCGGTCAGAATCCTGAAGCGCGGCCTCAGCGTCAACGCGTACAGGTCTCGCTCCGCGACGCAATCATCGACCAGCAACAACGTCGGATATTCCCTCGGTTCAACCTCCTCAGCCACACTCACCTCCGAAATTGACCGCGCCACGGGAGCGTAAGCGCTGTCAGCAGGCTGACAGTCCCTTCACACATGTGCACGGCATGTGACAAGAAGCCAGACAATCCAGGGAGTCCCACGGGACGGAAGGCAGGAAACGTGCCCATCCGGTCGCGGTCCGCGCCGAGGGGTTCAGTCGATACCGAGCGCTGCGATGACGCGTGCGAACCTCGGGTCGGAACGAATCGGATCGAAGCGCGGCTCGAGAGCCAGGCTGGCAAGCGCGGGATCGCAGTCGGCGACGGCCAGGTCGAGCGACGTGAAGGCACCGTCGATGTCGCCAAGCCCGACTTGAGCGAGAGCGACATGGTACGGCGCCCGCCATCGCTCCCCATCCGGACCCCGTAAGGCAAACAGCAGTTCAACCGCGCCACGCCGATCGCCGCTCATGGCTTTGGCGTGCACCAGCCAGGCAGCAATCACCGGGTCGTCGGAGTCCCTGGCGCGTGCGGCCTCGAGCACGCGGACCGCGTCCAACGGGCGGCCCTTTCGCAGCCAGACCGCAGCAAGAACCCTTCGCGCCAGCAGATGCTGGGGATCGAGATCGAGGCTCCGGCGGCAGCGCTCGAGAGCGGTTTCGTGATCGCCGGCAAGATACGAGACCCACGCGGCGTTCGAACCGACCACCAGACAGAGGGGATCGAGCTCGCAGGCGCGCTCGGCGCTTTGAATGGCTTCCGCGGTCCGCGACGAAGCAATGAGCATCATCGCGCGAGCCCGATAAGCGTTTTCCTGACTCGGGTTGAGATCGATGGCTCGGGCGTACGACGCGGAGGCTCCGGACCAGTCCCGCTCCAGCATGCGGCGAACATCACCCAACGCCAGGTGACCCTCCGACTGCTGCGGATCGAGCTCGAGCGCGCGAACGGCGGAGGAGCGGGCAGCCTCGAGCTCGATCCGCGGCGATCCCCGGTAGCCTTCGGCCCTGGCGATGTGCATGCGCGCAACGCCGGCGTGAGCGGCCGCAAATCCGGGCTCGATTCGCAGCGCGTCGACAAAATGGGCCAGCGCCTGATCGACACCCTCGTCGCCGGGCCGGTTCCATTCGTAGCGGCCTCTGAGATACGACTGGTAGGCCAGCGCTGAAACCGAGACGCCTCCGTTCACCAACGGCTGGCCGGATGGAAACTCGAGCGCCAGGGAGTGCGCGATCCGCTGCGCAACCTCGGTCTGCACGCCGATGCAGTCGGTCACATGCCGTTCGTAGGTTTCGGTCCAGAGATCGGTCTCAGCGGACGACTCGACAAGGCGCGCGGTGATTCTGACGCGATCGCCCGTGCGGCGGACGCTGCCCTCGAGCAGGTAATCGGCACCGAGGGTGCGCCCGATCTCGCTGACCCGCTGGCTGGTGCCCTTGAAGACCATCGACGACCAGCGAGCGATGACGCCAATCCGGCCACGATAGAGCTGACCGAGTTGCGCGATCATTTCCTCGGTGAGGCCGTCGGTGAAGTATTCCTGCGCGCCATCGTCGCTCAGATTCATGAACGGCAGAACCGCGAGCCGGAGCCTGGGCACGGTGCCTGCCGCGCGCTCCCGATCGCCCGCATTCAGAGCCGCTATGAACCGGTAGCCGCGGCGCGGCAGCGTTTCGACGAATCGCGGGTTGTCGGCGTCGTCGTCCAGCGCTTCCCGAAGCCTCTTGACGGCTGCGTTGATGCTGTGTTCGAAATCGACGAACGTGCCATTCGGCCAGAGGTGCTGCTGAATCTCGTCCCGGGTGACGACCTTGCCTGGCCGCTCGAGCATCAGCCTGAGGATTTCGAACGGCTGCTGCTGCAGGCGGACCGCGGCCGATCGGCCTTTCTTGAGTTCGCGCGAGGCCAGGTCCAACTCGAACGACCCGAACCGAAACGATTTCGTGTCGCCTGTGGGCGCCTCCATGATGGCTGTGCCCTCCAGCCCCTATTATGCCGCCGCTCGAACCCGTTCCAGGCGGAAGTCCTTTTCGATGAGCACCGAGTCACCGAACTCGTGAGTACGGTAGCCTTCCGCCTCGAGGGACGCGCTGGCTTCCGCGAGCACCCGGTCGCTGGCGAAGGCGCGCAGCATCTGGTAGTGGCTGGAGTCTGGTTCGTGAGTCCCCGAGATGATGGCGTCGACGACGTGCAGCGGGCTCGTCGGGCCGATTCGTTGATCGGCGACACCCTCACCCGTCCGCAAGGTGCCGTCCCGTCCGGCGTGCTCCAGCGCCCGCACGACGGTCGTCCCGATGGCGACAACGCGTCCCGATTTGGCACGCGCCCGTTGAATTGCCACGGCCGCGTGCCCCGAAATTCGGTACGGCTCGTCAAAAGGCAGAAGCCGGTCGAGATCCGGATCGCCCGTGGACGATATCCCCGCCGCGAGCGTGATTGTCGCGAACCGGATGTCGCGCTGACGCATCGCGTGGATGGATGTCCAGTCCAGGACGAAACTCGCGGAGGGCGCCTCGAAGGCGGCAGGCAAGGCAGCGATCGACGTCCAAACATCCCACAATGCCAAGGGAGCGCGGAGGTGGGCGTACTGAATCGGTCGCCCCACGCGAGCAAGACCGGCCCAGATGTCTCGAGGCTCGCCGTCGAAATTGAGCGACACGAGGCGCGGGTGTTCGAGCACGGCTCGCACTCTGCCCGTCAAGAGACCATGGCTCGAAGCGACCGCAGACCCGAAAGCCACATGGTCCCCTGGCAACAGCGCTGGGGGCAGCGGCCGATCCTCTGTTCTGGTGCGGAAGTCGCCCGCGCCAAACACAACAGCCGAAAACGTCCGCACGTCGTCTGGTCGGAGCGAGGAGCGGCCAGCCAGGCGCACCTCAATCGGTGCCCCGGTCGGGCCGTGGATCCCTGGCAGGCTCGCCGGAAGCGTCGCTGCATCGTTGGCAACCAGCAGATCGCCAGGGCGCAGGTACTCGAGAAACCGCGAACGAGGGGCGTGCGCGAGGCGGCCCTTGGCATCGACCAGCAGCAGTTTCGCGTCACGGGGTCGCTGGCGCGGCCGATCCGCGGCAATCATCGGCCGACCTCCAATCCCGCCGTAAGGACTGGTTCCGCGTCAGATCGACGACGTCCCGGCCAGGCCGCAACGATGGCGTCGAGCATTTCCCGCGCGGCGACCGCAGGAGCTTTCAAAGCCGTCCGGTCAGCATCCGGAACCGCAAGCGCGTGGAGCGGCGTATCCATATCGCCTGGATCCAGCGCCAGGACGCGCACCGTTTCCGAGGCCAACTCTTCGTCCCAGATGCGACTCATGTGAAGAAGCGACGCCTTGCTCGCGCCGTACGCTCCCCAGCGCGGATACGGTGTGGCCGCTGCGTCGCTCGATACGTTCAGTACGATGCTGCCGCGCCCTTCGCGCGCCGACGCGGTCAAAGCGCCGAGAAGCGCCTTGGTCAGGCGGAAGGGGCCGAGCAGGTTGGTCGCGAACGCCAGCTCCAAGTCCTCGCAGTCCGTATCACCCAGCAGCGCCAGAGGAGTCGGTCCAAGACTGGACGCATTGTTCACGAGCAGATCCAGACCGCCGAGGTTCCCTACGATCTGCATCGCGATCGGGTGGACGTCTGCCTTCAGCGCGATATCGCCGACGATGCCGAACGTCCCGGGAAGCGACCGCGCGACGGCGTCGACCTCCGACGCGTGACGCGCCACAAAAGCCACCCGCGCCCCCTGCCGGTAAAGCGCGCGCACCAGCGCTAGTCCAAGGCCCGAGGTCCCACCGGTGACGGCCGCTCGAATCCCTTCGAGATGCCTGTGCGAGCCGCGATCTTCGTCTTGACGTTTCATGCGTGGCCTCCTTCTCCTGTGGGGATCGTAGGCGGGTCGGCAGCGCCGCCGCTTCGACCTGCAGGACAGAAGAGGAGCTGGCCGTACGGACAGGTGTTTCCGAAGACGGCCCGCTGGGCCTACGGAGTGGGGAGAAGGCCGCGCTGGACGGCGAGCGCCACAGCCTGCGCCCGGTTCTCTGCGCCGAGCTTGTTCAGGATGCCCGTGACATGGAACTTCACCGTGCGCTCAGAGATGGCCAGGGCGTTCCCGATTTCCCGGTTCGAAAGGCCAGCCGCCACAAGACGCAGCACACCCCGCTCCCGAGCGCTCAGCAGGCCCGATCGACCGCGCGTCTGGTGCGCCTGTCTGACGAGCGTCGCGGCAATCCTTGGGCTGAGGTACGACTCGCCTGCGTGAACCTGGTGGATCGCTTGAACGATGTCCGCCGCCGGCGATCCCTTCAACAGGTACCCGCGCGCGCCTCCTTTGATCGCACGAAATACATCGTCTTCCGTATCGTGTGCCGTGAAGACCACAACACGTGCTCCGGTTTTCGCGATCGTCGCGACACCGTCCATGGATGAGGAGTCGGGCAGTCTCAGGTCGAGAAGGACGATGTCGGGGTGCAGCGTTTCGGCCAGTCGTAAACCGGACTCGAGCGTGTCGGCGGCCCCGACCACGTCGATGTCGTGCTCGGACTCGAGCACGGCCGTGAGACCCTCGCGAACAATCGGGTGGTCATCGACGAGAACAATCCGGATCATCGTGGTGTTCGCCGATCGGGTGAAGGCGGCGTAGCAGGCAGCGGGACAACCGCCGTCACGACCGTACCGCGGCCTGGCGCGCTGCGAATCGTCGCGCGTCCCCCCACCAGGCGAGCTCGATCCTCGATACCCTGGAGGCCGAACCCACGTTGCCTGGCACCGTGCAAGCGGAACCCGATGCCCGCGTCGGCTACGGTCAGGCGAAGCCGCCCCTTCACCGTGTCGAGACGAAGCAACGCTTCATGGGCGGCCGCATGCTTCCTGATATTGGCGAGCGCTTCGCCCGCGATACGGAAGAGCTCAGCCTCGACCTCAGGTGGAAGCGGGCCGACGTCAGAGAGAGCGATGCGCACTCGCACGCCGGTGCTGGCCGTGAAATGCCGGGACAGCTGCGCAAGGGCCTCGGCAAGTGGCCGGTCTTCGAGCGGGGCCGTGCGGAGGCTCCGGATGGACTCTCTGGCCTCGTCTACGCCTCGACGGGCTGCGTCGAGCGCCTTGCGAATCGACGGCTGGGCCTTATCGCCGGGCTGCAGGCGCGCCAGACCGGCTTCGAGGTGCAACGCGATGGCGGTGAACGCCTGAGCGAGCGTGTCGTGAACGTCGCGGGCGATACGGGCGCGCTCGTCGGCGCGTGCGTGCTCGACCGATCGCTCGCCGAGGCGCGCCCGTTCGACCGCGACACCCACCTGGTCGGCGATCGTGGTGAGCAGATCCAGTTCCTGACGCGTGAGCTTTCGCCAGCCGCGCATCGCCAGGTTCATGACGCCCAATGGACGATCGCCCGCATAGACGGGAACGCTGGCGTGGCACCGCAGCCCCCGCGTGGCGCTCATTTGCCTCGCAGCAACCGCCGGCGCCAGGCGGCTGCACTCGACGACGTCGATGTTCTGTGCCGTCAGCCGGCCGGTTCTGAAGAGCTCGAGACACCAGCACGAATCGCCGGTCATTCGAACCGGCTCGAGCAGGTAGGGCGGAAGGCTCCGCACGGCCGCGTTGTAGAAGTGATCTGAGGCGGGATCGCGCAGCCACACCCATCCGGTGGCGACGCCGAGCAAGTCCGCCATGCGCCCGAGCGCTTCGCCGACGGCGGCCTGTTCGGTAGGCGCGCTGTTGAGCGCCTCGGCCACGTCTTTCAGGACGCGCAGGGCGCGCGCCTTGGAGAGACGGCGGCCCGACCCGGTGTTTCGAAGTCGGCGCGTCTTGCTCACGCCGCGATTCTAGTCGGATTGCGCGACGGTGTGACGCCGCTACCGCCGTCGTGCGTAAAGGACGCAATGCGCACGTAAATTTTTCGGCCAGCGTGGGTCGAGGCTCGGCGGAAGGCCTGCTCAGTCGTCGGAAGGCGGCGACGGCTCGTCGCTGTCGGGCGGCGGCAACGCGGGAGAAGGCCTGGATTCTCCATGCCTCCGTCGCCGACGGGAGACTTTCTCAGGCTGGGCCCGCTTCTTCCGCCCGCTCCGAGCCGTCGGTTTGGATGCGGTCGGCGGGCCGAGCGGCCGCCGATCGGCCGGGTTCATGTGCTCGCGGTCGCGGACAAAGGCCTTGATGATCTTCAGAGCCGCACGGGCCTCCCGCTCAGTCCGCCGCCCTCGAAAATATGCCGCCAGCTCTCTGTACGCGCGGAACACTTCCTGATGGCGCATTTCCTCTTCGCCGGTGTTCCGACTGACGGCGCGTTTGGGGGGGTGAGGCATTGGCATGCTCGCGGAACTTGACGCGCTGATGGTAACACCGCTCCTCGGCCGCTGCCGATGCGCCATCCCGTAACGATCAGCCCGAATCGTTTACTAAAGACCGGCCGCGAATGGTTCGACACGTTGTACGGAGGATAAGTGTTCTATCCCACGCCCCATCCAGACCGTTGGGACCCCTGGCTGATCGGCGTACTGTTCGCGGTGCTGGCCGCCGGCGCCGTTCTGGTGGCGCTCGTCAGACCCTGAGGCGCGTTCAAACCTTTCCGCCTGGCGGCATCGCCAACCACGGTCTCAACGTTCTTTCGTTGGGTCGTTGGGCTATCATCCGACGGTCCGTTCCGGATCCGTTTTCGTCATGCCCTCGCCCCCGCCCAGGCCGCCGCGGCTCCCCATCCGAGTCTTCCTGTCGTCGACGGCGCTGCTGCCCTTCATCTCGGTGCGAAAAGCGGCTGCGCTGGCCATCGCTCAGCTCGGCGTCTCGGCCTTTTTCGTATCCAGCCTCGTTCGCGCCACGCTGGGGGACTCGAGCGGCTGGTTCGTGCTCGCGGCAACCGCACTCGCGGCGATGGTGCGCGCGATCGACATCGAAAGCTGGGCGCTGTTCATGCCAGGCGGCTTCGTCAGTCGCGCCAGGGCCGCCTTCGGTCCTCGTGCTGCTGCGCTTGGCACGGCGTCGGCTCTGGTCGAACGCCTGATCCTCGGGGCTCTGGCGTGCGTCGTGATCGGCCACTACGTGTCCGGCGTCGCCGCCACGGCGATCGCCGGGTGGCGCTTCACGGGCTATGTCCGACCGGAAGATCTGGCCATCGTGATGGCCGTTGCCTCGATCGGCTGGTTGTGGATACGGGCACGCATCGGTCGCGACCTCGCTCGAGACGCCATGGCACGAGGCGTCTGGATCGGCATTGCCGTTCTGCTGATCACGATGATCTGGGGCGTTATCACGCTGGCACGCGGCACTACAACGCTCTCATTTCTCTTGTCGCCCCCGCCTCCGCGGTTGATCACTGGCAGCTCATTCATTGACGCCGCGCTCGTCTACATCCTGGGCTTCGGCCTGACGATTTCCGTGATCGGCGGCGGGGAGCCGTTGGCGCAGGCCGCGCACGAGGCGCCCCCTCCCCGAATGAAGACGCTGCGGCGGATGGCGCGGCTGACGCTCGCCTTTTCGCTCCTGGTGACGACGCTCGGAACGTTCCTCTTCGTGGGCCTCGTGCCCGACGCCGAACAGGCGTTGTGGGTCAACGCGCCACTCGCGGGCCTGGCGCAGTATCTGGCGGCTCCTTCGTGGGTGCGCGATTTCCTGGCCGTGGCACTGGCAGGCGCTGCCGTGCTTGTGCTGCTGCCCGCCGCCCACGCTGCCCTGTCGGACGCCGAAAGACTGTTGCACCGGTCGTCCTCGGACGGCGCCCTCTCGTCAAGGCTTTCGTCACTGCACACCCGATTCGGCACCCCTGCCCGTGCGGTGGACGTCACCGTCGTCGCCATGATCCTCGTGATGCTGACGAGCGGAGGACGCGTGACCTGGCTGGCGCGCGGCTACGGCATTGCCATCAGCGTGCAGCTGCTGCTGACCATCGCGGCGCTGACGCGGCTCAAACCACCGCGTGCGGGAGCGATGCCCGGTCATGTCCAGGCAAGCGTGCCTTCGCGACGCTTCGAGCTTTCGCCGGGACTGGTGGTGCCAGGTCTCGCGGTCGGCGTGAGCGCTCTGGGTATGGTGGCGACTGGAGACGGCGCCTCCATCGTCGCGTGCATCTTCATCATGGCGCTGGCGCTGTGGTTCACGATGACGCGGCGCAACGTCGAAACCGCGGACAGCGGCCTCGACGACGAGACGTCCGACCTGCTCCTAGCCGCGGACGTCTCGCTCGATGAGATCGCGGTTCGTCCGAACAGCGTGCTGGTGCCGGTCCGTAATCCCCATTCGCTGGCCCACGTGGTCGCCGCGCTCCAGACGTCGGGCGACCGGGACGTCGTGGTGATGACCGCGCGCCTGCTCGACGTCGATGTCAGCGAGGAGGCGGCCAGCACGGGCACGCCGACGCAGTACGAGCGCCGACTGTTCCTGGACGTCGTGGCTCTCGCCGAGCGGATCGGCCGACCCGTACGGCTGCTCATCGTCCCGACCCGCAGCGTGGTCGATGCCATCGTCGGGACGATCGTGCGTTTGCGTGCCTCCGACGTCTACGTCGGTGAATCGTCCACGCTCTCTGCCGCGGACCAGGCACGTCTGCTGGGCGAGGCGTGGGAGCGAGCCGACAAACCGGAAGCCCTCGACGTCCGGCTGGTCGTTTATCACGGGAGCGGACGGGCCGAAACCTACCACCTCGGCGCCCACCCGCCTTCTCTTACTTCGGGCGATCTGGACTTGATTCATCGCCTGTGGCTCGACGCGGTCAAGTCTGTCGGTCCACACGTCCATCACCACGACGTCGTCCGAGCTGCACTCACACAAATGGAACAACAACTCACCGGCCCACAACGTGACGAGGCCCTGGCCACCATTCAGCAGGTGGCCCGGCCCGCAGAGGAGCTGGCCGCCGTGCTTCGCGCGCGGGAGTACGGGCGGCTTCGCGACATGCTGCGCAACCGGCACGCCAGCGATGTCGCGTCCCTGCTGACGGAGCTGAGCGTCCCCGATCAGGTGGTCGTTTTTCGGGTGCTGCCTCGCAAGGATGCCGCCACCGTCTTCGAGTACCTCTCCCAGGACGCGAAACAGGCGCTGCTGAAAGCCATGGCGCAGAACGACGTCGCCGATCTGCTCAACAACATGGCTCCTGACGACCGCACGTTCTTTCTCGAGGAGCTGCCAGCGGAGGTGACACGTCAGCTGCTGGCGTTGCTCACCCCCGAGGAACGGTCGGTCGCCCTGACACTGCTCGGCTACCCCGAGGACTCCGTCGGCCGGCTGATGACCCCGCACTACGTGGCCGTGGGCGAAGACTGGACCGTTCGCGAAGTGCTCGACTACGTCCGGACGCACGGCCAGGACAGCGAAACGTTGAATGTCATCTACGTGGTCGGCCAGCAGGGCCTGTTGATCGACGACGTGCGCATCCGTGAATTCCTGCTTGCTCCCCTGGACAGCAAGGTTCGCGATCTGATGGATCGGCGCTTCGTGTCCCTCAAGGCAACCGACGATCAGGGCACGGCCGTCTCGCTGTTCCGCCAGTACGATCGAACCGCCCTTCCGGTCACCGACACGACCGGCATGCTGATCGGTATCGTCACGATCGACGACGTGCTGGACGTCGCCGAGGCGACCGCCACGCGTGACATTCAGCGCATCGGCGGATCCGAGGCGCTGGACGAGCCCTACATCAGCATCGCCTTCGGCCGCATGATTCAGCGGCGCGCCGGATGGCTGACCGCGCTGTTCCTCGGCGAGATGCTCACAGCCACGGCGATGGGGGCATTCGAGGAGGAGATCTCGAAAGCGGTCGTCCTCGCCCTGTTCGTGCCGTTGATCATTTCAAGCGGCGGCAACTCCGGATCGCAGGCGGCGACTCTGGTGATCCGCGCGCTGGCGCTCGGGGAGGTCGGCCTGCGCGACTGGTGGCGTGTGATGCGCCGCGAGGTGTTCGCGGGGTTGTCGCTCGGCGCCATTCTCGGAGCCATCGGCTTCGTGCGCATCACGCTCTGGTCGGCGTTCTCGGATATCTACGGCCCGCACTGGCTGCTCGTGGCGCTCACGGTCTCGATCTCCCTGGTGGGCGTGGTCCTGTGGGGCACGCTGAGCGGGTCGCTCCTGCCCTTCCTGCTGAAGCGTCTGGGCTTCGATCCCGCAGCGTCCTCAGCGCCGTTCGTGGCGACGCTCGTCGACGTGACGGGGCTCGTCATTTACTTTTCGGTCGCGCTGGTTCTCTTGCGGGGCACACTGCTGTGACAGCCGCTGATCTCAACCGCCTGGCGCAGTCTTATTGGCTGGCTGCGTAATAACCGGAACGCGTGCGCGCGCTCGCCCCGTTTCGCGAGACGCGGATGCTGATCCGCCGGAACTGGCCATCCCGTCGGGGATTGTTCGACTCGTAGGCCAGCGAATACTGATTCGACAGTTCCGTTTTGATTTCGGCGTAGATGCCGCTGAACGCGTCCATATCCTGCGGGAAGAACGCCCGCCCGCCCGTGCGCTCGGCGAGCTGACGCAGCGCGAACTTCTGGTCCTGCGGCCTCTGCCCATCGAACGCTCCGCCGCCGAGCAGGCCTATGCAGTAGATCGCGGTGTCGGACCTCGTCGCGAGCTCGAGCACTTCGTCGAACGTGACGATGCTCGATGTGTCTTCCCCATCCGAGAGCAGCACGATGACCTTGCGACGTCGGTCGCTTTCCTGATGGCCGTGTTGCTTGTTCAGCTCCTTGAGCGCGACGTAGACGGCGTTGTAGAGGGCAGTCGATCCGCCCACTTTCATCTGCGCGATCGCACCGCTCAGCGCACCGGTATCCGCGGTCAGTGACTGTCGCACTCTCACACGATTGTCGAAATCGATGGCCATCGCCACATCATTCGCGCCGAGCGCCCGCACGAATCCCGAGGCGGCTTTCTGCGCCACAGGCAGTCGGCGGTCCATGCTGGCGCTGGTGTCGAGGAGCAGTCCGACGACGAGCGGCACGGTCGATCTCTGGAAAAAGGCAATTTCCTGCGGCCTGCCATCTTCGAGGATCTGGAAATCGTGGGCTTCCAGATCGGTCACGTGGCGGCGGGCTCCATCGGTGACGGTCACGGTCAACGGCACCACGTCCACGCTGCCGCGGAACGCCGGCCGGCCAGAAGGGGTCGACACCTGGCCGCTCGTCGAGCCGCCCGCCAGCGCCAACAGGCCGACTGCCGTCGCCCACCAGAGCCGCATCGCGCTCATGTTACTCAAGACCCAACGCAGAGGAAGCGGAATCCGACTCAGAGCCAGCCCGAGCGTTTGAATCCGATGTACAGACCCGCGCAGGCCAACACCATGGTCACCAGCGACGCGTAATAGCCGTAGCTCCATCGAAGCTCGGGCATCACGTCGAAGTTCATCCCGTAGATCCCGGCGATCATCGTCGGCACGGCAATCATCGCGGCCCACGCGGCCAGCCGCTTCAGCTGCTCGTTCTGGGCGACCGACATCAGCGAAAACGTCGCCTCAAGCGCCGAGGTCAGCAGTTCCCGTTGGGCATCGATCGTCTCGTCCAGCCGCACGACGTGATCGTAGATGTCGCGAAAGTACGGCCTCGTCTCTTCGGGTATCAGCGGGTTGTCGAAGCGCATAAGACGGTTGCAGACCTCCACCAGAGGCGCGACCGCCCCGCGGAGCGCCAGCAGATCCCGTTTCAGACGGTAGATGCTGGCCGTCGTGTCGTTGCCCAGCTTGCCGTCGAGGATCGACTCCTCGAGCACCCGCACCTGGTCCTCGATGGCCTGCACAACCGGGAGGTACTGATCGACGACGAAGTCCATCAGCGCGTACAAGACGTACGCGGGTCCCCGCGCCAGCAGATGCGGCGTGGACTCGCAGCGCGCCCTCAGGGTGACGTGGGACCGGAGCGATCCGTGGCGGACGGTCACCACGTAGTTCGACCCGACGAAGAGCTGCGTCTCGCCGAACTCGACGCGCGCCGGATCGTGCTGGGTCAGCTGCGCGGTGCGGAGGACGACGAAGAGTGAATTCCGGTACTGTTCGATCTTCGGACGCTGGTGACCGTTGTGCGCGTCCTCGATGGCCAGATCGTGCAGATCGAATTCCCGCTGGATCTGTGAGAGGAGCGCCTTGTCCGGCTCGAACAGGCCGAGCCACACAAATCGATTCGGCTGTTTGAGCACCCCGTCGATGGCATCGATGGACAGGTCGCCGACCCGAACACCGCCTGAGTAGGCTGCGCAGTCGATTACGGCAGGCATTCCGTCCATGATTTCGCCTGGGCCTTTCCCACGGTCCACGGTCGCCAGATTTTACATAAACGTTACCGGCTCAACCATCCCTCGCCCCGGCCGTTCCAGAGTGGTGTGGGCGAGTTAACGCGCGTGTAACACGTCCGTCACACGCGGATCATAGCCGACCACTACTCTCCGATCGCGACTCAAAACGCAGGAGGACCGATGAAGTTGTTCAAGCGGCTGGCAACCGGGCTGTTGCTCGCAGGGCTCTCGATTGTGCCCGCACAGGCTCAGATCGATCAGGGGAAGGTGTCTGGCAACGTGCGCGATCAGACAGCGGCGTTCGTGCCAGATGTCACGGTGACCGTGACCAACGAACGGACGGGGGAGGTTCGACGGGGGACCACCAATGGCCAGGGTCTGTTCTTCATCGGTAATCTCCGGCCGTCCAGCTACACCATTCGGGTCGATAAGGAGGGCTTCTCTCCGATTGAGTATACGAACATCGCGCTGGCGCTCGGTCAGGAGCTGAACCTCGACTTCGAGTTCAAACCCGCTGGTATCGCCGAGGAGCTGACCGTCGTCGCTGATGCGCCGGTGCTCGATGTCAGCTCCGCCCGAGTGGGTGTCAACGTTTCCGAGCGTGAAGTCGAGGGCCTGCCGGTCAACGGACGACAGATGTCTCAGCTGTTGCTGCAGGCGCCCGGCTCGCAGAACGCCGGCACCGGCTCGTGGCAGGACATCCGGTTCAGCGGTCGAGCGGTCGAGCAGAACGCGGTTCGGTACGATGGAGTCGAAGGGTCAGCCGTTATCGACTCGGCGCCCGGCAACATCAACGGCGAAGTCGCTTCGCCGTTCAAGCTTCAGACCAGTCTGGAAAACGTGCAGGAGTTCCGTGTCGAGTCGAGCAGCTACCCGGCCGAGTACGGCACCGGGACTGGCGGGCAAATCAGTGTCATCACGAAGTCCGGCGGCAACCAGTTCAGCGGATCGGTGTTCGAGTACTTCCGCGACGACGGGCTCGATGCACCGAACTACTTCGATTCCACGCGAGACCTGGCTGGAAACGTGACCCAGGAGCTGCCGAAATCAGTGCTGCGACAGCACCAGTTCGGTGTGTCGTTCGGTGGGCCGATCGCCAGCAACCGCGCGTTCTTCTTCGGGAGTTACGAAGCGTACCGGCTCGATGCCGGCGTCAACTGGGTCGAAGCGGTGCCAAGCGACGCCGCCTGGGCGAGAGCGGTCCCCGCCGTCGCGGCCCTTCGCCAGGGGTTCATGTCACCCAACGCGGTTCTGCTTCCCGGCGCCTCGACCGATCCGAACTTCGATATCGCGCAACTGCAGGGACTGGCGGCGACACGTGAGGACGCCTTCAACGGACGCCTCGATTTCAAGTTCGCCAACAACTGGTCGTCGTACATCCGGTTCTCGCACGACCAGGGAACCAATGATTCACCGGAAGGCGTTTCCGGGCGGGTCGTCAAACTGACGGCCAATCCGACCAATGCCGTCGTCAACCTGCAGGGTATCTTCTCCGCCACGATGATCAACGACTTCAAGTTCGGCTACAACGGGGCGCCGACCACCGTCATCGGCGATGCGCCGATCGTGGGCGGCGTCGATTTCAACCCGATTGCCATCAACCTGAGTGGCTCGGTCGCCAACACCGGCATCGCGGGCCAGGGCTCGTCGTCCGGCATCGTGGTCCCCGGCGGGCTGGTGCGAGCAAACAGCGCCACGAACGGCCACGGGCAGCCGTACGATCCGTATTCGCTGACGTTCGCCGACACCGTATCGAATGTGATGGGCAGCCACTACCTCAAGGTGGGCGGAGAATTCCGAGCGATTCGAATGGAGACGGATCGAATCGGCGGCACGACGTACACCTACGCAGACGTCAACAATTTCATGGCGAATCGACCGCAATCCGTGCAATACCTCGGTGACGTCAGCGAGCCCAGCGTCTTCAACAACGGCGCGACCGGACCGCGTCACACGATTCAGAACTACACGATCCTGTTTGCGCAGGACGAGTGGCGGGTGCGACCGGATCTCACCTTCAACTACGGTCTGCGCTACGAGTACTACACGCCGATGCGGGAGCGTGACAACCTCCAAGTGAAATGGAACGTCGATACCGGTGTGATCGATCCCAACACCACGCCGCTGTTCGAGTCGAGTAAGGACAACTTTCAACCACGCGCGTCCGTCAGCTGGTCGGCGAACCAGCGAACGATCCTCAAGGTGGGCGCGGGTATTTTCGTCGGCCCCGGTCAGACGGAAGATCAGATTCAGCCGATCGAGAGCGACCGCATCAGCTCCACGCTCACGAGCGGCGTCGCTTACCCGATCGATCCGGCGCTCCTCCGCCAGAGCTTCATCAACAATCCGAACACGCGATCGTACCAGCCACGCGCCTACGCGAACGAATACAACATTCCCGAGCGCATCTATCAGTACACGGCCTCGGTGCAGCGCGATCTGGGTCGCAATCTCGTGGCATCGGCGACCTATGTCGGCAGCCAGGGCCGAAATCTGTTCCTGAGGAGCGTCGCCAACAACATCGTCGGCGTGTTCAATCCGACTCCGGGCGGCAACGCGCTCGTGGTTCGGGAATTCTCGATTGTCACGGCGAGAGACGCCAACGGAAACCCCACCGCCGTGCAGAACCCATACGCGGAGGTGGACTACAAGACCTCTGGCGGGCGCGACAACTACAACGCCATCCAGCTGGCTCTTACACGACGCTCGGCACTCGGTCTGACGATGAACGCGCAGTACACCCTGGGCCGGAGCCGCGGCAACACGGGCGGATCGAACGAAGCGCTCACCGCCGGCAACGCCGCGAGAACGCTCGAAGACTTCGACTACGACAACGGCTACAACAACTTCGACGTGCGCCACACGTTCAATTTCAGCGCCGTCTACGCGCTGCCCTTCGGACGCAACACGACGGGCGCCGCCAAGGTATTCGCCGACGGCTGGGAAATCGGCGGGATCGCCAACGCGCGGAGCGGTCTGCCGATCGACGTCAGAATCGTCCGGCCGGACATCGTGTACGTCGATGGGGCTGGGAACATCTTTCAGAACGCGGCTGCCGGCCGCATCGGTATCATCAACACGCCACGAGGTGGCAGCTCGCGCAACGTGCGACGGCCCGACCTCGTAGCGGGTGTCGATCCGTTCATCAGGGACGGTGGTCTGCTGTTCCTGAATCCGGCAGCCTTCTCGACACCAACGCCGGGCACCTTCGGCAACCTCGAGCGCAATTCGCTGCACGGACCGGCGTTCCGGCAGTTCGACCTGCTCATCATGAAACGATTCGCGCTCGGAGGCCGAAGCGACAAGAACATCGAGTTCCGGACGGAGATCTTCAACCTGTTCAACATCGCGAACTTCGCAAGTCCTGTCGGGACCATTCCGATCGCGTTGCCCCTCAACTCCCTCACCGAAGCCAACAGGCTGCAGCCAGGCGAGCCGTACACGCCGACGGCTGCCGGGGCCTTCGGTCGAATCACAAGCACGGTAGGTCGTACTGTGGGTCTGGGCACGAGCCGCCAGGTTCAGTTTGCCCTTCGCCTCAACTTCTAGGTGCTCCTCGAGAGGTGAACAAGGGCCGGGCCGTCTGCCCGGCCCTTGTTGTTTCGAGCGATGAATGGAGGCTCATGGCGCCGTACAACGTCCTGTTTCTGTGCACCGGAAACTCTGCACGCAGCATCATGGCCGAGGCGCTCTTAGCCTACTGGGGAAAGGATCGCTTTCACGCCTTCAGCGCTGGAAGCCGACCGGCCGGAACCGTACATGCCCTGGCCATCGAAACGCTCGAGCGCAACCGGCTTCCGACGGAACGTCTGCGCAGCAAAAGCTGGGGGGAGTTCGCACGGGTCGGCGCGCCCGCGCTCGATTTCGTGTTCACGGTTTGCGACCGCGCCGCTCAGGAAACCTGCCCGGTATGGCCCGGGCAACCGATGACGGCGCATTGGGGAATCGCCGACCCGGCAACCGTGGAGGGGACCGACGAGGAACGGCTCCGCGCCTTCAATCGCGCATTCCGTGAGCTCGACGCGCGCATCAAGCTCTTCACGAGCCTACGTGTTGAAGCGCTCGACAAGCTGTCATTGCAGCGGCAGCTCGACGAAATTGGCAGGGCCGGGGCCCACGTGTCAACGCCCCGGTGACGAAGTCACCTGAAAATATCCGGCGGCCGCAGCACGCCGTCCGCGGGACCCGACCAGTACGCTGGTCACCTCGTAGGTTCCGCTCGGTAAGTTCCTGAACTGAAAGACATTCACGCGCTGGGCGTTGGCGCCGTCGAGCTCGACGTAAGAGCTCCGGTAGAAATCCGGGGACTGGGCGATGACCTCCAGGGCGCGATTGTCGGTGTCGGCCTCGATGATGGCTCTAACCGTGATGATGGCCGGCGCCATGGCCGCTCTGGGCGAGACGCGGATCGTCAGTGGCTCTCCAGCGTTTGAAGGCATGGCCACGGTAAGAACGAGAACAAATACGACCTTGCTCACCTGGCCCCTCCGAACAGGAGTTTGTTTACACAAACATTACATTCACGACGTCCAGCTGTTACATCTATGATTATCGACTCTTGAGGTGGCCAGAAAATGCCTGCCTCTCAAGAATTTACACATGTAACTGGTGAGGCTGTCTCGCATGCGATATCTGACGTTCTCGACCGCCGACAACCCCACACCAAGGCTCGGCATCCTTCACGAGGGACGCGTGGCCGACGTGCAGAGCCTTCTTGGCTCCTCCGCCCCGCCGACGCTCCTTGATTTGATTCGGTCAGGCGGCGAGACCTGGCGCGCCACGGCCGAGCGCCTGGCGGTTCGTCTGGCGGACCTTCATTCGGACGCAACTTATCCCGTCGGCGATGTGCGGTGGCATGCTCCCATTCCGCGGCCGCCCAAGAACATCGTGTGCCTGGGCCTCAACTACGCCAGTCACATTCGCGAGACGACCAGTCCCGACAAGGCTATGAGGGTTCCCGAGGCTCCGGTCTTCTTCACCAAAGCTCCCACCAGCGTGACCGGACCTTTCGATCCGATCCCGTGGGACCAGTCGGTCACGACTCAAGTGGACTACGAAGCCGAGCTCGGCGTGGTGATAGGAGCGGGGGGCAAGAACATCTCACGCGAGCGGGCGCTCACCCACGTCTTCGGCTACACCGTGGTGAACGACGTCTCAGCGCGCGATCTGCAGTTTGGCCACAAGCAGTGGTTCAAGGGCAAGAGCCTCGACGGATTCTGCCCGATGGGGCCTGTGGTCGTCACCGCCGACGAATTCGGCGATCCCCAGGCCAAGCACATCACTCTGAGGCTCAACGGGGAGATCCGTCAGGACGCGACCACGGGCGACATGCTCTTCCCCATCGTCTCAATCATCGAACAGCTGTCGCGAGGGATGACGCTGGAGCCGGGCGACCTCATCGCCACCGGAACGCCGGAAGGCGTGGGACTCGGCCGCACACCACCCGAATACCTCAAAGAGGGAGATGTCATCGAGACGGAGATCGAGGGGATCGGGACACTGCGGAATCGGCTCGAACGTCGAACCTAGCCTGTCCGCGACCAGCTTATCGCGCGCACACCGATACGCCTCGGAAGCTATTCTGTGACGCGATCGTTGACGATCTGCCAACCTCGAGCCTTCAGCTCCGAAACCTCGTGATCGAACGCTTCGCGGGCACGTTCGACGCGATGCCAATCGTGATAGTGATGATGGCGGGCGAGCTCGCGATCGGCCTCGAGCTTGACCTCCCAACCTTCGGACGCGGTCATCGAAATGGAATAGTGACGGTAGTGGCCGTCTCGTTGGAGGCTGACTGAAAACATAGGTGGGGGGGCGTGCGTGAAGGGGACATCTTGCACCAACTCGCGACGGCTCAGCACGTAAACTCTGCGTAACATGCACGAACCGTCGAGGCCCACCCTCGTTCAGGTTCATGGCCTAACTTACTGACCACGAAGGCCTTCTATTCGCCGCGTCGCGAAGCGCGCAACAAGGGAGCAGCTGAGCACGATCGTGACGAGCACCAGCGCGCCGGCCCAAGCCTGCCGATGCCAGTCCTCGTACGGCGAAATGGCGTACGTGAAGACCTGCACGGTGAGCGTCGAGATCGGCTGCGTGAGGTTGGTGGTAAAGAACCGGTTGTTGAACGACGTGAACAGCAGCGGCGCCGTTTCACCGGCGATCCGCGCCAGCGCGAGCACGATCCCGGTGATGATGCCCGGGAGCGCTGCCGGCAGCACGATGCTGAAGACCGCCCGCGCGCGCGTGGCGCCCAGCGCAAGCGCGCCTTCGCGCATGGTGCCTGGTACCAGCAGGATGAGCTCTTCGGTCGTACGCGCGATGATCGGAATCATCATGATCCCGAGCGCGATGCCGCCCGCCAGCGCACTGAACTGCCGGAACGGCATGACCGCCACACCGTAGGCGAAGACGCCGATCACGATCGACGGGACGCCGTTCAGCGTATCCGCAGCGAAGCGCACCGCGCTCGAAAACCGAGTGCCCGAATACTCCGCCATGTACACGCCGCTGAGGATCCCGATCGGAATGGCCATCAACGACCCGAGGCCAGCGACGATGAGCGTTCCCACGATGGCGTTCGCCATCCCTCCGCCAGGTTCTCCGACGGGTCGCGGCATCTGGGTGAAGAACGCGAAATTGACGGCCTGAATCCCTTGGCTGACGACGAAGAAGAGCACGAAGGCGAGCGGCACCAACGCGATGAGGACGGACAGCGCGCAGAAGGCCACAAAGAGGTTGGACACGAGGCGTCGAAGCCTGGCGGACATCATGCCGCCGACTCCTCGGCGGGCACCACAACCGCTGCGACGCGCCGCCGGGTGGGCTGGGCCATGCTCCAGATCAACAGCCGGGAAAGCGAGTTGACGATGAGGGTAACGATGAAGAGAACGAGTCCGATCTCGACGAGTGCCGCCAGATAAAGCTCATCGGCGGCTTCGGTGAACTCGTTCGCGATGACCGCCGCCATGGTGTACTGAGGCGCGAACAACGACGCCGACACCTGAGGGTTGTTCCCAATCACCATCGTCACCGCCATGGTTTCGCCGAGCGCCCGGCCAAACCCCAGCATCACTGCGCCGATGATGCCGGTGCGCGCGAAGTAGAGCGCGGCGCGAATCGCCTCGAACCTGGTCGCTCCCAGCGCGTACGCACCCTCACGCTGAGCGGCCGGCACCGACTTGAGGACCTCTCTGGCGACCGACGATGTAAAGGGAATGACCATGATGGCGAGGATCAAACCCGCAGCCAGCATCCCCACGCCCAACGGAGGACCGGAGAACAGCGGGACCTGACGCAGCCACTCCGGCGTGGCCTCCTGCAGAGACCGCACGGCCGGCACCAGGACGAAGATCCCCCACAGGCCGTAGACGATGGATGGGATGGCCGCCAGCAGCTCGGTCAGGAACACGAGCGGCTGTTTGAGCCAACCCGGACAGAGCTCTGAGACGAAGACCGCAATCCCGAGCGCCACGGGCGTCGCGAGGACCAGCGCGAGGATTGAGGAATAGAGCGTGCCCCAGATGAACGGCAACGCGCCGAACTCTCCAGCGATCGGATCCCACGTGGACGTCCGCCAGAAACTGAGACCGAACGCCCGCACCGAAACCATCGATTGGCGCACCAGCTCGAAACCGATGGCCGCCACGATCAACACGAGGGCCAGAGCGAATGCGCCGGTCGCGAATCGAAAACCGGTGTCGCCAGCGCGGCCAGACCTTCCCTTCGCGGGCCGTCTCATGCCGCTCCTCGGCTTCCGCTGACGCAGTCACCTGTCCGCACTCACTTCACCGCGATGGTGTCCAGTGCCGACATCTCGAGCTGGACCACGGCCGTCGGCAACGGGGCGTAACCCAGCTCGGTGGCGAACTTCTGTCCATCGGTCAGCGCCCATCTCATGAAATCCACCATGGTTTTCGCATGAGTCTTGTCCATGGGGTTCTCGTAGAACAGCATCCACGTAAACGACGAAACGGGATAGGCGCCCGGGCCCTCCGCGTTGGTAATCGACACGCGGAAGTCGCTCGGCATCGTCGCCGCAGTCGCAGCCGCAGCCGCCGTGACCGACTCGATCGACGCCGTCACGAACTCGCCAGCCGCGTTCTGCACCTGGCCGTGATTGATCTTGTTCTGCAGCGCGTAGACGAGCTCGACGTACCCGATCGACCCGGGACTCTGGGTGACAAGTCCGCTGACGCCCTCATTGCCCTTGCCCCCGACGCCGACAGGCCAGCTGGGAGACGTCCCGACACCTACCTTGGACTTCCATTCCGGCGACACCTTGGCCAGATAGTCGACCCACACATACGTCGTTCCCGATCCGTCCGAACGGTGGACGACTGTGATGTTGGTGTCTGGCAGCGTAACGCCTGCGTTCAGTTTGGCGATGGCGGGATCGTTCCACCTGGTGATCTTGCCCAGAAAGATGTCGGCGAGCACCCGGCCGCTGAACTTGAGCTGCGCGTCCACCTTGTCAATCCGGTAGACAGGAACGACGGCACCGAGAACAGTTGGAAGGTGGAGAATCTTGCCGGGCGCGCCCTGCAGTTGCTCGTCGGTCATCGGACCATCCGTCGCTCCGAAAAAGACCGTCTGGTTCACCAGCTGACGGATGCCGGCGCCGGATCCGACCGACTGGTAGTTGATCTGCACGTTCGGGTGCAGTTTGTGATACTCGTCGAACCACTTGGAGTAAATGGGAAACGGGAACGTCGCGCCGGCGCCGTTGATCTGTATCGTCTGCTGGGCCGGTTCCTGTCCCTGTCCCTGATTGCCGCCGCCGGACCCGCACCCGGC
>DATLLJ010000032.1:0-4689 GCA_035537875.1 Vicinamibacterales bacterium | reverse complement strand
TTCACTGGAAAGGACGGACGAAGAGAGGGCGATGAACATGATGCGAAATGCTGTTGACCTCCTGTTGAAGTCGTCCGTTCTGATCGAGGAATCCGGACAGGATCTGCTCGAGTACGCACTACTCGTCGCGCTCATCGCGCTCGTCGCGGTCGGTGCTGTCACGACGGTCGGCACGACTATCAACACCGTGTTCTGGACCTACATTTCTGGAGTCATGAGTGCCATCTGAAGCTATCGCCCTCACGATTGTCACTGCTGGCACGGGCCTGGCGGCGGTGATCGATCTCCGCACGCGGAGAATCCCGAACGCGCTGACCGGTGCGCTTGCGATGGCCGGCCTGAGTATCGCCGCCGCCAAGCTCGGACCGATCGGCCTCGGCGGCGCCTTGCTCGGATGCGCTCTTGGACTCGCGTTCATGTTGCCTGGCCATGTCTTCGGAGCGACTGGTGCTGGCGACGTCAAGCTCTTTGCCGCAGCGGGCGCCCTGCTCGGCCCCGCGACGACGGTTCAGGCATTCCTGTATACCGCCATCGTAGGAGGCGTCCTCGCGGTAGCCATTGCGATCCGTCGCCGCCGCCTTGGTCGCACGCTGGGTGCCACCGCGTGCCTGGTCACGGACCGGAATGCCGGTGTGGCCGCGATTGAGTCGCCCGAGGCCGACAACCGTTTTGCGTACGCACCGGCGATCGCCGTCGGCGTTGTCATCGCGGCCTTGCTGTGACCTGGAAGGACAGACCAATGCCGAGACTTTCCCAACGCGTCCGGAGTCAGCGAGGCGCCGCCCTCCTCGAGATGGCGCTGACGCTCCCGCTGCTGCTCCTGGTGTGCGTCGGCATTCTGGAGTTCGGCCGCGCGTATCAGACCTGGCAGGTCATCACGAATGCCGCGCGTGAGGGCGCCAGAATCGCCGTCCTCCCGGGTATGGACGATACGGCGGTGCGAAGCCGGGTGCAGCAGTACATGACCATCGGTCAGCTGCCTCAAGCCGCCAGCGCAACGATTGCGATCGACCGCAATCAGACGGTCTCAGTTGGGGGAACGGACACCGCCTCGGCGTCTCAGGTCATTGTGAACTACCCGTTTGACTTCGTCGTACTCGACCCGATTGCCCGCCTCGCAACGGGCCAGGGAAGCGGTACGCCTTCTTCTTTGAACATGGTGGCGACAGCCACCATGCGTAACGAATCGTAAGGGAGCTCGCCACATATGGCTCGCATGCGTGTTTTCATCGTTCTGGCACTGGCAATCGCGGCCGGTGGCACCTTCGCGTTCGGCACGTATCGCTACATGCAGAACGTACCTGCTCAAACCATGAGTGTGCCGACGAGCGGTGTCCTGGTGGCTGCTGCGGACCTCCAGCTTGGCACTGAGCTGCGGCAAGAAGACCTGCACGTCATCCAGTGGCCAGCCACGGCGGTTCCCGAGGGTGCGTTCACCAAGCCAGAGGAACTGGTTGGCCGTGGCCTCATTCAGCCCATTGCCACCAACGAACTGTTCCTGCCCAGCAAGCTCGCACCGAAGGAAGCCGGCGCCGGTCTTCCGCCGGTGATCGCGCCGGGATTCCGCGCCCTGTCGGTTCGCGTCAACGATGTCATCGGTGTGGCCGGATACGTGCTGCCTGGTAACCGCGTCGACGTGGTGGCGACAGTGAACCCGACACAGCAGCCCACTGACGTGACGTCAAAGGTGGTCCTCACGAACGTGCTGGTGCTGGCCTCCGGCACCAAGATCGAACGCGACGCCAAAGACAACAAACCGATTTCGGTCAACGTGGTCACGATGCTCGTGAACCCGGAAGAAGCCGAGCGGCTGACGCTCGCCAGCACAGAAGGAAAGATTCAGCTGGCGCTGCGTAACCCCCTGGATCAAACCACGCCGCCGACGCCGGGAATTCGTCCCGCCGCGTTGATGGGCTCGGCAGGCTCAGCGCCCGTGCGAAGAGTGGCGGCCAACGGCAGCGCCCCGCGGGTGGACGTCAAGCCCGCGCCCGTTCCGACCGTCGAGATCATCCGTGGTGACAAACGGGCACAGGAAGTTGTGACCCAGGAGTAGTGAGATGCGAATGACACGGCACACAGCACGGATCGCCGCGTGCGGCGTCCACATGTTCATCATCGGGGTGTTTGGCACCCACGCGACCTTCGCACAGGTGCAGCCGAGCCCTCGGTTGGGCTCGAGCGCCCAGACACCTGCTGCGCTGCCGTCGGCGTCGGCGCCAGTTATCGACAGCACCGAAGCGAAGGCGGTCGAGTTGCTGGTCGGGCGTTCGGCGCTCGTCGACATCGGCACGCCGATCGCGCGCGTGTCGTTGACCAGTGCCGACATCGCCGACGCGCTGGTCACGGGCCAGAGTCAGTTGCTCGTGCACGGCAAGACGCCCGGCTCCATCTCCATGTTCGTCTGGGATCGGGCCGGCGCAGTGAAGCGATACGAGATCGCTGTGCAGCGCGACCTTGCACGCCTGAACGATCAGATGAGGGAGCTCTTCCCCGGTGAAAGCATCCAGGCGCGGAGCAACGGTAAGGCAGTGGTGCTGTCCGGGAAGGTCACGAGCAAGGAGGTCGCGGACAAGGCGGTCGCGGTTGCTGCCGGCTACGTCGACAAGCCGACAGACGTGACGACGCTACTGCAAGTGCAGCCGGGACCGCGAAGCAACCAGGTGCTGCTGCGTGTCCGGTTCGCTGAGGTCAGCCGCTCGGCGATGTCCGAGTACGGCATGTCGCTGTTTACCGGCCCGACTGGTATCAACAACACAATCGGCCGCGCGACGACGCAGCAGTACCCCGCGCCCGCTTACACCGACCTGGCGTGGTCGAAGGCGAACTCCGATTTCGGCTCCGACGTGACGAGCGCGGAAGGCAAGATCGCCTTCAGTGATTTCCTGAACGTCTTTCTGCTGAACCAGAAATACGACCTCGGCGTGCTCATCAAGGCGTTGCAGAACAAGGGGCTGTTTCAGAGCCTGGCCGAACCGAATCTCGTGGCCGAAAGTGGCAAGGAAGCGAGCTTCCTGGCCGGCGGTGAGTTCCCGGTTCCGGTCGCGCAGGGTTCAGGCGCGAACATCGGGGTATCGGTGCAGTTCAAGGAGTTCGGCATCCGCCTCAACTTCACGCCGACCGTCGTGGGCGATCGTGTCCACCTCAAGGTTCGTCCCGAAGTCAGCACGCTCGACTACGGCAACGCGGTTCTCCTGAGCGGATTCCGTATCCCCTCGCTTTCGACTCGCCGCGCCGAGACCGAGCTCGAGCTGCAGAGCGGCCAGACGTTTGCCATCGCCGGTTTGATGAGCAACCAGATGCAAACGACGATGCAGAAGATTCCTGGCATCGGCGACATTCCGATCCTCGGCTACCTGTTCAAGAGCAAGGCGTCGAAGCGCGATCAGACGGAACTCGTCGTGATGATTACGCCGGAGATTCTGCCGAACAATTCGCCGGGCGTGACGCCGTCGCTTCCGAATTACCCGGATACGTTCATGCCGCCGCTGTCGGATCTGAAGAAGACGTATCCCGCTCCGGCGCCCGCGTTCACCGAGTCGTCACGGTCGCAGGCGGCGAATCCGGCGCCCGCGCCCGTTGCGGATAACCGCACCGAAGTCGAGCGCGCACAGGATCGGGCACTCGCAACGCTCGACGGTCAGAGCCCAACGCCAGTCCCGGCCGCGGTTGCCGCCGCGCCCGCAGAGGCGAGCCCCGTCGCGGCTCAGCCCGTTGCAGCGCAGGCTCCAGCGGAGCAGGCAACGGATCCGGCGAGCGCCGTCTCGCAACAGGCCGACGCCGATGTCGCCGAATTGTCAAAGGAACAGCGTCAGCTCGAGAAGGCCGCACGCGAACAGGCTGAGCGTGATGCGAAGGCTGCCGACAAGGCGCGGAAGGAAGAAGCGAAGCGCCAGGCGAAGCAGGACGAGCTCGATCGCGAGCAGGCCAAGAAGGATGAGAAAGCCGCCAAGATTCAGGCGGAGAAAGATGCCGAAGCGGCCAAGCTCCAGGCCAAGGCCGTCAAGGAAGCCGAGGCAACGGCGCAGCGTCAGATGCTCGACGCCAGGCGCGAAGCCGAGCGGGAAGCCGAGCGGCAACGAGCGATCGATGCCGCGGCCGAACGACTGCGCACGGCCGAAGCGGAATATCAGGCCGAGTTGGAGCGACGCACGCAGCGCTGAACGTTGCCCGAGTTTGCCGAGTCAGGACTGAGCCGCGGCGGGTTGTGAGGCCCGCCGTCGCAATGGAGCGCACATGATGAGAAGCCGTTTTGAACATTTGCGACGCGACGAACGAGGGATGTCGTTCGTCTGGGTCGGGATGGGCTTCATGACGTTCTTTGCCGCCTCAACGCTGGCCATCGACGTGGGCATGTACATGACGGCGCGGTCGCAGGCACAGAACGCCGCCGATGCCGGGGCGCTCGCAGGCGCAACGGCGCTCGTCTTCAACGACTACTACGACCGATCCGCCGGCGGCCCCGTGGTCCGCAGCGCAATAACCACGGCGGAATCCAATCTCGTGATCCGGAACACCGTCTCCGTGCAGACGGGAGACGTCACCTTCCCGCTCGGGCCGACTGGTTTGGACAACCGGGTGCAGGTGAACGTGTTTCGGACCACCAACCGGAGCAACCCCGTCGCGACGCTCATCGGGCCCGTGTTTGGCATCAACACCATCGACATCGGCGCCACGGCGACGGCAGAAGCG
>DATLLJ010000031.1:0-15460 GCA_035537875.1 Vicinamibacterales bacterium | reverse complement strand
TTCCCCACTGCTGCCTCCCGTAGGAGTCTGGGCCGTGTCTCAGTCCCAGTGTGGCCGTCCGCCCTCTCAGGCCGGCTACTGATCGTCGCCTTGGTGAGCCGTTACCTCACCAACTAGCTAATCAGGCGCGGGCCCCTCTTCAAGCGCTGGGTCTTGCGATCCCCAACTTTGATCTCCGCCTCTTCAAAGGCAGGATGTCATGCGGTATTAGCGTCCCTTTCGGGACGTTATCCCCCACTCGAAGGCAGGTCACCCACGTGTTACTCACCCGTTTGCCACTCTACTTACCCCTTGCGGGGCTTTCGCGTTCGACTTGCATGTGTTAGGCACGCCGCCAGCGTTGATTCTGAGCCAGGATCAAACTCTCATGTTAAGGTCGCTGGCTCGCAGCAGATCCGGTTGAAGCCGGACACTGCATGCGAACACAACTTGTTAACGCGAGGCCGATATGGCTCTGCGTTGTTCAATCCGTTGTCATGTTGCGGTCGCCACCAATCGTTGAAGCCCGGATTGAATGCTTCAATCGACCGACTGCCGTGACGCCGCACGCTGACTCTCATTGTTTCAAAGCCTCGCATCGAGCTCGGCTGTACGCCTCACTCAACCACGAGACCCTCAACAGGGCTGTGTGTGCTTGCACGCACTATCTAGTTTTCAAAGAACCGACCGATCCGTGTGCCTCGGGGCACCCGGAAGGCTTTGCAGACGCCGGGGGCCCAACCCCGGCCCCCAAACCGGCGTCAGCCTCGCGACCGATGCTCTTTAGGGGAACCTTTTGAGGTTACTAGAACTTCACAAATCTGTCAACCACAGAAACACCACTTGCTGACGTACTGTTTGGTTGACCGCCCGAGAGCTTGAGGGGTGACCCGGCTTGCCCGGCAGCTAACGAACCACTCGCACCGAACGTCCCGACAGTATCGCGTACGGTGCCGCGACCGTCAAGCGAGTCGGACCACGTGATTCTGTTTCTGACCCTTGCGCAACACGAACAATCGCCCTTCGATCGCGTCCGCCCGCGTCACGCGCAGATGCGGATCGGTCACCCGACGATTGTTCACGTACACGCCCCCCGACTGCACCAGCCGACGCGCCTCGGCCTTCGACGGGGCAAGCTGCACCTGGGCGACGAGATCGACGATCCCGAATCCGCTCGATTCAAACAGATCGGCGGCCAGGTCGGTGGCCGGCACGTCTTCGAAGACGGAGAGGACGTCGCTCGCGCTGAGCGTGGCGATGTCTTCGCCAAACAGCACCGCCGAGGCATGCTCGGCACGCGCCGCGAGATCCCGACCATGGACCATCGACGTGACTTCGCGGGCGAGGACACGCTGGGCTTCGCGCTTCTCCGGCGCGGAGCGCGTAACGCTGTCGAGCTCCTCGATTGAAGAGCGATCGAGAAACGTGAAGGACTTGAGATAGGCGGACGCCGCCTGATCGTCTGTGTTCAGCCAGAACTGATAGAAGCGGAACGGCGACGTCCGCTGCGGATCGAGCCACACGGTGCCGGCCTCGGTTTTTCCGAACTTCGCGCCCGACGCCGTTTTCATCAACGGCCACACCAACCCGTGCACCTTTCTCGCGCGCAGCTTGCGAATCAAATCGATTCCGGCGGTGATGTTCCCCCACTGATCGCTGCCGCCCATCTGCAGCGTGCAGCCGTAGCGATCGAAGAGCTGGAGAAAATCGTACGCCTGAAGGACCAGATAGCTGAACTCGGTATACGAGATGCCCTCTTCGCTCTCAAGACGACGATTGACCGACTCTTTCTGCAACATGTAGTTCACGGTGAAGTGCTTGCCGGTGTCCCGCAGGAACGAAAGGACATCGATCGTACCCAGCCAGTCGGCGTTGTCGACGATGCGTGCCGGGTTCGACGCGACCTCGAAGTCGAGAAACTGTTCGAGCTGCCTTCTGACGCCGGCCACGTTCGCCGCCACCTGCTCCGAAGACAGGAGCACACGCTCCTGCGACTTGCCGCTGGGATCGCCGATCATGCCGGTCCCACCGCCGACAACCGCGATGGCGTGGTGTCCAAATCGCTGCAGCCTCGCGAGCGGCATGACCGTCATGAGGCTGCCGACATGCAGGCTCGACGCCGTCGGATCGAACCCGATGTAGGCCGTGACACGCTCCCTGTCGAGCGCGTCGGACAGCCCCTCCGTGGCGTCGTACACAAGACCGCGCCACTCGAGCTCCCTGAACAAATTGGACATGGCGAAGCTGTTACTATAACCCGGTGTCCCGAATTCCAAGGGGGCCGGGACACTCAAGGGACATCAGAAGACGCATGTCCGCCGTGACTCGTCGTTCACTCCTCAAAGGCTTCGTCGGCGCGGGCATCGGCGCTGCGACCGGCACAGGCGCGTACGGTTTTCTCTATGCTCGTCATCGTCTCGACGTCACGCGCGCGACCATCGCCGTCTCGGGACTGCCGCCTGCCCTGACGGGCCTCCGCATCGGCCTGCTCACCGACATCCACCGCAGCCGCTGGGTCTCACACGACGACGTCACGATGGCCGTCACGACCATGATGGCAGAAGGTCCGGATCTGATCGTCCTCGGCGGCGATTACGTCACCTGGGGCGACCGCCAATACGTCACGCCGGCTGCCGAAGCGCTCGCGCCGCTGTCGGCGCCTTCGGGCGTATTTGCTATTCTCGGCAACCACGATGACGATCACGAAATGCCCTCGGCACTCGCAGATAACGGCGTGCAGGTGCTGAAGGATGCGCGCACGCATCTCACCGTCCGGGGCGAAAGCGTCGATGTCGTCGGCATCCGGTACTGGACGAGGCGCCTGTCCGACATCGCGAAGGTCACGGGCGGCGCCACGGGACCCGTGATCCTGCTGGCACACGATCCACGACGTCTGAAAGAAGCTGCCGCCCTCGACGTGCCATTGGTGCTGTCGGGGCATACGCACGGCGGCCAGGTCGTGCTTCCGGGCGTGGGCGCGATTGCCGCACAGAAGTTTCCCGTTGTCGCCGGCATCGGCCGCATGGGAAAAACGACGATGTTCGTAAGCCGAGGCGTAGGAACGGTCTATGTACCGGTACGGCTCAACTGCCCGCCGGAGGTCGCCGTGCTCACCCTCGAGCCTGCCCCGGTTTGACGACAGATTCAGAAAGTCTTCAGTTGAGGAGGGCTAGAGGTTATGAGTAAAGTCCCCCAGAGAGGTTCTGAAATGCGTAGATTTCGCCGCCTTGTTCTCGTTGCCGTGTCCGTGTTCGTCGGGGCCCTCGCGCTCGCCCAGCACCCCGTGTCGGCTCAGGGAAAAGCCTCGGCGACCGGCTTGTCACCCGTCGGCAGCATCCTGGAGCTCATGCTGCAGATCGTCGATCCGATTGGCGACGCCATCTTCGAATCGGTATCGGTGGTGGTCACCGCTGAAGGCGAGAAGGAGACACGGCCCACAACGGACGCCGAATGGCTGGCCGTTCGCAACAACGCGATGATCCTGGCCGAGGCCGGGAACCTGCTGAAAATACCGCGTCCCGTCAGTCCCACGAAGGCGGCGCCTGGTATCGCATTCGAACCTCCTGGTCCGGACGACCTGAGTCCGGCGCAAGTCGAGATCCTGCTCAAACGTGACCGACGGGCGTTCGACGCGTTTGCACAAGCACTAACGGATGCGGCGCTGGTGGCACTAAAGGCCGTCGACGAACGAAACGTCGAAGGACTGTACGAGGCGGGTGACCGCATCGACCAGGCCTGCGAGAACTGCCACCTGAACTACTGGTATCCCGGACCCGACTCGCCGGTGCGGAAGAACCTGAAGTGATCGGAATCAGGCGCGCGTCGAAGCCGACGGCGCGCGCCTGACGACTCGCCTGCCCTCCACCACCCAGCCGCCATCGAGGATCAGCTGAATCGCCTCCGGGTAGATGCGGTGCTCCTCGACGAGAATCCGACTCGACAACGTTTCCGCTGTGTCATCGTCGAGCACGGGCACGACGGCCTGGAGCACAATCGGCCCGCCGTCCAGCTCCGAGCTCACCAAGTGAACGGTTGCGCCCGACACGCGCACTCCGTACTCGAGCGCCTGTTTCTGTGCCTCCAACCCGGGGAAGGCTGGCAGCAGCGACGGGTGAATGTTGAGGATTCGATCGGCAAACGCTGTCAGCAACGGCTCACCAACCAGCCGCATATAGCCAGCCAGACAGACCAGATCGACACGGTGAGAGGCCAGTACATCCACGATGATGCGATCGCAGCTGTCCCGGTCGGGATGGTCCCGAGGACTGACGATGACGGCCTCGATGCCGGCCTCTCTGGCGCGGGCAAGCCCCGAAGCATCCGGCCGGCTCGAGATGACGACGGCGATCTGCGCGTCGAGCCGATGTCGATCGACGGCGTCGATGATGGCTTGAAGGTTGGAGCCGCGCCCGGAGATGAGCACCCCGAGGCGGCGAGAAGACGGCCCGCGCTCGTTGCGAGGTTCCGGCGACGTCATCCCGGTCACCAGGTGTAGCGGACCGATCCATCGCCGGCGACGACGATGCCGAGGCGGACTGGATGCGGTTCGCCGGCTTCCAAAATCGTGTCCAGTACGCGCTCGGCAGTCTCAGCGGCGCAGACGATGACGAGGCCGACACCCATATTGAACGTGCGAAACATCTCCTCACGACCGATGCGCCCGCGCTCCTGGATGAACCGGAAGATGGGAGGCACGATCCAGGCAGACGAATCGATGGCCGCCCCGCATCCCTCCGGGAGAATTCGAGGAAGATTCTCGGTGATGCCGCCCCCGGTAATGTGGGCCAGTCCCTTCACGAGCCCGCGATCGAGCAGTGGCGCCACGACCGGCAGGTAGCAACGGTGCGGCGCGAGCAGCGCGTCACCAGCGGTGGCATCCAGCTCCGGCACGAACGTCCCCGCCCCGAGGCCCGCGATGTCGAACATCACGCGACGCGCCAGCGAATAGCCGTTGGTGTGCAGCCCTGTTGACGGCAGCCCAATGAGGACGTCGCCGGGAGCGATGCTCCGGCCATTCACGAGCTTCGCCCGGTCCACGGCGCCGACGATGAAGCCGGCGATGTCGTACTCGCCGTCGGCGTAAAAGCCGGGCATCTCCGCTGTCTCGCCGCCGATCAACGCGCAACCGTGCTCCAGACAGGCAGCCGCGATCCCGCTCACGATCTGTTCGGCCACGTCAGGAGAGAGTCGCCCTGTCGCCAGATAGTCGAGGAAGAAAAGGGGGCGCGCGCCCTGGACCAGGATGTCGTTGATGCAGTGATTCACGAGGTCCGCGCCAACGGTGTTGTGCCTCCCCGTCAGAAAGGCGACTTTCAGCTTGGTCCCCACGCCGTCGGCGCTCGACACGAGAACGGGATCCGGAAAGCGATCGCGATCGAGCCGGAACAGCCCCCCGAACGATCCGATGTCGGAAAGGACGCCCGGGGTGAAGGTTGCCCGTGCCAGCGATTTGATCCGCCGCACCGTCTCGTTCCCGGCGTCGATGTCGACGCCGGCCTGACGGTAGTCCATCAGAAATCCAGTTTCCCGATGAGCGTCTGCATCAGCTGCCGCGCCGGTGATGTTTCGGGCGAGTCCCAATAGGTGCGTCGTACGGCGGCGAAGAACGTTTCCTTGTCCAGATCTTCCTCAAGCCCGTCGAAGCCTTCGGCGATGAGATCGATGGCCCGGTCGCGATCGGCATGGGCGGCGAGGACCGACAGCATCAGCGGTGTGTTGCGCAAGGCAACGGTGGCAAGGGCCAGCGCGACAGGAGCCCGTGTGGTGTCGTCTCGCGCCGGAATGCCGACATCCAACAGCGCTCCCACGGCCTGGTCATGGCTGCCGGCCACGGCAAGCGCGCCCAGCCCGGCTGCTGCTGCCCGCATCAGCTCCTGAAACCCCAGATTGCGATCGGCGAACTTCAGCGTTTCGATGAGATAGTTCTGGTGAGATCCGCAGTTGACGCCAAGCAGGCAGATCGCCGTCGCGATCGTAGGTTGTGCGGATCTCGGCGCGGTCTGCTGTAGAGTCGCCAGGGTATTGAGCACTCGCGGCTCTCCGATCTTTCCCAGCGCCAGCGCGGCATCATCCTGCAGCGGACCCTCCTGCTTCGCCACCTCGAGGAGCACATCCAGCGCGTAGGCTGCCCTGTAATCGCCCAGCGATTCGATGACCGCGCTGCGAAAATAGTCTTCGCCGCGCTTCACCTCGGACAGCAGTGTCTGGCGGACCTGGGGATCGTCAAAGACTGCCGCCTGCGCGGCCAGCGCGCGCACCAGCGAAGGCCGAACGAATTCGCCGTGTTCCCCTTCGAGCGCGGTGAGAAGCGGGGCGAGCGTCGCTCGGTCGGGCTGATGCTCGAAAAAGCTGTACGCGACGGCGCGAAGCCGGTCGTTGGGGCTGCCGAGCGCTTCCCGCATGACATCCTTGGTGCGCGGATCGTTGAAGCCGGTGAGCAGCACGAGAGCTCGATAGCGGACATATCCATCGGCGTGTTCGGCGACGGCCTGCCTCAGGGCCGGCACGGCCTGCGCCGCCGCCGTCCGCCGCACCGACCGTGCCGCGGCCGTGCGCGTGTCGTAATCAAAATCACCGAGCTTATCGATGGCAGCCTTCAACTGCTCGGCCGAGGAAGCCTGCGGAGCCGGCGGCTCCTGACCGGCCTGAGCCGCAATGCGTGCGGGGTCGGTGACGCAGAGGATACCAAGAAGCAGCCCTGCAAGAAGCCTTGCCGTCTTCCAGGACGTGATGTGTCGCGGGCGAGCGATGAACTCCATCAGTCGTCAGTCCTTCACTTCGTCACCGGTTCTTTCACCGGTTCTCTGACCGGCTCTTTTTCGAGTTTCAGGGCCAGCTGGAGATACGTGGCTTCGTCCTGGGGAAACGGCACCGGGTAGATACCCGTATAACAGGATCGACAGTAGGAGCCGCGTTGAGGGCCGACGGCCGTCATCAGACCCTCGAGGCTGAGATATCCAACGCTGTCGGCCTCGAGATACTTCCTGATTTCTTCCAGCGTGTGCGTCGCCGCGATCAGATCCTGGCGGCTGGGCGTGTCGACGCCGTAGAAGCAGGGCGAAATCGTCGGGGGACAGCTGATTCTGACGTGAACCTCGCTCGCGCCCGCAGCGCGCACCATCTTGACGATCTTGCGGCTGGTCGTCCCGCGGACGATCGAGTCATCGACGAGGGCCACGCGCCTGCCTTCGAGGATGCTCCGCACCGGGTTGAGCTTGACCTTCACGCCGAAATGGCGGATGGACGCCTGCGGTTGAATGAAGGTCCGGCCAACATAGTGATTGCGGATGAGCCCCATGCGGAGCGGAATGCCCGAGGCGTCCGCAAACCCCATCGCCGCGCACACGCCGGAGTCGGGCACTGGAACCACGACGTCCGCCTCGACTGGCTGCTCGCGCGCCAGAATCCGACCGAGGTTGGTCCGGATCTCGTTGACGCTCCGCCCGAACACGTAGCTGTCCGGCCTCGCGAAGTACACATGTTCGAAGACGCAGTGGGCGAGCGGGGCTGCGGGGAACGGCATGATTGAGCGCGTGCCTTCGGCGCTCACGACGAGCACCTCTCCCGGTTCGATGTCCCGCACGTAGGTCGCCCCAATCAAATCCATCGCGCACGTTTCCGACGCGATGACCGTGGCGCCACCGAGTTGCCCGAGCGCAAGCGGTCGGAACCCGTGCGGATCGCGGACGGCAATCATGCGATCCTTGGTCATGAGCGCGAGAGAAAACGCCCCCTGCACCTGAGAAACCGACTCGACGATGGCGTCAATCGGATTGCCCGCCTTCGAGCGCGCGTAAAGGTGCAACACCACTTCGGTATCGCTGCTCGACTGGAAGATCGATCCCTGTCCTACCAGCTCAGTCCGAAGTTCCCCGGCATTGACGAGGTTGCCGTTGTGGCAAATGGCAATCTGGCCGTGCGCGCACTCGATCAGAATCGGCTGGGCGTTCGAGATTTTGCTCTCGCCCGCTGTCGAATATCGGACATGGCCGATTGCCATCGAACCAGGCAGGCGCGACAACACTTCTCCATCGAACGTATCGGCGACGTAGCCCATGGCTTTCGAGACGCGGACCTGGTAGCCATCCGATGCCGCAATGCCCGCACTCTCCTGTCCACGATGCTGCAGCGCGTACAGCCCGAGGTACGTCATGTTGGCCGCCTCGGGGTGGCCGAAGATGCCGAAAACGCCGCATTCGTCCTTGAACTTGTCCATCAGGCGATCTTCTTTGCCAAAGACCACTCAATCGCCGCAGCCCACGTCCGCTCGGCTTCGTCGACGGAGACATCGAGCGTCATCCGGCCCCCGATGGCCACGCGGAGCCGCGTCCCCCCCACGCGACCGATCACGGACGCTGGAACGTTCACCGCCGCGGCCTCCTGCAGCACCTGCCCCACGTGCTCGGGCGCGACGGAGATCACGATCCGCGAGGCCGACTCGCCGAACAGGGCGGCGGCGTCGCTGACGCTGCGATCCACCCCGAGCTCGACCGCATCGATTGATATTTCCGCACCAAGACCCTCATGACCGAAACAACATTCCGCCACCGCCACACTCAGGCCACCGTCTGAGCAGTCCTCGGCCGACCGCACCAGCCGTGCCTCCGCCAGGGCAATCATGAGAGCCTGCAGCGCCCGTTCACGGTCGAGGTCAAGCAGAGGTGGCGCGCCGCGTACTTGATCGTACACGACCTTGAGGTATTCGCTGCCTCCCAGTTCACCCCGGCTCTCACCCAGCAGCAACACGACGTCGCCGGACGTCTGGAAACGGCTGCCAACCACCTGATCCACCCGGGGCATGACGCCCACTACACCGATCACCGGCGTCGGATAGACCGCATTGCCGTCGGTCTCGTTGTACAGGCTGACGTTGCCGCCGGTGATCGGCACGTTCAACGCGCGGCACGCCGCGCCAATCCCTGCGACGGCCTGTGCGAACTGCCACATGATCGGCGGACGCTCCGGGTTGCCGAAGTTCAGACAATTGGTGGCCCCGAGTGGACGTGCGCCCCGACAGGCCACATTTCGGGCCGCCTCTGCGACGGCGAGCATGGCACCCCGGCGCGGATCGAGATAGCAGTACCGTCCGTTGCCGTCCACCGAAAGCGCGAGCGCCCTGTCAGTCCCCTTGATCCGCACGACGCCAGCCCCGAAGCCGGGCAGGTTGACGGTGTTCGTGCGAACCATATGGTCGTACTGCCGGTACACCCAACGCTTCGAGGCGATGGTCGGAGACCCCAGCAGCCGCAGCAGCACCGCGCTGGCGTCGCGCAAAGCGGCCGGTGGCGGACCGAGCGCGGCAAGATCCAGGCGTTGCGCCTCCTTGAGATACGCCGGCTCAGACATCGGACGCCGGTACACGGGGGCCTCGTCGGTCAGCGCCCGATTGGGAATCTCGGCGACGACCGCGCCACGCTCCTTGACTCGCAACATCCCATCCGCAGTGACTTCGCCGATTCGGACCGCATGCAGATCCCACTTGTCGAACGTACGCTCGATCTCCGCCTCGCGCCCACGCGTGACGACGAGGAGCATCCGCTCTTGCGACTCCGAGAGCATGATCTCGTACGGCGTCATACCGGACTCCCGCTGCGGCACGAGCGCCACGTCAATCTCGACGCCGGCACCACCCCGCGATCCCATTTCAGAGGTCGAACACGTCAGGCCCGCCGCCCCCATGTCCTGAATGCCGACGAGCGCATCCGACTTCATCACTTCAAGACAGGCTTCGAGGAGCAGCTTCTCCATGAACGGATCGCCGACTTGAACGGCGGGCCGCTTTTCTGCGGATCTGGCGTCGAACTCGGCTGACGCCATTGTCGCCCCGTGAATGCCGTCGCGGCCCGTCTTGGCGCCCACGTAGTACACCGAGTTGCCAACGCCGGAGGCGACGCCCTTCACGATGTCTGCCGCGGGGGCAATGCCGAGGCAGAAAACGTTGACGAGCGGATTTCCGGCGTAGCAGGGCTCGAAGGCGATCTCTCCACCCACTGTTGGAATCCCGATGCTGTTGCCGTAGCCGGCGATTCCGGCGACGACGCCTTCGAGCACGCGCCGCGTGCCGGGCGAGTCGAGGGCCCCGAAACGAAGCGAGTTGAGCAGGGCGATCGGGCGCGCGCCCATCGTGAAGATATCCCGAATGATCCCGCCGACACCGGTCGCTGCGCCCTGATAGGGTTCGATGAAGGAGGGATGATTGTGCGACTCAATCTTGAAGATCGCGGCGAGTCCCTCGCCGATATCGACGGCGCCGGCATTTTCGCCCGGGCCCTGCAGCACCTGCGGTCCTTCCGTCGGCAGCGTTCTGAGATGGACGCGCGAGCTCTTGTAACTGCAGTGTTCGGACCACATCACCGAAAAGATGCCGAGCTCGGTGAGGTTCGGTTCACGACCGAGCAATCCGACAATGCGATCGTACTCGTCTGGCTTGAGACCGTGGCGTTCGAGGATTGCGGGATCAGGCATAGGATGGCGCCCAGCTGGCGAACGACCGGACTACAACTGAACCGTCTGCAGCGCGCGGCCGACTGATCCGCGCTGCGCACCGATCGATTCGACGGCAGACTGAAAGATCAGCAGACCGTCGGCGCTCCCCAGCATCGATTCGCACGCTCGCTCGGGGTGCGGCATCAACCCGACGACGTTGCGCCGCTCGTTGCAGAGGCCGGCGATGGCCGCCATCGATCCATTGGGATTGGCCGTTTCGGACAACTCCCCGGAGGCATCCGTGTAGCGGAAAATCACCTGCCGATTGGCCTCCAGGCGGGCGAGGACATCCGGCTCCGCAAAATAGTTGCCCTCCCCGTGGGCTATCGGAATCTGCAGTACCTGCCCTTTGCGGCACGCGCGAGTGAACGGAGTATCGGTCTGCTCCACGCGGACGTAAACCTGTTGGCAGAGGAATTTCAGGCCGCGGTTGCGGAGCATCGCCCCGGGAAGGAGACCGGCCTCGAGCAGTATTTGGAATCCATTGCAGATGCCGAGAACCGGGCCACCGCGTTCGGCGAACGCCTGCACCTCACGCATGATGGGCGAAAACCGCGCCATCGCGCCGGTGCGCAGGTAGTCGCCATGGGCGAAGCCGCCGGGCAGCACGACCACATCCGCGTTCTTGAGGTCGGTGTCCTTGTGCCAGATGTACTCGGCGGACTGCCCGAGCACGCTGCCGGCCGCGTGATATGCGTCCTCGTCACAGTTGCTGCCAGGAAATACGATGATGGCAAATGTCATGAGTCAATCTCGATCCGATAGCTTTCGATCACTGGATTGGCCAGCAGCTTGTCGGCGACCTCTGCGGCGAGCGCCCTGGCCTCGGCGACCTCGCGCGTCGACAGGTCGAGCTCGAAGTACTTGCCTTGCCGCACGTCGGAGACGCCGCTGTAGCCGAGCGAGTGCAGCGCATCGGCGATGGTCTTCCCTTGCGGATCGAACACCGAAGGCTTGAGGGTCACGAAAACGCGCGCGCGCATTCTGCTACACCTTTGCGTGGACCGTACGAAACACGCGGTCGAAAATGTGGTCGATGTGCTTCAGCTGCTGGGTCAGATCGAAGGCCCGCTCGATGTCGGCGGGGGACAGCACGCGGGCCACGTCGGCGTCGCCGAGCAAGAGCGCCTTGAACGGTGTCTGTTCAGTGAACGATCGCATGGCATTGCGCTGAACCCACTCGTACGCCTGCTCGCGGGCCACTCCGCGACGGGCGAGTTCCAGCAGCACGGTACCGGAAAAGACGACGCCGCGGGAACGGTTCAGATTCTCGAGCATCCGCTCGGGATAGACCACCATCCCGCGAACGATGCGGGTGAAGCGGCGGAGCATGTGGTCGAGGGCGATGAAGCTGTCGGGCAAAATCACCCGTTCGACGGAGGAGTGCGAGATGTCGCGCTCGTGCCACAGCGCCACGTTCTCCAATGCCGCCTGCGCGTTGCCGCGCAGAAGGCGCGCCAGGCCGACGATCTGCTCGCAACCTATCGGATTGCGCTTATGCGGCATGGCCGACGACCCTTTCTGGCCCTTCGAGAACGGCTCCTCAACCTCGCCGATCTCCGTCTTCTGGAGACCCCGGATGGCCAGCGCGAACTTCTCGAGAGACGCCGCGGTGATCGCGAGCGCCGCGACCAGCTCGGCGTGGCGATCGCGCTGGACGACTTGAGACGCCACTGACTCGGCGTCGAGCCCAAGCCTGCGACAGACGTCCGCCTCGATGGCCGGCTCCAGGTGCGCAAACGTGCCCACCGCGCCGGAAATCTTGCCGACGTTGACGACCGCGCGTGCGCGGCGGACCCGCTCGACATTGCGCTCGAGCTCCGCGAACCACAGTGCCAGCTTCAACCCGAAGGTCATCGGCTCGGCGTGAACCCCGTGGGTCCGCCCGATCATCGGCGTGAACCGATGTTCGATGGCGCGGTCGCGAACGGCATCCGACAGTGCGCTGATGTCATTCAGGATGACGTCGCACGCCTCGCGCATCAGCAGCGCCAGCGCCGTGTCGATCACGTCGGAGGACGTCATCCCGAAATGCAGCCAGCGGGCCGAGGGACCGACTTTCTCAGCCACGGCGGTCGTGAACGCGATCACGTCGTGCTGGGTCGTCTGTTCGATTTCCTCGATTCGCGCGACATCGAAGGCGCCGCGCGTCCGAATGTCCCGAGCCGCCTCCGCCGGGATGATGCCCGCGTCGGCCATCGCCTCGGCCGCAGCCGTTTCAACCAGCAGCCACGTCTGATACTTGTGCGGCTCGCTCCAGATGCGGCCCATCTCGGGGTGCGTGTATCGCTGGATCATCGGTGGCAATCAACCAGAACGCAGACCAGGACCCGTGTGCCCTTCGTCTCCCTTCAGGTGAACGAGCCCTTACTCCAAATCGAGCCGGCCGCGCGGAATTTGCAAGCCGTTCACATTGCCGAGCACGGTCGCCGACAGCGATTCGCTTCGGAACAGGTCCGCCGCGACCCGCTGCAGATCGGCCGCCGTCACGCGCTCGATGCCCTGCAGCGTTTCATCGAGACCGAACTGGCGATCGAAGTAGATTTCCTGACGCGCGAGGTGCGACATGCGGCTCGCCGTGTTCTCGAGGCCCAGCATGAGGCTGCCCTTCAGGTGATCCTTCGCCCGCTGCAGCTCCGCGTCCGGAACGGGCGTCTGCTTGACGCCGCGTAACTCCTCGACCACGAGATCGATGACCTGGCCGACCGCGTCGTTCGAACAGCCGGCATAGACCGTAAACGAGCCGGCGTCACGGTACGCGCTCAGACCACTGAACACCGCATAGGCGAGGCCGCGCTTTTCGCGAACATTCTGGAACAGACGCGAGCTCATCGACCCGCCAAGCAGGGTGTTCAGCAGGTAACTCGCGTACCGGTCGTCGTGGTTCTGCGGATAGCTGCTGACGCCGACGCACAGGTGGCTCTGCTCGAGCTCCTTGTTGCGAATCAAGACCTTGGGCACGACCTGCGGCGCCTCTTCCGCTGGCGGCGACCCGGAGCGCGGCAGCGATCCGAATCGTTCGTCCACGAGCTCGCGGACCCGCTCATGTTCCAGATTGCCGACAGCCGACACAATCAGGTTGGGAGCGGTGTAGGCCTGCTGGAAATAGTCACGGAGGAAATCCCGGCCGAATGACTCGACGGTCTCCCGGGTTCCGAGGATCGGACGACCGAGCGGATGATTCTCCCAGAAGCCCTGCGTGAACAGCTCATGGACGAGGTCGTCCGGCGTGTCCTCGACCATCTTGATCTCTTCGACGACCACTTTCTTTTCGCGCTCGATGTCTTCGTCGCTGAAAGCCGGATTCCGCACGATGTCGGCCAGGATGTCGATGGCGAGCGGCAGATGCTCGTCGAGAACCTTGATGTAATAGCTGGCGTATTCCTTGGCGGTGAACGCGTCCAGCTGGCCGCCAATGGAGTCGATCGCCTGGGCAATATCCTCGGCGGTTCGCGTCGCCGTGCCCTTGAACAGCATGTGCTCGACAAAATGGGCGACGCCGCTCTTGTCGGCGCTCTCATGGCGAGACCCGCGCGTGAGCCAGACCCCGATGCTGACCGAGCGCACCGCCGACATGCGCTCGGTGAGAATGCGGAGCCCGTTATCCAAAACGTCCCGGACGATCGGTAAGTTCGACAAGGTGACGCTCGCAGCAGGATCCGCGTTCAACCGGCGGCCGGAAAGATGCCGCAAAGCATTGAAACAGAAGGAATTATCGGCCGAGCCACATTATACCGCGTCGCGACACGTCGGAGCAAGCCTGTCAGAACCGCAGTAAGATCGGGAATCCGGCAAGTGATTATGAATGCAAGAGATACTGCGGTCCAGGCCCGTGCAGACCTGACCGAGTTCGAACGGGCCGAGCTCGAAGAAGTCCTGGCTGGCCGGGGCCTTCCACGTTTTCGCGCCCGGCAGATCTTCCAGTGGATTTATCGCCACGGGGTAACCGACCTGGCCGCCATGACAGACCTGCCCCGTGACCTGCGGGCGCGGCTCGCAGCCGATCTCGCTGTCACGACACCGGCCCTCGTGCACCGTGACCGCTCCACGGACGGCACCGAGAAGTTTCTGCTCCAGCTTGGCGACGGCCGTCGGATCGAGTCGGTCTTCATCCCGGACACGCCATCGATGACCTTCTGCCTCTCCACCCAGGTGGGGTGCGCGATGGCCTGCGCCTTCTGCCTCACCGGGAAGATGGGCCTCACGCGCCATCTCACAGCCGGCGAAATCGTCGGCCAGGTACGGGTGCTGGTGCACGCGCTCGAGATGCGAACCCAGCCCTTCAACATCGTTTTGATGGGCATGGGCGAGCCGCTGCACAACTACGAGGCCACTATGAAAGCCCTGAGAATCCTGGCCGACGAACACGGGTTCGCGCTGTCGCCGCGACGCGTGACGCTGTCGACGGTCGGTCTTCTTCCCGCCCTCGAGCGCCTGGCAGGCGAGCCTTTCATGCCGAACCTGGCGGTGTCGCTCCACGCGCCGACCGACGCCCAGCGTGGCGAGCTCGTGCCACTCAACCGGAAATACGGCGTCGCCGAGATCATCGAGGCCTGCAGACGGTTCCCTCTGAAGCGACGGTCGCGGATCACTTTCGAGTACGTGCTCCTGGCAGGGGTGAACGATTCACCCGCCGACGCCAGACGGCTCGCCAAGCTTCTCTCCGGCATGAAGGCAAAAGTCAACCTGATCCCGTTGAACCCCGCGGCCGGTATTCCCTTCGAACGTCCACCCGACGAGGTCGTCGGCGAATTCGCGCGGATACTTGCCGACCATCAACTGATCGTCTCGGTGCGCAAGAGCCGCGGGCAGGACATCCGGGCAGCGTGCGGCCAGCTGATCGTCGAAGGCCCTCGCAAGTCACCGGCCCAGCAGCTCTCGACACTTGCATTTGGTGATTGAGTAATCTGGTAATCGGGTAATCGATTGGCCGATCGCGGCTTCGGCTGAAAGCGCCGTCCGACTATCGACTCCCAGGCCCGGGCTCCTCCCCACC
>DATLLJ010000030.1:0-4822 GCA_035537875.1 Vicinamibacterales bacterium | reverse complement strand
GCTGCATCGCCGTGCTCTGCGGACGGGATCGGGGGCTGAAGGTATGGACCTACGATCGCGAGTTCCGGACGACGTGGCGGCGGCCAGATGGGACGGCGATTCCGATGGCCGTGGCGTAGCGAATCACTCAGGGCCGCTCGGCACCAATTGAGGACTACTGTGATTGGAGCGTGGCGGCCTCGGCTCGGCGATCAGAACTCTCTCGCCGTTGGAACGGTTATACCCAGGCACCGACCTCAACGCGCGGCCTGGCCGGGAGAATGCGCCACGGAAATTGCGCAGTACGGGGAACGGGACGGCCGGAAACGTGCGGCTTCGCGAACCGCTCGACGCCGCGGGAAACCGCGGGCTCCGGGACATGGTCACAGCAGGCACAGGTCCGTGACCTGTGCCGGACTCGGCCCTCCGCTCGCGGTTTCCCGTCTGACGCTCGCGTCGCGGCGCTCGCAGGTTCGCGAAGCCGCACGTTTCTGGCCGTCTCACTTCTCGCGCGTCAGTCCTTCCGCGCACGCGAACTCTCTCAGCTGATCGTTCGGCGGCGACGCCCTCCGGTAGGTTCTGACCGTTTCCCACGGCTTCGTCAACGCTTTTGGATCGGTGACGGTGATGCGATCCTCGAGCAGGCCAGGCCCCGTGAACCGGATACGCTCCTTGACCGTCATCGCGTCGCTGTGCGGCGTGAATCCTTCGATGAATGAATCGGGGTGCAGCGCGACGGTGTCGACGACGAGCGTGTCTCCCTCCCAATGGCCCGTTGAGTACCCAGCGTAGGTGGGATCGTCCAGGATCTTGGGGGCCGGCTTGCGTCCGTCGAGGTAGACCCGCCGCAGCGCGTCGTTCAGCTCGCTGAAGAACGTGACCTTGTCTTTCGTCTGCATGACCTCCATGCCGTACGCCATGCCCATCATGGCCGGCATGCCTGGAGGAAGGCATCGGGCGTTGTTGTCGAACTCGTACGAGCCGGACATGCGCGATTTCCTCATCATTTCCCACTTCGCCATGTACTCGGGCGTCAGCGAGGGCGCGTCCGGCGCACGGCCCTGTGATCCGTCCGACACCGGGGCCGATGTCGTGGGCCGTGGCGGCGGTCCGCCCCGCTGCGCGCCGGCCGGCGGGGTGCCTGCAGCGGCTGGCGGCTGTCCGCCGCGGCCCTGCTGCACGGGGTAGTAGACGCCGGAGAAGTCCGGTGCGCTGCCTGACGTTCCCTGAACGGTCGAGCCCGACGCGCCCTGCGCGGCGATGAGGCTGGGCGTCGGCGTGCTCAACGTGAACAAGAGAGCCGCGCTGACGATCGAAGTGATGATCTTGGGCATGTTCGAACGACTCCGTTACTCGAACACCGGCTGATTGGACAGAATGGTGCCGTCCGCCTTCGTCACTCGGGCGATGATGGCCTTCGGCGTCCCGTTCTTCGCCGGGCTCATGTCCACGGTGACCGTCTCGCCGAACTTGAGTGAATTTTTCGTCCATCCGGCCCGGAGCAGAATCCCAGGTGCGCGGCCCTCGGCGAGCCACTCCACCTTGCCGCCCTTCCCATCGTCCACAGTGAGGTGCAGCCAGGTATGCGGGTTCACCCACTGGAACTCTTTGACCACGCCGGTCACGGTGATCACCTTGGTGACTTCGTACTCGACGTTGCTGTGGTGGGACTGCGCCGGGCCGGCGCAGAGAAGCACCGTGGCGAAGACGAGGGACGTCGCGATTACACGACTCATCGACAACCTCCTCCCCCTGCGACTCCAGGAAGTCGCGAGACCCTGGAAAGAATCGGTGTGCCGCCTGATACAGCCGGAAGCTACTGCCGTCTGTCTCGGCGGTCAAGTCAACGCTATTGTTGTCCTCCTCCGGCAGCCTGTGCACCGCCAGCCGGTTTCGCTGGCAACGGCAGCGCAAACGTCACGAGCTGAGCCGGCGTCTGTGTCGCCGCATTGCCCGCGGTGAACGCGATGAACTGTCTCCCCTGGTGCATGTAGGTCATCGGGAGACTGGCCTGCGTACCCGCGGGAATCTGGGACTCCCAGATGATTTGTCCCGTCGCCTTGTCGTACGCGCGGAACATCGGCTGTCCGCCCCATCCTTCACCCGCGAACAGCAGCGTCCTGGTCACCAGGATGCCGGCACGCGAAGGACTGCCGGTCTTTGGAATGGTCAAGCCCTGGAGAGCTGGATTGTTCTTGATGGCCGGCGGTGTGTCGCCGTTGGGAATCTGCCAGGCGATTTCGCCCTTGTTCATGTCGTACGCGGTGATGCGGCCGTACGGCGGCTTCAGCAACGGCAGGCCCTCGATTCGGGGAAGGCCGAGGCCGTCGCCGCTCACATAGCTCGAGGTCAACGTGTTGGGTTGGGGGGAAGTCAGGGCGATCACCGATGGACCAGTGTTCGAGCCGACGTAGACGAATCCAGTTTCGGGGTCCGCGGCTCCCGACTCCCAGTTCGCACCGCCGCCGAAGCCGGGGACGACGATCGTGCCGCGCGTGCCATCCGGTGCCTGGCCGAGCGATCCTGGCGTGTAGATCGGACCAATCCGGAATGGCTTGATCGCCTCGACCGCCTTGGCGCGAAGCTCCGGCGTGAAATCGATCAGGTCGTTCGTCGTGATGCCCTGAACGTCGAATGCCGGCGGCTTCGTCGGGAACGGCTGCGTCGGGAACGACAGCTCCTTGGGAACATCGGATGCCGGAACCGATCGTTCCTCTATTGGCCAGACCGGTTGCCCCGTCACGCGATCGAAGACGTAGGCAAAGGCCTGCTTCGTCAGCTGCACGACCGCCTTCACCGGTCGTCCGTTCACGGTGAGATCGAGAAGGATCGGATGCGCGGGCATGTCGTAGTCCCAGATGTCGTGGTGGATCAGCTGCCGATACCAGACCATCTTGCCGGTCTCGATATCCACGCACATCAACGTGTCGGAGAAGAGGTTGGCGCCGGGGCGATCGCCTCCGTAGACGTCGTTGGTCGGCGCCTCGATCGGCAGGTAGACGTACCCGAGTTCCGCGTCGACAGAGTACGGTCCCCACATGCCCGCATTCCCGGTGTACTCCGCGGAGTCGTTCAACCAGGTCTCGTAACCGAGCTCTCCCTTGCGCGGGATGGTATGAACCACCCACTTCCTCCTGCCGGTGCGGACGTCGAAAGCCATGATGTCGGCCTTGACGTTTTCCTTGCTGACGCGCGCGCCAACGAGCAGTGCGGGACCAACGACAATCGTATTGCGCGCAATCACGGCCGGCGACGTGTTGCCGATCCGTCCGGTGAGGTCCTCGCTGTACTTGTATTCATCGAAGAGGTCGACAATTCCATCCCGGCCGAAGCCTGACACCGGGATGCCGGTCCTGGCGTTCAGCGCGACGATGCGGAATCCAGGCGTGATCACGATGATGCGCTCGTCGTTGCCTCCAGGGCCTCCAGGGTCTCCAGGACCGTCCGCCCAGTACGCGAGGCCCCGGCCGGAATTTCGTCGAGGAGCCCGTCGATGGCGTTCTCCTTCGTCCATCCGCCACATCCACAGCGTGTCCCCCGTTCCGGGATCGATCGCCACCACGGCGCGACGGTCGCCGGCCGTGATGTACAACGTGCCGTTGGCCATGATGGGGGTGGACTCGTTCTTGAATTCAGTCCCCCCGAAGTTGTCCGACTTCCACGTCCAGGCGACCTTGAGATCTTTCACGTTGTCGCGGTTGATCTGATCGAGAGGGGAGTAGCGGGTGCTCCCCTCGTCACCGCCATACGCGCGCCACTCGCCGTTCTTCGCGCCGGTCTGACCCGTGAGGGCGACGCCACCGAACAGCACGGCGATCCCGATGCCCCAGCAGGCGCGTGGTAGTCGCTTCATGATCTGTTCGCTCCTCGTTCCAGCATCTCACTTCCCATCTTCCCGACAGCCGCCACGAGCGCCGTGAACGGGGCGATGGCTATTTGATGGTCCAGAGATACACGCTCCGTCCTTCGACCTGAATCGTCTGTTCCGGCGACCAACTGGGGCCCATGCTGAAGGTCTGCGAGACGACACGGGAGCCTGGCTTCAGCTCCTTCCGCAACTTGGGCATCAGTTTCTCGTTCAGAGACTGGAGCAGGTACAGCGTGACGACCGAGGCCTCGCCGATCGGGGTCTCGAACAGGTCCTGGTTGAGGAACCGCACACGGTTCCCCGCTTTCGACTTCGCGAGATTCTCGTTGGCCTCTTTGATTCGTACGGGGTTGATATCGATTCCGACGGCCGACTTCGCGTTGAACTGCTCCACGGCGGCAATCGGAATACGCCCGTCGCCGGATCCGAGGTCGTAGACCACGTCGTTCGGTCCGACGTTGGCCAGCTTCAACATCGCAGAAACCACCTCGGACGGGGTAGGCACGAAAATGACGTCCGGCGCCCGCAGCGGCGCCGTGGCCGTCTGCCCAGGGAGGTTGCCGGCCAGCACGAACAGCAGGAACAGGACGAGCGGAAACACACGTTGAAGCCCCACCATAGCTATCTCCTCTTTGTCAGCACTTTGGCGAATTAGACCACAGATGTTCGCCGTCCAGCCTTGTAAAGGCGTCAAAAATTCAGAGGTCCATTCCGGTTGGAGGGTTTTGGCTCGAAGGCCAGCTGGAGAAGCCCGGCCGCTCGTCCTGGTCCCGCTTACTCTCGCGTTGATGCACGTCGCCGGCTCCGGCGCGTTGGCGCAGGGTCAGGTGACGCTCACCCGACGCCCACGCCGATGGCCAATCTGTTGATGGCGATCCTCGACAAGTTCGACGTGCCGGCAGAGAAGTTCGGGGACAGCTCGGGGATGCTGACGATCTGACGATCTGGTGGGCTGGGCGTCAGCAACTCCAGCCC
>DATLLJ010000029.1:0-5287 GCA_035537875.1 Vicinamibacterales bacterium | reverse complement strand
TTTCCGTGTAGCATCTGCGCCTGTCCCGGCCGCAAACCGGCCGCGTCCGCGAACCGGGTCGACGGCGCGGGAAACCGCGTCTTCGGCGACTGGTCGGCGGCAAAGCCGCAGGTCCGTGACCTGCGGCGGATTTCGGCGCCTGCGACGCGGTTTCCCGTCTGACGCGTGCGACGCGCCGCTCCAACGGTTCGCGGCCACAGCCAGTTTCCGACCGGTCCGGATGAACGTAGCGACAACCTCAACTTGTCCCGAGTCCCCTTTCCGTCTAGGCGAATTCGTCCACGAGATTCGCGATCATCCGCCCAATTGCGAGACACGCCGTCAGGCCGGGCGACTCGATCCCGGCGGCCTGAATCAGACGCGGGTTCCGGGTATCGCGGCGAATGATGAAATCCGCGAACGACTCCGCAGGAGGATGAAGCTTCGGTCGGATTCCGCTTCCAGACAGACGGAGGTCCGCCAACGTGATATCGGGCAGCAGCGCTCGCGTCGGTTCGACGAAGGCCTCGAGCGGCAGCCGGTCATGTTCGTAATCGTCCTTTCGCTGCTGGTAGCGCGTGGTCGGGCCTATCCAGACATTGCCGGCGGTAGACGGCGTGAGGTGAACACCGAGGCCGTGGCCTCCCGAATGGGGAAGCGGGTAGACGGGACCGCTCACCAGCGAGCGCTTCGACATGGCCAGCTCGGCGTACTCCCCTCGACAGGGATAGATTGTGAAGCTCTCGCCGCCGAGCAGATGTGAGACCTCGTCCGCGTAGAGCCCCGCGGCGTTGATGACCTGTCGAGCGACGATGGTCTCGCTTCCTGTTCGTACCAGAATCGCCGACGCCGACCGGTCGGCGCTGACGATGGAGGTCCCGGGCAGGAAGATCGCGCCCTCTTCGCGAGCGGCGGCCAGCAACGACCGGACCAGCCCGTCGGCATCGACGATGCCGGTATCGGGCGAAAAGAGGCCCGCAATCGCCCTGATGTTCGGCTCGCGCTTTGCGATGAAGGTGCGATCCACGATCTGGAGCCGCTCGACGCCGTTGGCTTCGCCGCGCGCGTGGAGCGCTTCGAGCCCCGGCACTTCCGTCTCGAGGGTTGCGACCACCAGCTTTCCAGATCGTCGGTGCTCGATTCGACGCTCTCGACAGAACTCGTAGAGAAGGGGTCGCCCTTCGACACACAGACGTGTCTTCAGTGCGCCGGCCGGATAATACATCCCGGCGTGGATGACGCCGCTGTTATGCGTGCTGGTTTCGGCGCCTGGGCGCGGGTGTCGCTCGATCAGGCAGACCGAATGTCCGCGCGCGGCGACGAACTTGCCGCACGCCAGGCCGGTGACCCCTGCCCCGATGATGACCACATCGATCTCTTCCATGGTTAACGGCGCGTAATCCTGGCAAGATCCCACGCGGCGCGCACGGCGTGGCGTAGCTTCAGCTTCGAGCCGGGGACATCCTTCCAGCTTCGGAGCGGCAGCTCGTAGATCCGCGATTCGGCGACCGTGGTCCCGCATGCGGCCACGTACCTCGACAGAATTTCGACGTCGAAGATCCACCGGGATCTGAACGGCCGATCGAACGCCGACCGCACCGGTCCTGTCGCCCGGAAGATCTTGGCGCCGCACTGTGTGTCGTACACGCCGATGCCAAGCGCGAACGAGGCCGCCGTGGCGAAGATGCGGCCGCTGTAATGGCGGATCAGGCGGCGTCTGATGTCGCGTCCGAGCAGCTTGACGCGCGCGCCGATCACGATGTCCACGTCGGGTCTCTGGGCAAACACCTCCATGAACTCGGGGAGCGCCGTCAGCGGCGTCGAGAGATCGGCGTCCCAGAAACCGACGTATGCAGGATCGCGGTTCAGCGCTTCGAGGACACCGCTGCGAACGGCGGCAGCTTTTCCCGCATTGTGATCCAGTCGCAGAAGCGAAATCCTCCCCTCGCTCTTTGCGGAGAGGCCCGCGAGTATCGTCGCCGTTGCATCGGTGCTCCCATCGTCGACGAACACGATGCCGAGCCCGCTGTCGGCTCGAACAGCCAGAAGAAACGGCTCCGGATCGAGACGGTCCGCTTCGTTGTAACAGGGAACGACGAGCTGCAAGACCGGAGGCATGTCTCAGCGGCGGGAGATGGCGGGTGCGGTTTTCTCGGCCACGGCAAAGGCTGTCAACCCGAACGCCCGGTTGTATTGTGCGACGGCCGACTCCGCGTAACAGATGCCGGTCAACATGCTGTTCGTGATCGCGTGATGCCGGCGCAGGTCGCTCTTTGGCTCGTGACTCGAAGGAAGAAGACGATTCCACAACCGCCGGACGGCGACGGCGGGAAACAACGTCGCGAAAAAATAGAAGCCGCCGACGGGTGAGAGGCCCGCCTCCCTGAACACCCGCAACACCTGCGTCAGCGTATAGCGCCGCCGATGCTCGAGGAACTCGTCATGGCGGCTCCACAACCAGGAAAAAGCAGGAACGGAAGCGATGAACCGGGTTCCGATACCGACCCGTTCGGCATACCAACGCACGAGCCCTACATCATCGTCCACGTGCTCGAGGACGTCCATCAGCAGCACGAGATCCGCCTCGTCTGGCGCGCTCGACCGCCGGAACGCGATCGGCTTGCCGGCTGCCGTCTCGGACCATTCACGCTCGTACCCCGGATCGACGCAGATCGCGCTCGTCGCCTGCGTGCGGTGCAGGAGCGTTCGGGAGAAGAAGCCGGAGCCGGCTCCGACGTCCAGAATCCTGCGGGGATCCCGGCCCAGCAGGCAGCGCTGCAGCGCCCGCGCCTTGCTCGCATAGTACCAATGGCTCGCCTGGTCGCCGTCGAGCAGTCCCGCTTCCTTGAGATCCATCACTCGGCCTGGACGAAACGCACGCGGCCGGTCTTCTCGATCGTCGCCCGAAGCGGCGCCGTCGGGGTGACGCGGCCACCCAGGATTTCGAAGACGAACTGCCGATCGGACGATGGGGGCAGCTCGAACTCGGTCTCGATGCCGCGCACCTCGGTCACTCGTCGTCGGATCTCCTGTGATCCCCGCACGAGCGGTCCATATTCCGGAAGCCGGTGCATGGTCATCGAGTCGGACAAGCGCGAAGGCTGGGCGACCGCGAACAGGAGCGCGAGGCACGTGGCAGCCACCGGCGCCAGAGGTTGCCAGGCGGTTGCAGCCAGCGCGACGGTCAACGCCGCGCTGGGGGCGATCGTCAGAAACCAATAGTGGTTGAACGCCTGTTGCCAGAACGAAAAACCGACGCCTGCGAAGACGAGCGGCACGTATGTAATGGCTGCCAGCGCGATGTCATGGCGGGTCCGAAACGCGGTGACGAGAGCGCAGACCGTCAACAGCGGGGCAAACCAATCGAGCTCCCATGGGCGAAGCAGGATGAACGCGTTCGCGTCGGCTACTTCGCGAAAGGCCGCCGCCGGTCTGAAGGTGTCCGGATGGCCGATCGTGAACAGGACGTTGTCGACGACGACCGGTGGAGTCGTGCGTTTCTCGGGATGAAGGGCGCGATCGAGCAGGAAAGGAGCCTCCAACGCCAGCACGATGATTCCGGCCGAAAGCACGTACTGAACCACCCGATGGAGACGGTTCGCCAGAACGTCGCGCGCGATGAGCGACGCCGCGAGCGGGGCGGCAAAAAACACGGCAGAGGAGTGCGACTGAACCGCGAGAACCGCCGCACCGGTCGCCGCGGCGTCGGACCAGAGGGATGGGTCCTGGCCTCCGAGCAGGATGAAGGCGATGGCGATCTTGACGAACGCGACGGCGAGCGGTGGATTCCAGATCGTGGCCGTGAGCGCCATGTCGTACGGAGCTGACGCGATCAGAAGAGTGACGCCGACAGCCAGAGCGGGCGATGCGAAGCGCTTCCAGAGGACGATGAACAGAAACGCATCTGCCAGGGACTGAATGACGCTCAGTCCGATCCCGCCCGCGTGCGGAAGGTTGTCCACCCACGGGCCAACGAGATGCCGGATCCCCCACATGGTCCAGACGAACGCTGGCCCAAGGGTTGTGCCTCCGACCGAGCTGGGCCCGCCGCCGAGGGGCAGCTCATCCCAGGGTCCGAGAGCGATACGCCAGTAGAGAATCTGGTCGCCGAGCAGCCAGAACGTCTCGGAGATGTGTCGGGTGCGGAGAAACGTCAGGTACAGGAACAGCGCGAGCGCGACCACGATGCGGACTCGCGCTGAGCTAGTGGACCAGAATCGCTGCCGCATCGTATCCGTCGTGATTCTACACACTTGACCCGCGTCGATCAGGGCCCGTACAATTGCTCGGTTTTCTCCAGAAGGCTTTTCCCGACAACGATGAACAAGCGTGCGTTAATCACCGGGATCACCGGTCAGGACGGCTCGTACCTCGCAGAGTTGCTGCTGGAGAAAGGGTACGACGTCTTCGGCATGGTGCGGCGCTCGAGCGCACCCAATCTATGGCGCATCGAGCATTTGCTGGATCGCGTGACGCTCAAGCCAGCCGATCTGCTGGATCAGCTGTCAATCATCCGGCTCATCGACGAAGTGCGTCCGCACGAGTTCTACAACCTGGCCGCCATGTCGTTCGTCCCCGCATCCTGGGACCAGCCGATGCTGACCGGTGAATACAACTCCCAGGGCGTGACGCGCGTGCTCGACGCGATCAGACAGGTCGATCCGACGATTCGCTTCTATCAGGCGTCGTCGAGCGAGATGTTCGGGAAGGTGCGCGAGGTGCCGCAGACCGAGAATACGCCATTTTATCCACGGAGCCCGTACGGCGTCTCGAAGGTCTTCGCGCATTACATCACCGTCAATTACCGTGAGAGCTACAACTTGTTTGCCGTGTCCGGCATGCTCTTCAACCACGAGTCGCCGCGCCGTGGCCTGGAGTTCGTGACCCGTAAAGTGACGGATCTGGTCGCCCGCATCAAACTGGGACTGACCGATACTCTACCCATCGGGAACCTCGATGCGCATCGTGACTGGGGGTTTGCTGGAGATTACGTTCGCGCGATGTGGCTGATGCTCCAGCAGGATCAGCCGGACGACTTCGTCATCGCCACCGGCATCAGCCATTCAGTGCGCGAGCTGGTCGAAATCGCGTTCCAGCACGTTGGGCTGGACTGGCAGAAGTACGTCCGTACCGATCCGGCGCTACTGCGGCCAGCCGAAGTTGACCATCTGCTCGGCGATTCCTCCAAGGCGCGCTCCGTCCTGAAGTGGACACCGACCGTGAATTTCAAACAGCTGATCGAAATAATGGTCGACGCCGATCTCGAGCGCCATTCAGCATCGCCTCGCGTCCCCGCACGGGTGACGAC
>DATLLJ010000028.1:0-136532 GCA_035537875.1 Vicinamibacterales bacterium | reverse complement strand
CCCCCTCGTTTACGCATACATCCCGCGGATTTTCGTCACCGTCGCCACACGGTGGATGGCGACGATATAGGCGGCCGTCCGCATGTCGACTGCGTACTTGAATGACGTCGCCGACACGGCCTTGAAGGCCTCGCGCATCTTGGCCTCGAGGCGCTCGTTCACTTCGCGTTCGGTCCAGAAATAGCCGTAGCGATCCTGAACCCACTCGAAGTACGACGCCGTCACGCCGCCGCTGTTGGCGAGAATGTCGGGAACGACGAAGACGCCTCGATCGTGGAGATGGTTGTTGGCGTCTGGTGTTACCGGGCCGTTCGCCGCCTCGATGACGATCTTCGCGCGGATTCCCGGCGCATTCTGCATCGTGATCTGGTTCTCGAGCGCGGCCGGTATGAGGATGTCGGCGTGGAGCGCAAAGAGCTTCTCGTTGGTGATCGCCTCGCCGCCCGCGAAGCCCTCTACCGTTTTCTCTTCGGCGGCGTACGTGGCAAGCGCGTCGATATCGAGGCCCTTGGAGTTGTACACGCCGCCCTTCCAGTCGGTGACGGCGACGACTCGCGCTCCCAGGCCGGCCAGGAGCGCCGCGGAGACCGAGCCGACGTTCCCGAAACCCTGGATGGCTACTGACGCACCCTTGATATCCAGGCCGACGTGGTCCGACGCCTCCCGGGCCATGATCGCGACGCCGCGTCCCGTGGCTTCGCGCCGGCCGAGCGAGCCGCCCATTTCGAGCGGCTTGCCTGTGACGACGGCCGTTTCCGTGTGTCCGACGTGCATGGAGTAGGTGTCCATGATCCACGCCATCACCTGCTCGTTCGTATTGACGTCCGGCGCCGGCACGTCTTTTTCGGGACCGATCGCGTCGATGATCTCGGCGACGTAGCGGCGTGTCAGCGCCTCGAGCTCGCGAGGCGACATCTTCGCTGGATCGCAGATAATGCCGCCCTTGCCGCCGCCGAACGGAATGTGGGCGACGGCGCACTTCCACGTCATCCAGGCGGCCAGCGCGGTGACCTCGTCGAGCGAGACCCCCGGATGGTACCGGATGCCGCCCTTCGCCGGGCCGAGGGTGATGTTGTACTGGACGCGGTAACCCGTGAAGACCTGGATCGCGCCGTTGTCCATCTGGACCGGGCACGAGACGATAATCTGACGCTTGGGATGCGTGAGGATTTCCCAGATGCCACGATCGAGATTCAGCCGGCGCGCCGCGTCGCAGAACTCCTCGAGCATGGCGGCGAACAGCGGTCCGTGGTCAGGCATGGTGCAAATATAGTCGATGGGTGAGCTCGGACAGCGGGTAGACGAGCGATCCGAGAAAGGGGTAGTCGGCGACCGCCGCCGCCAGGCCCGCTCTGACCGGGTTTTCCAGAATGTACCGCGCCGCTTTGAAAGCCTGCTCGCGGTCGCGCAGCACGTGCTCGAGCGCACGAGGTTGCCAGAGGGGTTCGCCGAACTGGCGGAGGTAGTAGAACGCCGAGTACTGTCGCGAGCGAATGCTGAACTGTCTGCAATCGGAATCGTGCGCCTTGCCTTCAACCACCAGATGCAGATGGTCGGGCATGAAGCAGTACGCTAATACTGCAAACTGTTCCTCGACCGCGCTGCGTCGAATCTGCGACAGGACCAGCTCGACCGGTGAGGCGGAGACGAACGGCCGGCGTCGGTCTGCGGCGCGGAAACGCAGGGCAAAACGATGGGAGGCGTGGTGCGCGTAGGTCCTCAGATGGTCCGGATGTCGTGGGGGCATGCGCCCGAAGGAGCAAGGAGGGCTCCGGTCCTTGTCGAGGCCCACCGTATAATCGGAGCACGATGAAGACGGTGGCGGAGAACCAGCGCTTCACGACCATTTCAGGTCGACCGGTGGACCCCCTCTACACGCGCGACGACATCGCGGGCATCGACTACGCGCGCGACATCGGCGACCCCGGCGCCTTCCCCTATACCCGTGGCATTCATTCGACGGGCTATCGTGGCAAGTTGTGGACAATGCGGCAGTTTGCCGGGTTCGGAACGCCGGAGGACACCAATCGGCGCTACAAAGCGCTGCTGGCCGCTGGGGGCACCGGGTTGAGCGTGGCATTCGATCTGCCGACCCTGATGGGCCGCGATCCGGATCACCCGTTGTCGCTTGGCGAGGTGGGGAAGTGCGGCGTCAGCGTCGCATCGCTTGCCGACATGGAGACGCTCTTCGACGGCATCCCCCTCAGTCAGATCACCACGTCGATGACGATCAACTCGCCGGCGGCGATGATCTTCGCGATGTACCTGGCCGTCGCCGAGCGTCAGGGCGCCGACTGGCGCTCGCTGTCGGGCACGATCCAGAACGACATCCTCAAGGAATTCATCGCGCAGAAGGAGTACATCTATCCCCCGCGGCCCTCGATGCGGCTGATCACCGACGTCTTCGCCTTCTGCGCGCGCGAAACGCCTTCGTGGAACACCATCTCGGTGAGCGGCTACCACATTCGGGAGGCCGGCGCCACCGCCGCGCAGGAGCTGGCCTTCACGCTGCGCGACGGCATCGAGTACGTGCAGGCCGGGATCGAGGCCGGCCTTGAGGTCGACGAGTTCGTGCCGCGCATGTCGTTCTTCTTCAACGCACACAGCGACTTCTTCGAGGAGATTGCGAAGTACCGGGCGGCACGCGCATTGTGGGCGCGCACGATGCGCGGCCGTTTTGGAGCGAAGAGCGAACGTTCCTGGAAAATGCGGTTTCACGCGCAGACCGCAGGCGTCTCGCTCACCTCGCAACAGCCGTACAACAACGTCGTCCGCACGGCGCTGCAGGCGCTCGCGGCCGTGCTCGGCGGCGCGAACTCGCTCCATACCAATTCGCTCGACGAGGCGCTCGCCCTTCCGACCGAGGCGGCCGCGACGCTCGCCCTCCGGACGCAGCAAATCATCGCGCACGAAACGGGTGTCGCCGATTGGGTCGACCCCCTTGGGGGCGCGTATTTCGTTGAAAAGCTCACCCGCGACCTGGAGGACGAAGCGCAGGCCTCCTTCGATGCCATCGACCGGATGGGCGGGATGGTCGAGGCGATCGAGATCGGGTTTCCGCAGAAAGAGATTGCCGAGAGCGCCTATCGCTTTCAGCAGGCCGTCGAACGGAGGGAACGGACGATTGTCGGCGTGAACGAGTTCGTCCAGCAGGACGAGCCGCCTGTCGAGACGCTCTACATCGATGAGCGCGCCGGCGAGAGCCAGCTGGTGAAACTCGCGAAACTGCGCCGTGAACGCGACGGGGAACGCGTCCGGCGTGCTCTCGATCGACTTCGCGCGGCGGCGGCTGGCAAGGAGAATCTGATGCTGCCGATTCTCGAAGCGGTTCGGGGATACGCAACGATCGGCGAGATGTGCGATGCTCTGCGCGACGTGTGGGGGGAGTACGAGGAGACCCCAGTCATCTAGATGACCCAATGGAACGATGCCCAGGAGATTGAGAGTGGTCATCGCAAAGCCGGGTCTGGACGGCCACGACCGGGGGGCCAAGGTCATCGCTCGCGCGCTCAGAGACGCGGGGATGGAGGTCATATATACGGGCCTCAGGCAGACGCCCGAGCAGATTGCCGCGGCAGCTCTGCAGGAAGATGCCGACGTCATTGGCCTGTCGATTCTGTCCGGGGCCCACAACCACATCGCCCCGCGGCTGATGGCTCTTTTGAAAGAGCGGGGCATGGACGACGTGCTGGTGTTGATTGGCGGGATCATCCCCGACGTGGACGTGCCCGGACTCAAGCAAATGGGCGTCAAGGGGGTCTTTCTGCCGGGAACCCCCATGCAGGAAATCATCGATTTCATCCATGCCCATGCGAGGCAGAGCTAGTGCGTATGGAACCTGTTCATCCGATTTGCATGAACCGATAAGACCAAGGTGCCACAGACTCTTCTCCTCGCCGACGACAGCCTCACGATCCAACGCGTGATCGAGCTTACCTTTGCCGATGAGGATATCGACGTCGTCTCCGTCGGCGACGGTGACCAGGCGATTGCCCGGATCGATTCCGACCCGCCCGACATCGTGCTGGTGGACGCGGGAATGCCCGGTCGCAGCGGTTACGAAGTGGCGCAGCACATCAAGAGTGCGCCGGGCCTGGAGCACATCCCAGTTCTCCTGCTGACCGGCGCCTTCGAGCCTGTGGACCACGAAAGGGCGGCGGAGGCAGGGTGCGACGGTATCCTGGCGAAACCGTTTGAGCCTCAACAGGTCATCGCGCGCGTCAAGGAGCTGCTCGCGCGTCCCGCACACGATCCGCGCCAGGCCCAGGCAGCTGCGGCCGCCGAGCTGCCCCACGCGAGACCGGATCGTACGCCCGCATCGGAGGTGGCGAGGCTGGACAGCTACTTTGCCCAGCTCGACGAGGCGTTTGCGACGCTTTCGGAGCACCGTCCGGTCGAGACTCATCCGACTGAAACGTCCGCGTCCTCGCTGTTGTCGATCGACTGGTTCGCCGGCGTGCAAACATCGCCGCCGGCGCCGTCTCACGACGAGCCGGTTACTACCGCGTCCTCGTACTTTGATCGAGACACGGCGCCGCGTTCGGTGCCGGAGGAACCGGAGGAGCCGCAGCGACCTTTCACGATGCCGCAGCCCCCAACAGCTGCTCCACCTGCCGAGGAACTGCCGCGATCAGAGCTCCCGTCGCTGCCCGACGCGTTCGCGGCAATCCTCGCGGCGGAACAACGCGAGCCGATGCCGTTGGCGCCGCCCGCCTGGCCCGTCCAGGCGTCAGCTCCGACGACCGGGGCGCTCAGCGAAGAGGCGATGGAAGAAATAACCCGTCGCGTGGTCGAGCGCATCTCCGATCGGATCGTGCGCGAAATGGTCGCTGAGCTCGTGTCCGGCGTGGCGGAACGGCTGGTTCGCGAAGAAATCGAGAGGATCAAAGCCTCTATTCAGTAGTTGTTGTACGCTGTCCGGATGTCGTTGCCTCCCCTTCGGATTCCGGACAAGCCCGCGCTCGAAGGCCTCGAGTCGAAATGGATTCCACTCTGGGAAGCCTCCGGCGTCTATCGTTTCGATGGCAGTCGCCCGCGCGCCGACGTCTACTCGATTGACACGCCGCCTCCCACGGTCAGCGGGTCGCTCCATGTCGGTCACGTGTTTTCGTACACGCACACCGACCTGGTCGCCCGTTTTCAACGGATGCGCGGCAAGGCCGTGTTCTACCCGATGGGCTGGGACGACAACGGGTTGCCGACAGAACGGCGCGTGCAGAACTACTACGGCGTCCGGTGCGATCCCTCGTTGCCCTACGATCCTTCCTTCGTTCCGCCTGCGAAGCCGGAAAAGCATCCGATCTCGGTGTCGCGTCCCAATTTCATCGAGTTGTGCACGCGGCTGACCGTCGAGGACGAGAAAGCGTTCGAGCACCTGTGGAAGCACCTGGGACTCTCGGTCGACTGGGCGATGACTTACGCGACCATCAGCAGGGCGGCCCAACGCGTTTCACAGCGGGCGTTCCTCAATCTTGCGCGGCGAGGACTTGTCTACCAGCTCGAGGCGCCGACCCTATGGGACGTGGATTTCAGGACGGCGGTCGCTCAGGCGGAGCTTGAAGACCGCGAACGCCCTGGCGCGTATCACCGCATCCGCTTCGCTCTGTCGGACGGCGTCTCCGGTATCAACCCGGCGGGGAATGGCGCGGCCGTGGAGATCGAAACGACACGGCCCGAACTGATTCCGGCCTGTGTCGCGCTCGTGGCCCACCCCGACGATGAGCGTTACCGCCCGTTGTTCGGACAGGAGGTGGTGACGCCGCTGTTTGGCGCGCGAGTGCCAGTCAAGCCTCATGCGCTCGCGGATCCGCAGAAGGGCAGCGGTATCGCGATGATTTGCACCTTCGGCGACATTACCGACGTCACGTGGTGGCGGGAGCTGGGGCTGCCCGTCCGCGCCGTCATCCAGCCAGACGGCACGCTGGGGCGGGCGACGTGGGGCGCGGCCGGCTGGGAATCGGTCGATTCGGTCCGGGCCCAGGGGTACTACGATCAGCTGACTGGTCTGTCCGCGGCGAAGGCGCAGCCCGTGATCGTGTCGCAGCTTCGCGAATCGGGCGACCTCGTGGGCGAGCCACGGCCTATCACACACGTCGTCAAGTTTTACGAGAAAGGCGATCGCCCGCTCGAAATTCTCACCAGCCGCCAGTGGTTCGTCAGGACGATGGACTTCCGCGATCGGCTGCTCGAACGTGGCCGCGAGCTCGAGTGGCACCCGTCCTACATGCAGACGCGTTTCGAGAACTGGACGACGGGCTTGAACGGCGATTGGTGCATCAGCCGGCAGCGGTTCTTCGGCGTGCCTTTTCCGGTCTGGTACCCGCTGGACGCGGAGGGTCGCGTCAACTACGAACGGCCGCTCTGGCCGAGCGACGATCAGCTGCCGGTCGATCCATCGACCGACACGCCGGCCGGCTATCAGGCGGGCCAGCGAGGGCAGCCCGACGGCTTCGTTGGCGACCCGGACATCATGGACACCTGGGCGACGTCGTCGCTGACGCCGCAGATTGCCTGCGGGTGGCTGGACGATCCGGATCGGTTTTCGCGGACGTTTCCGATGGATCTCCGTCCGCAAGCGCACGACATCATCCGGACCTGGCTCTTCGATTCCGTGCTTCGATCGGAGCTCGAGCACGGCACGCTGCCGTGGAGGCACGCGGCCATTTCGGGCTGGGTGCTCGATCCCGATCGCAAGAAGATGTCCAAGTCGAAGGGCAACGTCGTCACGCCGATGGCGCTGCTCGAGGAGCACGGGTCGGACGGTGTCCGATACTGGGCCGCGAAAGGGGCGCCAGGCACCGACACGGCATTCGATCCCAATCAGATGAAGGTCGGGCGGCGCCTTGCGATCAAAGTCTTGAACGCGTCCAAGTTCGCGCTCAGCGTCGCCGAGCCGCGTGGGACTGTCGTCGCCCCCGTCGACCGCGCCGTCCTGAAGAAGCTCGAATCGGTCGTCGTGGAGGCGACCGAAGCGTTCGACGCGTACGATTACGCTCGCGCCTTGCAGCGCACCGAAACCTTTTTCTGGCGTTTCTGCGACGACTACCTCGAGCTCGTGAAAGGACGACGCTACGGTGAACAGGGAACCGAAGGAGCGGCATCGGCCAACGCCACGTTGAGCGCGTCCCTCTCCGTCCTGCTGCGGCTGTTCGCGCCGTTCCTTCCCTTCGTCACCGAAGAAGTCTGGTCGTGGTGGCAGCCCGGCTCGATTCATGTCGCGCCCTGGCCAAAACCCGAGGAGCTCCGGTCGCGTGGCGCCGACCACGAACGGGTCGAGCAGGCCGATGAGTCAGCCTACGACTGGGCCACCCAGGTGCTCTTCGAGGTGAGGAAACAGCGCTCCGAAGCCAAACAGCCGTTGAAAGTCCCCATCAGTGGTGTGGTCATCCGAGCCGGGCGCGCCGAGCTCGACTTGATGCCGGTGGTCGAAGCGGATCTTCGCTCCGCACTTCGCGTGCGGGCCTTCGAGCTGGTCGTTGGAGAGCCACGGAACATCCTCGTGCAGGGGTACGAAGTGGACGAGGCCCCAGGCGGGAGCCGCACGGGAGACGCCGAGCCGGCGCCGTGATCGATCCGCTCGATCCGTCAAAGTACCGCGAGATTGTGCGGCAGGCGCTGGACGAGGACGTCGGATATGGAGACGTCACGACGGCCGCCACGGTCTCGGCGACGCAGCTCGCGCACGGGATTTTTCTCGCCAAGGCGGACTGCGTGGTTGCCGGGCTGGAGGTGGCCTTCGAGGCCATCCGCCAGGTTCATTCGCAGGCGAGCGGATCGGGGTCCCCTCTCTCACTCGAGATCCGCCAGCCTGACGGCGCCCGATGCGCGGCGGGCGAGGTCATCGCCGATGTTATCGGTTCCGCGTCGGCGCTTCTGACCGCCGAGCGCACGGCACTCAATTTTCTCCAGCGCTTGTCGGGTATCGCGACGGTGACGCGACGATTCGTCGACGCCGCGGGCGGGCGGCTGATCGTCCTCGACACGCGCAAGACGACGCCAAATCTGCGAGCGCTGGAAAAATATGCCGTACGGGCGGGAGGTGGGTCGAACCATCGGAGCGGGCTGTTCGACGCGGTACTGATCAAGGACAATCACATCCGGCTCGCCGGAGGCGTCCGTGCCGCGGTGGAGCGGATGAGACATGCCCGTCCCGGCTGGCCGATCGAAATCGAAGCGCAGTCGCTCGATCAGGTGGACGAGGCGCTGGCGGTGGGTGCGGAGAAGATTCTGCTCGACAATCTGTCGCCTGACGCGGTGCGTGAGGCCGTACGGCGCACGCGCGGCCGTGCGCTGACCGAGATTTCGGGCGGTGTGACGCTCGAGCGGATGGCGGAGCTGGCGTCCACCGGCGCGGACTTCGTTTCAATCGGCGCGTTGACGCATTCAGCGCCAGCGGTTGACATCAGTTTTGAGCTCGAGCCCCTTTAGCTCCGAACACACGGGCTCGGCGCCGCTGCCCGCCGAACTCGCCGAGGCATTGGCTGCAGCGCGCCCACATCTGATCCGGGTCGGCTCGTCGGTGGTCTATTTTCCCGTCACCGGATCGACCAACGACGTGGCGGCTGCGCTGGCTGCCCGATCAGCGCGCGACGGCGCCGTCGTCGTCGCGGATGCGCAAACCGCCGGGCGTGGACGGCTCGGGCGCAAATGGTTCTCGCCGCCCGGCACAGGCCTGTACGTCTCGACGGTCCTGCTCCCCGGACAGGCTTCCCCGGATCGGCAGCGCCGCGCAAGGCAGCTGCTCACGTTGTCGGCTGGCGTCGCGCTGGCGGAGGCTATCGAGGAAGCATCCGGTCTGCGTGTGGAGGTGAAGTGGCCGAACGATCTGCAGATTGGACGGCGCAAGCTCGCCGGCATTCTGGCGGAGTCGACCGGCGGCGGGGTCGCAGATCCGGTGGTCCTCGGTTTCGGCGTCAACGTCGACCGGGTGGCCTGCCCTCCGGACTTGAAAGATCGCACGACATCGCTCGAATCCGAACTGGGGCGACGTGTGGATCGCTCGCGGGTGTTCGCCGAATCGCTGATGGCGCTGGATCGACGCTACGGCGACCTTCTGCAGGGTCGCTTCGATGCTATCCTCGACGCGTGGCGCGCCCGGGCGCCGGCAAGCATCGGCGCGCGCGTCTCGTGGACGGCCGCCTCTGGGGCGTCCGCTGGTGTCACCGCGGGAATCGATGATGAGGGGGCGCTGCTCGTGCGCGTCGGCGAGCGTGTGGAACGGGTGGTCGCCGGCGAAGTGATGTGGTTGTGACCGCTCGGCCGTTGTGTTCTTCGGGGTGAGACTTCCATGCTCCTGGCTATCGATGTCGGCAACACCAATATCGTCCTCGGCGTCTTCGAAGGCCTTCGACTCGATCAAAGCTGGCGGCTGCTGACGCTGCGGGAGCGGCCAGCGGACGAGCTCGGGTTGATGATCTCGGGGTTGTTTGCACACCACAAGCTCGACATCCATCGCGTCGACGCCGTCGTCATCGGTTCCGTGGTACCCGTCTTGACACCGATCCTGCGCAGTATGACCACGCGTTACACTGGTCGCGAGCCGCTCGTCGTCGACCCGGTGGCTAACGCCGGCATGCCGATCCTGTACGAGCGGCCGAGCGAAGTGGGAGCCGATCGCATTGCGAACAGCATTGCGGCCTATGAACAGTACGGCCGGTCATCCGGTCGATCGTTGATTGTCGCGGATCTAGGGACCGCGACGACCTTCGATGCCGTGACGGCGAAAGGTGAATACCTTGGTGGAGTCATCTGCCCCGGCCCCCAGATCGCGGCGGACGCGCTCTTCCAGCGCGCGGCGCGACTCCCTCGTGTGGACGTCCGCAAGCCCGCCGCCGTCATCGGCCACACGACGGTCAGCGCGATCGAGTCGGGTCTGTTCTACGGCTATCTCGGGATGGTGGAAGGGCTGATGACCAGGATGTCGGCCGAGCTCGGCGGAAATCCGATGGGCATCGCCACCGGGGGGCTCGCGCCGCTCATCGTTCCGGAGACGCGCCTTTTCGAAGCGCATGAGCCGGACATCACGCTTCACGGCCTTCGCATCATCTGGGAGCGGAACCAGAGGTGAGCTGGGAATTGCAGATTGCAGATTGCAGGATTGCAGAAAGTAGAAGGTAGAAAGTAGAAAGTAGAAAGTAGAAAGTGGAGAGTGGAAAGTAGAAGGCAGAAGGATGGAAGTGACGGATCGTGCAGTCGTCCCCGATTATTGCCGCCAGATCGAGACCTACCTTTGCCAGAAGAACGACGGGCACTTGATTCGCGTCACCGGACCGTCGTTTGACCTGGTGTCGGCCTGGGCTGAACAGGGTGTGCCGCTCAAGGTGGCACTGCGAGGGATCGATCGCTACTTCGAGCGGTATTACGCGAAGGGCAGGCGCCGCCGGCCCGTGCGCATCGACTTCTGCGAGGCGGACGTGCTGGACCTCTTCGACGAGTGGCGCCGGTCCACCGGCCTCGTTCGCACAGACGACTCGACGAGCCACGGTGCTGCCGAGACTCCTTCGCGCCGTGGCGCCTCGCTGCCAGGCCATCTGGAGCGGGCGTTGCTGCGTCTGACCTCCGCACGCGCGACCGGGGTGCTCGACGCCGGCTTCGACGACCTGCTCGATCGTCTCGCGGCGGAACTGGACGCGTCGCGCGGGGTGCGGGGCGCACGGCGTCAGGCGCTCGTCGAGCGGCTGGCGAGCCTGGATCACGAGCTCATCGTTCGCGCGCGCGCGATGCTGGACGAGGCGGATCTGGCGGCTCTTGCCCGCGAGGCCGACGAGGAGCTGACCGCCTTCCGTTCGCGCATGGCTTCCGAGGCGTTCGCGCGGGCGCGCGAGGCAGCCATGGATCGCATCGTGCGTGAAAGGCTGCGGCTTCCCACGATCGCGTTTCCATAGTCCGTCTCACCATTCGATGGTCTCGGTTGGCGACGTTATCCCGCTTGCGATTGAAAAGCCCGCCGCCGGCGGCCGCATGATCGCCCGGACCGACCGGCTCGTCGTCCTCGTCTCGGGCGCCATTCCCGGTGAACGGGTTCGCGCACGCGTCGAACGGCTCGGCAAAGGCGTCGCCTACGCCACGACGATCGAGGTGGACGAGGCTTCGCGGGATCGTCGCTCCCTGCCAGGCGACCCGTTGTGCGGCGGGTGCCTCTATGCGCACATCGCTTATGCACGCCAGCTCGAGCTGAAAGCGCTCGTCATCGCTGACGCACTGGCGCGCATTGGAGGAATGCGTCTCGGTGGGAGTGTGCAGGTCGCCGCTTCGAAAGAGGAGGGCTACCGGATGCGGGCGCGCCTGCACCTGCGGAGCCGGCTGGCCGGCTTCTTTCGCGAAGGAACGCACGAGATCTGCGATCCGCGGCAGACGCGCCAGTTCCTGCCGCAGACGATGGACCTCATCGACCGCTTCGCCTCGACACTGCGGTCGAGCGGCGTCGACGAGGTGGGCGAGCTCGAGCTCTCGGAGAATCTCGACGCGTCTCGTCGCGTCGTGCACCTCGCGATGCGGACAACGCTCGATCAGCGCTCGCTGGATCAGCTGGCGGCCGTTGACGGGCTCACGGGCCTGTCAACGCCCGGGCATGAGCGTGGCGACGTGTACGTGGTCGATTCCATCGCGGCGCAGGGGTTTGCTCCCGTCTCGCTGAGGCGTCACGTACTGTCGTTTTTTCAGGCGAATCGCTACCTGCTCGAGCCGCTCGTGGCGCACGTCGTTGCACAGGTTCCCCTGGGGAGCACCCTCGTCGATCTGTACGCGGGCGTCGGCCTGTTTGCCGTGGCGGCGGCAGTGCAGCGAGGTGCCAGGGTCACGGCGGTTGAAGGCGACCGGATTGCGGCGGCCGACCTGGCCGTAAACTCCGCCGTGGCCGACGGCGCGGTGGTTCCCGTGCATCGCGCCGTTGAAGACTTTGTCGCCGATATCGTCGCCGGTCGCAGCGGGCAGCGGCGCGACCGACGCGCGATCGATCGGACGGGTTCCGCGCCGTCCGATGACCTTCCCGAGACAATCATCGTCGACCCTCCGAGAACCGGCCTGTCGCGAGGCGCGCTCGAGGGGCTCCGTCGCATTGGCGCGAAGCGCATCGCTTACGTCTCGTGCGATGTCGCGACACTCGCGCGCGACGCGCGCACGCTCGTGAACGGCGGGTACGAAGTGGACCGCCTCGATGCGTTCGATCTCTTTCCCAATACTCCCCACGTCGAAACCGTCATGGTGTTGCAGAAGGTCGAGCTCTAAGGAAGGTCGAGCGTCAAGAATGACTGGCGGCCTCGAGAAACCCCTCGTACAGCGGGCGGAACTCTCCGGTGCGCCAGAAGTTCTCGGGATGCCACTGGACGCCGAGGCAGAACAGTGCCGCAGGGTCCTCGATCGCCTCGATGACGCCGTCCGGCGCCGTGGCCGACACGCGAAAACCGTTGGCGACGGTCTTGACCGCCTGGTGATGGCGGCTGTTCACTTCACACGTGTCCGTGCCCAGCAGACGTTCGCCCATCAGCTTGGCGAGCAGCGAATCCTTTTCGATCCAGATCTCGTGCGCCAGGTCGTACGCCTGATGGGGAGGAACGGTGAGGTTGTGGTTCAGGGCACCGCTGAGCTGCGACGGGATATCCTGGACGAGCGTGCCGCCGACAGCCACATTCAGCAGCTGCACGCCGCGGCAGATGGCGAACAACGGAAGGTTGCGCCGGCGGGCCTCGGCGACGAGGCCGATCTCGAATTCATCCCGGGCACGATCTTCGACGACGGTGGCATGCGGTGTTTCCCCGTACCGCTCGGGCGAGACGTCGTCGCCACCCGTCAAGAGCAGCCCGTCGGCCCCAGACAGGGCTTCGTCCACCCGCATCGACGGGTCGACGACACGCACGTCGCCACCGGCATGAAGGATCGACTGCCGATAGTCTTCGAGCTTCCGGCACGCCGAAATGGCTATCAGAGGCATAGGGCCTGGTGCTGTTACATGCGAGATGGTACTTCAATCCCCATCAGATCGAGGGTCCGTGTGAGCTGCGAGCGGAAATAAGCGACCCCGGCTGCCCGCCAGCGTTTTCGCTCGATTTGTTCCTCGCTGAGGATGGGATATCGGTGATAGAACGCGTTGAACAACTGGGCGAGGCCGAACGCATACTTCGCCAGCGCGGAAAATTCGAGCGAACGCACCACCTGGTCCACGATCTCGTCCAGACGGGCCGACTCCAGCACCAGCGCCCACAGGTCGCTCGCATCCGCCGTGAGCTCGTCGGCTGCGATGCCGGCGAGGGTGCCGGTGGCGAGGAGGTCGCTCTCGGACAGGCCTTCGCGCTCGCGCAGCTTGCCGAAGATGTTGTTCGCGCGGACAACCGCATACTGCAGGTAGGGCCCCGTTTCGCCCTCGAAGCTGAGCGCCTCTTCCATGTCGAACACAATCATCTTGCCGCGCGAGTACTTCAACATGAAATAGCGGATCGCAGCCACCGCTATCTGCGACGCCACGCGACGGCGTTCGTCCACCCCGAAATCCGGGTTTCGCTTGGCAACTTCCTCCGACGCCTTGGCGAGCAGCAGGTCGAGCAGGTCATCGATCTTGACGCCCTGACCTTTGCGCCCGGAGACCTCGACGAATGGCTTTCTCGAGGCTGACTCACTCTCGCCATCGGCGTCGAGCTCGTAGCCGAGCGCACGCGCCGTGGCGTGGGAGAGCGCGACCATCTCGTACGAAAAATGAATGGAGTTCTCCGCTTCCCGGTCGTGCCCGAGCGTGCGCAGCGCCTGGCCGAGCAACGCCTGAAGATAGAGCTGCCGAGAGTCGATGACGTTGTAAATGCGCTGGGCTCTGCCGAAGGGAGGCGCCTGGCCTTTTCCGTCCTCCGACGTCGTGGCCCATAACGGCCGCCCGCCGGTCTGCGTGGCGAATTGCCGGTAGTGGAAATCCTGTCCGAGCAGGCCGAATTTCCAGAACTGGTTCGCGATGTCCTTGCCGACATAGGTGACGACACCGTTGGATCGAACGATCACCTTTTCGCGGGCGTCGCCCTTGGCAGGCTCCATCGAGTCGCCTTGTGTGGACTCAGGCGAGCTGTCTTTGGTGAACTCTGTACCCTCGGTGTCGTCTTTGTCGGGTGCGCCGCTCCCGGCGCTTTCGCCGTCCTCGATGCGCATGACCCAGCATCCGGCGAGTTTGCCTTCCGTCTGGAGATAGACCGCGCCCTGCTGCTTGAGGATGTCGAAGGCGCGGGCCCAGAAGCGCAATCGCAGGATGTCGCCCTCGAAGGTCAGCAGATCGTACCCGACGTTCAGCCGGGCCATCGTTGCGAGGTGGGCCCGGACGATGCGATCGACTATCAACGCGCCAATGGCAGCGGCGCCTCCGCGCTGCGGATCCCCGTGTTCCAGATCGTGGATGGTCGCTGCCCGAACGGCCAATCGTTCCGGGTCGCCGCCGTACCAATCGGTGACGCGGGCGTACAGGTCCCAGCAGTAGTAGTCGAACCGCGTCGTGTCCGCGATGCGTTTGACGTCCTCGAGGGTGCAGTGTTCCAGTTCGCGGAATCCGACGATAACGTCTGCGACCTGTACGCCGGTGTCGTCGATGTAGTTCTGCACTTCGACCGGCGTGCCGCGAAACGTCAGGGCGCGCACCAGCGTGTCGCCCAGCGCAGCGTTGCGCAGGTGGCCAATATGCGCGGCCTTGTTTGGATTGATTGCCGTGTGCTCAACGATGGTCTTGTGCGCCTCGTCCGTCGTGCCGCGGTCGTCCGCCTCCGCGTGCGCCGGGATATCGCCGCGGAGTCGGGCCACCAGAAACATCGGCCGATCGAGGAAGACGTTCAAGTACCCGTTGGCGGCTGCGCTTACGCGCACGACGCCGCGGACGGACTGAAGGGCGGGTGCAAGCTGCTCGGCGATCGCCCGTGGAGATTTTTTCAGTGTCTTCGCAAGCTGAAAGGCGACCGTGATGGCCAAATCGCCGAGGGCGCGGCTGGGCGGCACCTCGACAGAGAACGGCGGCACCGTCTCGACACCCAGCTCGCGACGGATCACGGCCGAGATGGCCTCATGAAGCTGTCGTTGCAGGCTGACAATCATGGATGGACGAGCCCGGAGGGCCAGGCGGTGTCGCACGGGGCGCCGCCACCGCGGATGAGTCTCGGTAAGCTCGTGATAGGATTACACTTCGTGATTGTGAAACGCCTCGAGGCTCCGGTCAGTCGAGGTGTTCACCTGGTCCGGCGCGCGGTTCGGTCCAACCGTGCGTCCAGTCTCCGTCCCCTCGATCGTGCGCAGCCGTCCACGATCCTACTCTACTGATGCGGGAAGCCGGCATCGGACGTGTGCTCGTGGCCAGCCTGCATCAGGCGATTGCGGATATCATCCCGAATCGTTTGAGCTTCTACGAAAACTGGCTCAATGCGGCGGGCCTTCGCGAGGGTACGATCGGCCTGGCGCCGCTGTATGCCGTGCTCAGCTTCCTCCGTCAGGAGGGCGACGAGGCGTATCAGATGATCACCGCGCGGGCAGGCGAGTACGCGGCCGAGTGGACGGTGGAGTCGATGACGCCTCTTCGCCGGACGGTCATCAGGACCGCCCCACCCTGGTTGCGGGGACGACTGTTGTTACGACTGGCGCGCGGGCTGGTCCGGAACAGCTACTCCGGCAGCCGGGTCGTCTCGCGTCTGCGGCGCGGCACGGCCAGAGTGGATGTTCGGGCGTCGATCTTCTGCACGGTCCGAGAGCCGGCCACCCAGGCGCTGTGCGGATTCTACGCGGCCGCGTTTACGCGGCTGCTCACCCTGTTCAACCTGCCGGGCCGCGCCGAAGTCATCGCCTGCCGTGGAACCGGCGAGGCGACGTGCGTGCTGCGTATCGCGCTGGCGGGGGCGCATCGGAGGGAAGCGGCGTGATGCCCCGAGTGATCGCCCCGGCGTGCGCGGCGCTGGTGGTTGCCGTCAGCGTCACTCCGGCAGCGGCGCAGTCGGCGAGCGCTTCACAGGACCGCGTGCTCGTGATGCCGTTCGAGAACGTGAAGCGCGATGGAACCATCTTCTGGCTGGGCGAAGCCTCCGCGGTGCTGCTGGCCGACAATCTGGGCGGGCTCGGACTGAACGCCATCGCCCGCCCCGAACGCCGCCTGGCGTTCGAGCGGCTGCAGGTTCCGCCCTCCGCGGTCCTCAGCGATGCGACGGTCATCCGAATCGGTCAGCTCGTCGGGGCCGCACAGGTGATAGTCGGATCGCTCCAGCTCGAGGCCGACGGCCTCGTCGTGCGGGCTCGAAGGCTTGCGCTCGACGTCGGGCGCATCGAAGCGGACGTGACAGAGCGGGGGCCGGTAGCCGACCTCTTCGCGATTTTCGATCGAATCGCCGAACGGCTGGCCATGCGTCCGCAGGGGTTGTCGGGCGCGTCCCGGCCCGAGCGTCCACCGATGACGGCGTTTGAGAATTTCATCAAAGGGATTCTGGCCGAAATGCCCGCCACGGCCGCCACCTATCTGAACGCCGCCCTGGCGGGGTTTCCTGGCTACGATCGCGCTCGACTGGCGCTCTGGGAGACGTACAGCGAACAGGGCGATCATCAGCGCGCGCTTGCGGCGCTCGATCCGATCGGCGCAGCATCGCCGTGGGCACGGCGGGCGCGCTTCTACCGCGGTCTCTCGGAGCTGACGCTGAAGCAGTTCGACGACGCTTTCGCGACCTACAAAGCGCTAGCCGAGCAGGATGCCACGCCCACCGTCCTCAACAACCTGGGGGTCGTCCAGCTGCGGCGCGGCGGAAACCTGAACAGCGGGCTGCCGTCCTTCTACTTCGATCGCGCCGCGCAGGCCGATCCCGGCGATCCGGACTATTTCTTCAACCTCGGTTACGCCTACTGGCAGGGACGGGACTATCCCTCCGCGGTGCACTGGCTGCGCGAAGCCGTCCGGCGGAGTCCGGCCGATGGCGACGCTCACTGGGTGCTCGGTGCGGTGTTGGCCGCATCGGGTAATCCTGCCGAGGCGGCGCGCGAGAAAGAGCTGGCGACGCGGCTGTCGTCGACCTATCAGGAGTGGCAGGAGCGACCGGTCGGCGAGCAGGTTCCCAGGGGGCTCGAGCGCGTCAAGACCGACGAAATCGAGCTGCCTCACGCGCGGCGGTTGGAGACGAAGATCGTCGAGACCACCCAGCGCGATCAGCAGGAGCTGGCCGCGTTCTATCTCGAGCGGGCGCGTCGACTCTTCCAGCAGGAAGACTATCGCGAAGCTTCGGTCGAGCTCGATCGCGTCTTGTTCCTGTCGCCGTATCTCGCAAGCGCGCACCTGCTGTTGGGGCGCGTCCATCTGAAAAACGGCCGCGTACGCGACGCGATCGACGCGCTCAAGATTGCCCTCTGGAGTTCGGAGACGGCGGAAGCGCACGTGGTTCTCGCTGATGCCTACATTCAGGCAGATGAACCCGACGAGGCGAGGAAGGAAGCGGCGCGAGCTCTTGCGCTCGATCCGACATCTGCGGACGCCAAACGCCTCGTTGACATGCTAAAATCCCCCTGAGTTGGCTGCTCATACTGACGACGGGTTTCACGAGATCCAGCTAAATGGCAAGCAGCTGGTGTTTCTGTTCATGGCCGCCACGGTCGTGTCCGTCGTGATCTTTCTGTGTGGCGTCCTGGTCGGACGAGGCGTCCGGGACCAGCAAGTCGTCAGCCAGGAAGCCGTCCAGCTGAGCGCCGCGGCGGAACCTGTCGCGCGGCCCGCGGCAACCGTTGGCGCGCCGGCGCAGACGGTCTCCGACCCGACGGCCGCGTCCGCCCCTCCACCGGCCGACGAGTTCAGCTACAACGGCCTCGACAAGGCCAATCCTCCGGCCGAAAAACTCAAGTCTCCGGAGCAGCTGAGGGCGCAGGAGGCCAAGATCGCGGCAGCCCCGAAACCTGTCGAGTCAAAGATTTCCGAACCAGCCAAACCGATTGCCTCACCGAAGGCGGCTGAACGGCCTGCCGCCGTTGCCAGCAGTGTCGCGGACAAGCCGCCAGTCGAGCGGGTGCCCGCGCCTGCTGCCGCGAAGCCGGCTCCGGCGTCCGCAACGACCGCACCGGCCGCGGGAGCCACTGGTGAACCGCTGGGAACAGGCTACGCCGTGCAGATCGCTGCGCTCAACGTGCGGAGCGAGGCGGATGCGATCGCCAGGCGTCTGACGTCGAAGGGTTATGCGGCGTACGTGATGACACCAGCCTCGGGCACTCCGCAAGTGTATCGGGTCCGTATCGGCAAGTTCGGCTCACGTCGCGAGGCGGAGACCATTGCGACGAAGCTCGAAAAAGAAGAGCAGTTCAAACCCTGGATTACGCGCTAGCCTTCGCATCCGGCGCCCTCCTGGCGCTCAGTTTTCCCCAGTTCGGACACCCTGCCTTCGGTTGGATCGCTCTTGCGCCGCTCCTGGTCGCGCTCAGTCGTCCCACGAAACCGGGTCGTGCATTCCTGCTTGGTCTGACGACGGGAGTCGTCTACTTCAACGGCACGCTCTATTGGATCACCCGCGTGATGGGTGTCTACGGCGGGTTGTCGTGGCCCGTGGCGGCGGTGCTCAACGAGGCGCTCATCGCGTACATGGCGCTGTTCCCCGCGCTGTTCGCGGTGCTGATGCGTCGGGGCCTCGCGACATTCGGGCCGGCGGCGCTGATGGCGGCCCCGTTCGTGTGGGTGACCTCAGAGCTCGGACGGACTCACGTCATGAGCGGCTTTCCGTGGGTGTTGCTCGGCTACAGCCAGGCGGACGTGCTCCCGATTGCGCAGCTCGCCAGCCTGGCTGGCGTGTATGGCGTGTCCGCGCTGGTTGCGGCGGTCAGCGCCGCGGCAGCGCATGCGGTCGTCGCCAAGGAACAGCGTGTTCGGCCCGCGGTCGTCGTGCTCGCGCTGCTGATCGTGGTTGGGGTCTGGGGCAGCCGGCGCGCGGCTCGCGCGGAGTGGACGGGCGTCGGCGACCCTGTCCGCGTCGGCCTGGTGCAAGGGAACGTGGATCAGGCCATCAAATGGGACCCTGACCGCGCGTCGTTCATCTTCCAGAACTACGTGAGCATGACGCGGCAGGCGATCAGCCGCGGCGCTGAGCTCGTGCTCTGGCCTGAATCCTCCACCCCGTTCCGCTTCGAGGAACGTCCCGACCATGGCGATACCGACCTGCTGCGTTCGCTTGCGCGGCAGGCGCGCGTCTCCCTGCTGCTCGGCAGCGACGAAATCGAGCCAGGCACGCCGCCGACGTATTACAACTCCGCGTTTCTCCTGAACATGGACGGATCCACCGCGGGCGTCTATCGAAAAATGCACCTGGTGCCGTGGGGCGAGTACGTCCCGTTCAAGCGCATGCTGTTCTTCGTGGCGCCTTTGGTCGAAGCTGTTTCTGATTTTTCGCCCGGCAGGGAACCGGTGGTCCTGCCGGTCGGAGAACATCGGATCAGCACGGCGATCTGTTACGAAGTCGTCTACCCGAACCTGATGCGGCACTTCGTGGTCGGCGGCAGCGAGCTGCTGACCACCATCACCAACGACGCGTGGTTTGGCGCGACGTCCGCCCCGTATCAGCATTTCGCGCAGGCTTCGATGCGGGCCGTGGAACAGGGCCGCTACCTGGTTCGAGCCGCCAACACCGGAATCAGCGGCATCGTCGATCCGTATGGACGGATTCTTCAGCGCACGGCACTGAACGAGCCCGCGGTCGTAGTGGGCGAGGCGCGGTACCTGCGTGTGAGGACGTTGTACTCGCGCACCGGCGACGTGTTCGCATATGCCTCCGTTGTCGCGACGGCTCTGCTCGTGCTCGCAAGGCGGCGTGTACAATGACTGTCTTCGACTGCGCAGGAGATTCCGAATGGCGACTGTTGACGAGCTGATGCACCGTTACGAGGACCTGAACAAGCGCGCGACCAGTCTCCGGAGCCATCTTTGAAGCCGCCCGCCCCGAAGAAGAGCTAGCCCGCCTTGCGGCGCGAGCCGCTGCCCCAGAGTTCTGGAAGGATCAGGCCGAAGCGCAGAAGGTCCTGCAGCGCCGCCGCCGACTAGAACAGGATCACGACCTCATGTCCTCGCTCAAGAAGCGCAGCGATGACCTGAGCGTGCTCGTGGAATGGGCCGAGGCCGGCGAACCCGTCGACCTCGAGTTCAGTCAGGCGCTCGACGCGCTGGAGCAGGAAGTCCAGGCCGGCGAGATCAAGAAGATGCTGGGCGGCGAGCACGATCGCAAGAACGCGATCGTCACGATCCATCCGGGCGCCGGCGGCACCGAGTCGCAGGACTGGGCCGAGATGCTGCTGCGGATGTATCTCCGGTGGGCCGAGCGTCGCGCATTCAAGCGCGAAATGATCGATTATCAGCCTGGAGACGAAGCGGGGCTGAAGAGCGCGACGATGATGATTTCCGGCGAGTACGCGTTTGGACTGCTCTCGGCGGAAGCCGGGGTGCACCGTCTGGTGCGCATTTCACCGTTCGACCAGGCCGCCCGGCGTCACACCTCGTTCGCCTCGGTTCACGTCTGGCCGGAGCTGCCGGACGATGTGGAGGTGGAGATCGACGAGAACGATCTGCGCATCGACACCTACCGATCGAGCGGCGCCGGCGGCCAGCACGTCAACGTGACCGACTCCGCCGTCCGGCTGACGCACATCCCCACCGGCATTGTCGTGTCCTGCCAGAACGAGCGGTCGCAGCACCGCAACCGCGATTCGGCGATGAAAGTCCTGAAGGCGAGGCTCTACGATCTGAGGTCGAAGGAGCAGCAGGCGAAGCTCGCGCAGATTAGCGGCGCGAAGAAGGACATTGCCTTCGGCAGTCAGATCCGGAGCTACGTGCTGGCGCCCTATCGCCTCGTCAAGGATCACCGCACCAAGGAGCAGGTGGGCGACGTCGATCGGGTGCTCGACGGCGATATCGACCTGTTCATCAAGTCGTATCTCATGAAGAAATCAAGTGGCGGCCTGAGCGAACCGGTGGCGGATGACGACGTCTGAGCGTCGTCGCGCCGCCTTCAGGCGTCCGTGGCATCTGTAAGCCGCCCTGGGACGCCGGTGTCCTCCGAGGTTCCACCGCGCGGCCGTTCCGCTGCGCTCGTCGCGGCGGGCATCATGTTGACGCGGCTGACTGGACTTCTCAGGCAGCGCGTTTTCGCCCATTACTTCGGGCTGGGAGTGGAGGCCGACGCCTTCAGCGCCGCTTTTCGCATTCCAAACTTCCTCCAGAATCTGTTTGGCGAAGGCGCCCTTTCGGCCTCGTTCATTCCCGTGTACGCCTCGCTCGTCGCACAGGGCCGCCGGCCCGAGTCCGGACGCGTGGCCGGGGCGATCGCGTCGCTGCTTGCACTGGTCGTCAGCGCCATCGTCTTTGTTGGTGTGCTCGCGACACCGCTTGTCATCGACGCCATCGCGCCCGGATTTGAAGGGGAGCAGCGGACGCTCACCATTCAGCTCGTTCGCATCCTCTTTCCAGGAGCTGGCATGCTCGTCCTGTCGGCCTGGTGCCTGGGGGTGCTGAACAGCCATCACCGCTTTCTTCTGTCGTATACCGCGCCGGTGATGTGGAACGCCGCGATGATTGCGACGCTCGTCGGTTTCGGTGGCCGGACCAGCCTGCCCAGCCTCGCCATCGCTCTCGCGTGGGGCTCGCTCGTCGGCAGCGCTCTGCAGGTCGTCGTGCAGTTGCCGGCGGTGCTGCGCGAGGCGCCAGACTTGCGGCTCGCTCTCGACACGACCTCCGCCGAGGTTCGTGCCGTCGTTCGGAACTTCGGGCCCGCGTTCGTGAGCCGCGGCGTCGTGCAGATCAGCGCCTACGTCGACACGCTGCTGGCGACACTTCTGCCCACTGGCGCTCTGGCCGGGCTCATGAACGCGCAGCTGGTGTACACGTTGCCGATCAGCCTGTTCGGCATGTCGGTATCCGCCGCAGAGCTGCCGAAAATGTCCGGCGCCGTGGGGACCGATCTTGAGGCGGTCGCCGTGCTTCAACGGCGCCTCGGGGCAGGGCTGCGACAAATTGCTTTCTTTGTTGTCCCATCGGCCGCCGCCTTTCTCGCGCTCGGCGACGTGATCGCGGCGGCGCTCTTCGAGACGGGACGGTTCGGACACGACGAGGCCATTTATGTCTGGGGCATTCTGGCCGGGTCGGCCGTCGGACTGTTGCCCTCCACGCTCGGCCGGCTCTACTCCTCGACCTATTACGCGCTGCGCGATACCCGGACGCCGCTGCGGTACGCCTTGTTCCGCGTCGTTATCGGCATCGTGCTCGGCTATCTGTTTGCGATTCCGCTGCCCCGGTGGGTCGGATTGGCTCCTCGATGGGGCGCGGCAGGGCTCGCGGTGGCCGGCGGGCTGGCAGGGTGGGTCGAGATGTTGATGTTGCGGCACACGCTCAACCGGCGCATTGGCAAGACAGGGTTGCCCATGGTCTACCTCGCGCAACTCTGGGGAGCTGCCGCCGCCGCCGTCATGGTGGGGTGGGTCGTGAAACTGAATGTGCCGTTGATTCACCCGGCGCTCGCCGCCGCGGCTGTGCTTGGTGCTTATGGCATCGTCTTCGGGTTGGCGGCGCTCGTTGCTCGGGTCCCCGAGGCCTCGGCCGCGCTCGAACGCATCAAACGCTGAGGGCGTGAAACAACCGGCGCTGGCGGTGGCGCTCGGCGACGTCGCCGGAGTGTCCGCGGTCTTATCGTCCGAGTCCGCCCGGCTGGGTGCCGGCGATGAACGCCTCGTAGGTGCCGCCGCTATCAGGCGGGACGATCGTTCCCGTGGCCTGGTCCACCGACAGAAACACGATGTTGGCTGGCGGCTCGAAGGTTGGCGGCTCGTCCTTGTCGGGCCGGCCGTCGATGTACGCCCTCATGAAATCCATCCAGATGGGCAGGGCCGCGACGGCCCCGGTTTCGTTGGCACCGAGTGGTTTCTTCTCGTCGAGGCCCACCCAGACGCCGACGGTGATGTCGGGATCGAACCCGACGAACCAGGCGTCCGTGTTGTCATCGACGGTCCCGGTCTTGCCCGCGATCGTCCAGTTGAGGCTGGCCGCGGCGGCGCCTGTGCGACCCGGGCCCGCCTGCACCACGCCGCGCAGGATGTTGGTCATCACGAACGCCGTGTCCGCGCGAATGACACCAGTCGGCTCGGAGCGATTCTCCTCGAGCAGGTTTCCATCGCGATCCTTGACATTGATGATGTCGAACGGCTTCATCCGAACGCCGCGGTTCGGAAAGACCGAATACGCGCTGGTCACCTGAAGCAGCGTGCCATCGCCGGCTCCGAGCGCCATGGACAGGAACGGAGGGAAATTCTCGTCGAAGCCGAAGCGCTTCGCGTATTCCAGCACGTTCTTCGGATCGAGTTCGGCCATCATCTTGACCGCCGGGATGTTGCGCGAGTCCTCGAGCGCATGGCGCAGCGTGACCGGACCTTCGAACGTGTGATCGTAGTTCTGGGGGGTGTAGTCGGGCTGATTGGGTCCAGCCGGAAACGCAACCGGTTCGTCGACAATCATGGAGGCTGGCGTGAACCCCCGGTCGATCGCGGTCGTGTACACCACCGGCTTGAACGTGGAACCCAGCTGACGGTACGCCTGGACGGCCCGATTGAACTTGCTGCGGGCGAAGCTCCAGCCGCCGACCATCGCCCTGATCTGCCCCGTCCGGTTGTCGATCGCGACGAGCGCCGCCTCGGCAACCGGGGTCTGCTCCAACGATACCGCCGCAATACCGCCCGTCTCGTCCACCTTGCTGACGCGCACGTCGATCAGGTCGCCCGGCTTGAAGAGCTCGGCGGCCGATGTCCGGCGCGTCCAGGAGAAGCTCTCCCGCGCGAGCTCGGTCGTGTGACGGCCGATCCTGACTTGTGCGGGGCCTGATTTCGGCGCCGTCACGACGATCGCGGGGACGACGTCGTTCTGAGCGATGGGGCGGCTCCAGCGGTCGTCGGCGAACTCGTCGACGGTGTGGCCTTCCGCGATGACGTTGCGTCTGGGCCGGCGGTACACGCCGCGCCGCTTGTCGTACCGCCGAAGACCGTTCTCGACCGCTTCGTTCGCGGCCCGCTGAAGGCGGACGTCCAGCGTGGTGGTGACCGCGAGTCCCCCCTCGTACAGCATCTTGGCGCCGTACTGCTGCTCCAGGTGCTGACGGACTTCCTCGACGAAGAACGGAGCGATCCCGGGCGGCTGATTGGGTTGCCCGCGCGTGACGATCGGCCGGCTCTTGGCCGCGCTGGCATCCGCCTGCGAAACGTAGCCCTCGTCTGCCATCCGCTGCAGCACGAGATTCCGTCGGGCGAGGGCGCGCTTCATGTCGACAAACGGGCTCTGTCTTTCCGGCAGCTGGAAGAGGCCGGCAATAAGCGCCGCCTCCTCGAGCGTGAGCTCCTTGTTGGGCTTGTTGAAGTAGAGCCGCGAGGCCGCTTCGATTCCGTACGCGCCGTGCCCCAGGTACATCTGGTTGCAGTAGATGGTGAAGATTTCGCGCTTCGTGTAGCGCTTCTCGATTTGAACGGCGAGAATCAGCTCCTTGACCTTGCGCTCGAACGACTCGGCGGCCGTCTCCTCGTTCTTCGACGTGAGACCGAACTGCTCTTTGAGATTGCGGGCGAGCTGCTGCGTCAGGGTGCTGGCGCCCTGCGCGCGCCGCATTTCGATGATGTCGGTCCCGGCGGCGACGGCGATCCGCCAGAGGTTGATCCCGAAATGACGGTCGAACTCCGTGTCCTCCGTCGCGATAATCCCCTGGCGGAGCAGCGGGTTGATGTCATCGTGGTTCACGATGACGCGCCGCTGCGTCGCGAACTCGCCGATCAACTGGTTGTCGGAAGCGTAAACGCGGGTGATGATGCTCGGCGTGTAATCGTCGAGCGCCGATATCTGCGGCAGGTCGCCTGCATAAGCGAACAGCACGCCGCTCAGCGTGCCGGCCGCGGCCGCGACGACAAACAGCGCGACGATGACGGCGCCGCGGGCGAATCGAATCACGACCGCTGGGTGGTTCACGAGGTCTTCTCTATTCTAACGCCTCGCCAGCGCGATACGACATTTCTGTCCTCGACGCTTTGACTGCTTCCGACTCAAGTTTTATACTCAGAGTGGCATCAGGGCCAGCGTTCCGCGAGGACTTCATGAGCAAAATCATCGGCATCGATCTCGGTACCACCAACTCGGTCGTGGCAGTGATGGAGGGCGGGGAGCCGGTGGTCATCACCAATCCCGAAGGAGGCCGCCTCACGCCGTCGGTGGTGGCTTTCACGAAAACCGGCGAGCGCCTGGTCGGACAGGTGGCCAAGCGCCAGGCGGTCACGAATCCGGAGAATACCGTCTTCTCGATCAAACGCTTCATGGGCCGGAAGTTCGACGAGGTCAGTGAAGAGATGAAGATGGTGCCTTTTCAGGTCATCCGCGCCGGCAACGGCGACGCCCGCGTCAACGCGATGGGCAAGGAGTATTCGCCGCCCGAGATCTCCGCGATGATCCTGCAGAAATTGAAACAGGCCGCCGAGGAATACCTCGGCCAGCCGGTGACCAAGGCGGTCATCACCGTTCCTGCCTACTTCAACGACGCGCAGCGGCAGGCGACCAAGGACGCGGGGCAGATTGCCGGCCTCGACGTTTCCCGGATCGTCAACGAGCCGACGGCCGCGGCGCTTGCCTACGGCCTGGACAAGAAGAAGGACGAGACCATCGCCGTGTACGACTTCGGCGGGGGCACGTTCGACATTTCGATTCTCGAGGTGGGCGAGGGGGTCGTCGAAGTCAAAGCGACCAACGGCGACACGCACCTCGGCGGCGACAACCTCGATCAGCGCGTCATCGACTGGATCATCGCCGAGTTCAAGAAGAGCGACGGCATCGATCTGGGCAAGGACCGCATGGCGCTGCAGCGGCTCAAGGAAGCCGCGGAAAAAGCGAAGATGGAGCTCTCCACCGTGATGGAGACCGACATCAACCTGCCGTTCATCACGGCCGACCAGAGCGGACCCAAGCACCTGCAGATGAAGCTGACGCGAGCGAAGTTCGAACAGCTCGTGGACGATCTCCTGCAGAAGACGATCGGTCCCACGAAGCAGGCGCTGACCGACGCCGGGTTGGACTTGTCGAAGATCGACGAAGTGGTCCTCGTCGGTGGCTCGACCCGGATACCCAGGGTCCAGCAAATCGTCAAGGAGCTCTTCGGCAAGGAGCCGCACAAAGGCGTCAACCCCGATGAGGTGGTCGCGGTTGGCGCTGGCGTGCAGGCGGGCGTGCTGGCCGGCGAGGTCAAGGACCTGCTCCTGCTCGACGTGACGCCGCTCTCACTCGGCATCGAGACGCTCGGCGGCGTGATGACGACGCTGATCCAGCGGAATACGACGATTCCGACACGGAAGAGCGAGATCTTTTCCACCGCTGCCGACAGTCAGACCAGCGTCGAGGTCCATGTGCTGCAGGGCGAGCGCCCTCTGGCGCGCGACAACCGGACGCTCGGTCGCTTTCACCTGATCGGGCTGCCGCCAGCGCCGCGCGGCGTGCCCCAGGTGGAGGTCACGTTCGACATCGACGCCAACGGAATCGTCAACGTCTCGGCGAAAGATCTGGGCACCGGGAAGGAACAGAAGATCACGATTACCGCGTCGAGCGGCCTGGCCAAAGACGAAGTCGATCGCATGATGAAGGAGGCCGAGGCGCATGCCGAGGAGGACAAGAAACGGCGCGAGGAGATCGAGACGCGCAACCGCGCCGACCAGGCGGTGTACGCCGCCGAGCGCATGGTCAAGGACCTCGGAGACAAAGTCAGCGCCGCCGATCGTTCGGCCATCGAGTCGGCGATGGAGAGCGTGAAGAAGGCGAGCGAAGGGTCGGACACCAAAGCCGTCGAGCGCGCGCTTGACCAGTTGACCGCCGCGCAGCACAAGGCAGCGGAGTCCATGTACAAGCAGCAGGCGGGCGGCGGGCCGGCCACCGGCGGGTCGAGCGACGCCGGGCAGCCGGGCGCCAGCGCCGGTGGCGCCGGCCAGCCACCCTCGGACGTGATCGACGCCGAGGTGGTGGACGAGGGGAAGCAGTGACATGGACTTCTACCTGCTCCTCGGCCTGGAGCGGGCGGCCAGCACAGGCGACATCAAGCGCGCCTACAAACGGCTGGCACGCAAGTACCACCCGGACATCAACCCGGGCGACCGACTGGCGGCGGCGCAATTCCGCCAGATTGCCGAGGCGTACGAAACGCTGATCGACCCTGACCGCCGTCGCCGGTACGACGCGACGGGTTCGACGGGGGAGCCGAACCAACCGCCGCGTTACGGATTCGAAGGCTTCGACTTCTCGGTCAGCGTGGGCGGATCCGCCGCGTCCACCTTCGGGGACCTGTTCTCGGATGTCTTCGAACAACGCGGCGCGCTCCGGCAGGATGACGTGCCGGAACGCGGCGCGGACCTGCACCAATCGATTGCCGTCACGTTCGATGTCGCCGTTCGCGGCGGCCGGCAGGTCGTCACGGTCACGCGCCAGGAGCATTGCCGCGCCTGCGGCGGCACAGGGTGGACGGCCGTCGCCGAGGCGCGATGTTTGTCGTGCCACGGCTCGGGGCTGATCAAGTCGGCGCGCGGGCACATGGTGTTCTCTCGCGCGTGCGCGGCGTGTGGCGGCACCGGACGCCAGCGGCGGTCTCCGTGCGTGTCGTGCGGCGGTCAGCAGGTCGAGATGCGGGCCGAATCGCTCGCCCTGAACGTGCCGGCTGGTCTCGCCGACGGCGCGCGCGTCAGAGTGGCCGGCAAAGGCCATGTCGGCCGCAACGGGGGTGAGAGCGGGGACTTGTACATCACCGTGACTGTCGAGCCCCACCCGCTGTTCCGGCGGGAAGGCGACGACATTCACGTGACGGTGCCGGTTGCCGTGCACGAGGCGGCCCTGGGCGCCAGGATCGAAGTGCCGTCGCTCGATGGGCCGGTCCGGTTGCGCGTGCCTCCTGGGACGCAGTCGGGCCAGCGCTTCAGGTTGCGCGACCGTGGCGTCGTCTCGCCGCTCGACACGCGGCGGGGCGATCTGGTCGTCGAGGTCCGGCTGGTCCTGCCGAAAACAATGGATGAGCGGTCGAAGGAGCTGCTGCGGGAGTTCGGGCGGATCAACGACGAAGACGTGAGGAGCGAGCTGCTCGCCGGTGAAAGCGGAATCCGATGAAGAAGCCGGGCAAGGCCTACTACATGATCAGCGCTGTGGCTCAGAAGTACAACATCCATCCACAGACGTTGCGCTTGTACGAACGCGAAGGGCTGCTGAAGCCCTCGCGCACCGAAGGCAACACGCGCTTGTACTCGGAGGAAGACCTCGAGCAGCTGGAAACGATTCTGTCACTTACCCGAGATCTCGGAGTGAACCTTGCCGGGGTCGAGATCGTCCTCAACATGCGGCGCAAGATCGAGCTGATGCAGCACGAGGTCAACGAGTTCATGGAATACGTGAAGCGCGAAATGGCGCGCGGGCTCGATGACTGGGAGCAGCGCCTGTCCACCGCGCTCGTGAAGTCGTCGCCGACCGATCTCGTGCGTACCACTCCACCTCAGACAGAAAAGCTGAAGGCCAAGAGCTAGACCGACAAAGTTGGCCGTCCACAAGTCGGAGGTAAAGCGCTACACTTCACTTCTGCCTTCTGACGAGATGACCTGCCCACACTGCGATGGCACTGGCTGGAAACCGGTCGACGAGACACCGCAGGCGACGGGCCTGCCGCGTCGCGTGGTGCGCTGCGACTGCTGGCGCGATCAGCTCGGCGTGAAACGTCTGGCCGACGCCAACATTCCCAAGCGGTACCAGCACTGCTCGCTCGGCAACTTCAGCGCGTACAACGAATCGCTCGAGCGGGCCGTGCTCCAGGCGCGACAGCTCGCGGAAAAGTACCCGGCGGTGAAGACGGGCCTGTTCCTCGAAGGCCAGCCTGGCGTCGGCAAGACACATCTGGCGGCCGCCGTGCTGAAACAGGTCATCCAGACGACCGGGGCGCGCGGCCTTTTTTACGACACGCGCGATCTGCTTCGAATCATCAGAAGCACGTACGACCCCTCGATCCGGACCACCGAGATCGAGATCCTGCGGCCGGTGATGACCGCCGATCTGCTGGTGCTCGACGATTTGGGCGCCGAGAAAACCTCCGAGTGGGTGGAAGAGACGATGAATCTCATCGTCAATACGCGGTACAACGAGCGTCGACCCACGATCTTCACCTCGAACTACGCCGACATCCCCGACGACACCGACCCGAACGCGCTGCTGTTTCGAATCGGCCACCGAATGCGATCGCGTCTTCACGAAATGTGCGAGTTCATCGTGATGGACGGCGCGGACTACCGCGAGTTGCCGACGAACGGCGGGGTGGACGACCTGCTGGCCATGTGGAAGATGCGCAAGAAAGCGTTGCCGTCTCCTGGACGCGGCGGCCGCCAGGTGCGGGCTCAACTCCGGGACGGGAAAGGCGATCTCAAGTGGTCGGGCGGCAGGGCGGGCACCTGAGAGTCACGCAATTCTCCTTCTTGTGTGCTTGATGTTGGGCCTGTATATTCACGTCCCGTTCTGTTCCGCCATCTGTAATTACTGCAACTTCAATCGAGGCTTGTTCGACGAGGGCTTGAAGGCGCGCTATGTCGATGCGCTGGAGACCGAGATTGCCCGGAGCCGCCAGCAGGCAGACGGTGACGGCGAGCGGGAAGTCGTCGACACCATTTATTTCGGAGGTGGCACTCCGTCGCTGCTCGAACCGGCCGAGATTGGTCGGGTCGTAAACGCCTGTGCGAGGGAGTTTGATGTCACCTCCGACGCAGAAATCTCGCTCGAGGCGAACCCTGAAAGCGTGAATGAACGGCGCCTCGCCGGATTCCGTGAGGCGGGCGTGAACCGCCTCAGTTACGGCGTCCAGTCTTTTCGGGAGGCCGAGCTCCGGCGGTTGTCGAGGCTCCACACAGCCGACCGCGCCGCCGAAGCCGTGGGCGACGCCCGCGCCGCCGGGTTCGACAACGTCAGCCTGGACCTGATGATGTGGCTGCCGGGGCAGCAGGTCCCGGAATGGCTCGAATCGGTCGACCGGGCCATCGCGTTGAACCCCGAACATCTGTCCCTCTATCTGCTGGAGGTGTATCCCAATGCACCGTTGAAAGAGGAAATGGCTCGGGCCAACTGGTCGCAGGCACCCGACGACGATGCGGCCACCATGTATCTGGCGGCGATGGGTCGTCTCGATGCCGTAGGGTATCGACAGTATGAGATTTCGAACGTGGCGCGTTCAGGGCGTCAGTCCAGACACAACCTCAAGTACTGGCAGGACGGTGAGTGGATGGGCTTCGGCTGCGGGGCGCACTCGACACGCCGAGCTGTTCGCTGGAGGAACGTGGCGTCCACCGAGGAGTACGTCCAACGGTTGCGCGCCGGCGAGTCACCGGCCGTGGACCACCAGTGGCGCACGACCGAAGGCCGACTCGGCGACGCCTTGTTCACCGGCCTGCGGCTGACGGAGGGCGTAAATCTCGACGCAATTCGTTCGATCTACGGCGTCGATGTCTGGGACCGATACGGCGGTCAGCTGGAACCTTTTCTTCAGACGGGGATCCTGCGACGGGACGGGTGCCGCATTTCTCTCACACGCGAGGGTATGCTTCTTGCTCACGAAGTGATGTCGATTTTCGTCTAGCCCTCGAGCTGGGCTTTGCGCTAGAGTAACCTTCCTTTTTCGTTCTCGATGCTCAAGGAGGCCGTGATGTTCCGATCGCTCGTGAGGCCGGCGGTGGTGGGTCGGCCGGGATGGATTGCCGTGGGTCTTGTCGTCGGCGCACTTGTCGGGGGCTCCGTACACGGGGCGCAAGCGGCCGCACCTGCGCAGGCCGAGCCTGCCAAGAACCCGTTCGCTTTTGGGGCCGATGGCGCACTTGTGCTCAATTACATCAAGCCGGACAAGGTCGCGGACTTCGAGATGGTGGTGGGGAAGATTAAGGAGGCGCTGGCCAAGAGCGAAAACGCCCAGCGGAAGGAGCAGGCCGCGGGTTGGAAGATCTTCAAGGCTGCGGAGCCGGGTCCGAACGGCGCGGTCTTATATGTCTGGATTGTCGATCCGGTCGCGAAGGGGACCGAGTACAGCGTCTCCCAGATCCTGACCGAAGGCTTCCCGGCGGAGGCAGCGGCGCTCTACAAAACTCTCGCCGACTCGTACAGTGGCCAGGCCATCATCAACCTGACCGTGACCGCCGATTTCTAGAACACCGAGCGGTCGATCGCTTCGGCTCAGAACGACAGGTTCAACCCTCCATACAGTCGGTGCGTTGGCGACGTCAACGCACCGCTTTCCAGCTTGAATACCCGATAATCGACCCGCAGTCGCAGCGGGCCGGCGAGCGACACCTTGACGCCGCCGCCCACGTTGCTCGCGAAGCTGGTGTCCTGGCGGTTGTCCAGCTGCTCGCGATACACGCCGCCGCCGGTCGTGAAGTACGGTTGAAAGCCGTAGATTGGGACCGGAGTCTGCAGCAGCACGTTGCCTACGCCGGTCTTGAGGGAAGGCGCCCGCGCCTCGAGATCCTCGTTGACGCTCGCATACTCGAACTCGAAGCCGACGAAGAGGATCCCGAAGCCGATGGCGAAGCCTTTCGAGGCGCGGTTCGAGGGCGACATCTGGGCGCCGAGGAAGAACGTCGCATCCGCAAAGGCCGGCCGGACCGTCGTCGCCGTGATGGCGGCAACGAGGGCAGCGATCGCCAGCGCGCGCGTCGGTCTCATGAACCCATGATAGTAGAATCGGAACCGCTGATGGACTTTCGGCTGACCGCAGACCAGCAGCTGCTCCGGCAGAGCGTGCGCGAGTTTGCCGAGCGGGAGATTCGGCCCCACGTACGTGAGTGGGACCAGGCGCAGCATTTCCCCGCCGAGCTCGTCCCCGAGCTCGCGAGGCTCGGGTTGATGGGCATTCAGTTTCCCGAGCAGTATGGCGGCGCCGGCATGTCGGCGATCGATTACTGCATTTGCATCGAGGAGCTCGCGCGCGTCGATCCGGCCGTGGCGCTGTCGGTCGCGGCGCACAACGGTCTGTGCGCCGCACACATCTACCTCTTCGGCAACGACGAGCAACGGCGGCAGTACCTCGTCCCGCTGGCGCGGGGCGAGAAGATCGGCGCGTGGGGCCTGACCGAGCCGACCTCGGGCAGCGATGCGGCGGCGATGCGAACCACGGCGGTCAAGTCTGGCGACGGCTGGGTGCTGAACGGATCGAAAACGTTCACGACCCACGGTTCCGTCGGTGACCTCTTCGTCATCATGGCGGTGACCGCCGGCCGACCGGCGTCGCCGTCCTCGGCACGCGCCGGTCGCAGCAAGAGCGTGTCGGCCTTCATCGTCGAAAAAGGAACGCCGGGGCTGTCCGCCGGCCGGAAGGAGGACAAGCTCGGTATGCGCGCCAGCGATACCAGCGAGGTGTTGCTCGACAATTGCCATGTGCCGTGCGACCAGCTGCTCGGGAAGGAGGGCCACGCCTTCAAGGACACGATGCAGGTGCTCGATGCCGGGCGCATCGGCATCGCGGCGCTCGCCGTGGGGCTGGCTCAGGGCGCGTATGAGACAGCCGTCCGGTATGCGCGCCAGCGCGAGGCGTTCGGTCGGCCAATCGGCCAGTTCCAGGCGATTCAGTGGAAGCTGGCCGACAACGCCACGCGCATCGAGGCGGCGCGGCTGCTCACGTATCGCGCGGCGTATCTCAAGGATCGATCGGAGCGGACGACGCTCGAGTCGGCGATGGCCAAGCTGTATGCAAGCGAGATCGCCGTCAAGGCGGCCGACGACTGCGTGCAAATCCACGGCGGGTACGGGTTCGTCAAAGACTACCCGGCGGAGAAGTTCTTTCGCGACGTCAAGCTCACGACCATCGGAGAAGGGACGAGCGAAATACAGCGACTGGTGATTGCCCGCCAGCTGCTGGCGCGATGATGCCGCACCAGAGGGCGTGGACACGGCGTCCCCGATGAGCGTGTCATGGCCCTGACGCTGTCCGAGCGCGTGCTGTCAGGCGAGGCCCGCGCGATTGCGCGGGCGATCTCTCTGATTGAAAACGAGGATCCCACCGCGCCGGCGCTGCTCAGGGCCCTTTTCAGCCGCACCGGTCGCGCCTATGTCGTCGGCGTCACCGGCCCGCCAGGTGCCGGTAAGAGCACACTCGTCGATCGGCTGACGGCAGTGCTTCGCCGCGGCGGTGTCTCCGTGGGCGTGCTGGCAGTGGATCCCTCCAGCCCGTTCAGCGGCGGGGCGGTGCTGGGCGACCGCCTTCGCATGCAGGCCCACGCCGCCGACGCTGGCGTGTTCATCCGCAGCATGGCGACGCGGGGCCACCTGGGTGGACTCGCGCGCGCCACCGGCGAGGCCGTCCTCGTGTTCGACGCGGCGGGTATGGAGGTGGTGGTCATCGAAACGGTCGGCGTCGGACAGGACGAGGTCGATATCATCCGCACCGCCGACGTCTCCATCGTCACGCTCGTTCCCGGCGCCGGAGACGACGTGCAGGCGCTCAAGGCAGGCGTCATGGAGATTGCGGACATCTTCGTCGTCAATAAGGCCGATCGCGAAGGAGCCGACCGTCTGGTCGCGGAAATTGAGTCCAGCTTGTCGCTTGGGGTATTCGAGCCGGGCGCGTGGCGCCCACCCATCCTCAAGACGACCGCGACGACTGGCACGGGCATCGAGGCGCTGGCCGAGGCGATCTGGCGTTTCCGCCGGGAGTCGGAAGCGATACGGCTCAGCCGCCGGCAGCTGCGCAGCGAATTTCAGATCAGGGAACTGGTGTCGCGGCGATTCATGCAGCACTTGGAGGGCGAGATTCTGAAGCCAGGCGAGTTTGCAGCCGTGGTGCAACGGGTTGCCGCGCGGGACATCGATCCCTACGCCGCGGCGGAAGGTCTCTTGAGGCGGGCTGGCATCCAGGTCGGCGAGCAGAGGACGACATGAAAGCGATTCTCGACCACATCGGGATTGCGGTGAACGATCTGGATGCGGCGCTCCGCTTCTATCGCGATGCGCTCGGCCTCGATGTCGAAGCGCCCGAGGAAGTCCCCAGTCAGAAGGTTCGGGCACGCTTCGTGCCAGTGGGGCAGTCGAGCCTCGAACTGCTTCAGGCGACCGCACCCGATTCGCCGATCGCAAAGTTCGTCGAGAAACGCGGCCCCGGGCTCCATCACATCACGCTACGTGTCGAGGATATCCACGCCGCGCTCGCCCAGCTCAAGGCGCGCGGCGCGACGCTCGTCGACGACAGTCCGCGGCCCGGCGCCGAAGGCGCGCTGGTGGCGTTCATCCATCCATCGAGCGCCCACGGGGTCCTCGTGGAGCTCAAGCAGCCGCGGGGAGTCGAGGCCGGACCGGACAGGAGCGTCAGTGCACCGCGGGTCGATCCAGTCGTGCGCCATTCTCTCGGCGACCTCGAGCTCATCTCCGTCAGCGACGGCTACTTCCGCCTCGACGGCGGGTCGATGTTCGGTGTGATCCCCAAGACCATGTGGTCGTCCGTCGCGCCGGCCGACGAACGCAACCGCATCCGGCTCAGCATGAGGCCCCTCGTCGTACGAGGAGCACGGACGATGATCATCGACGCCGGCATGGGCGACAAAGAGAGCGAGAAGTTCCATCGGATCTACGGCGTCGAGCGGCTCGGGCGGCATCTTGATCACTCGCTGGCGCAGGCGGGTCTGTCGCCGGAGGACATCGACATCGTCCTGGCTTCGCACCTCCACTTCGATCACGCGGGTGGCTTCACGGACCGCGACGCTCGGGGGCACCTCCGGCCGCATTTCCCGCGCGCGCAGTACATCGTCCGGCGCGGGGAATGGGAGGACGCCACCCATCCGACCGCGCGAACGCGCGCCAGCTACCTGCTGGACAACTATGTGCCTCTCGCGCAGGCGGGCGTGTTGCAGCTCGTCGAGGACGATCAGACGATCATGCCGGGCGTACGGGTGCGGCGGACGGGCGGGCACACCCCTCACCACCAGATGGTCATCATCGAGTCTGCGGGAAAGACCGCTGCGTTCGTTGCCGATCTCATTCCGACGTCTGCGCACCTGCCGGACGTGTGGGTGATGGGCTACGACCTCTTTCCACTGGAGTCGATGGCGGCGAAGCAGCGGTTCGTCGCCGAGGCGATTGAAAAGAACTTTCTGGTGTTCTTCGAGCACGACCCGTCGCTCGCGGCGGGGTACTTGAGGGAAGACGCCAAGGGGACACGAAGCGTGCGGCCTGGCGGCTGAGAAGGGGTCGGGAAGGCGCGTATGGCAAAACCGCTCGAGAAGAAGGTCGCCGTCGTGGCTGGTGCGACCAGGAGCGCTGGTCGAGGCATTGCCCGCATGCTGGGAGAGGCGGGCGCCGTTGTCTACTGCACCGGCCGAAGCACGCGCGCCGCAATGGCTGCCGACCCGCACGTCGCGCGTAAGAACGGCGGCCCCTATAGGCGCGCTTCGCGCCCGTTGACTGGAAGATCGCGGCGAAGACCGAACCACTTTAACTTTCGTGTCCCTCTTTGGCGAACAACAACAACATGAGCGTTCAAATCGGCATCATCGGCGGCAGCGGCCTGTACGACATGGAAGAGCTGACCGACCGCGAAGAACAAACGGTGACCACTCCCTTCGGGGATCCGTCCGGCCCGTACGTGGTCGGCACACTGCGCGGCAAGCGCGTGGCGTTTCTGGCCCGGCACGGCGTCGGCCACCGCATCCTGCCGTCCGAGCTGAACTTTCGCGCGAATATCTACGGCTTCAAGCTGCTGGGCGTCGAGCGGATCCTCTCGGCGAGCGCGGTGGGCAGCCTGAAAGAAGAGTACAAGCCGCTCGACATCCTCATTCCGGACCAGTTTCTCGATCGCACGAGGGGGCGCATCAGCACGTTTTTCGGCCGGGGCCTCGTCGCGCATATCGCGTTCGCGCATCCGGTCTGCGGCGAGCTTTCGACGATTGCCGCCAATTCGGCCGAGGCGGTGGGGGCGAGGGTTCATCGCGGCGGCACCTACGTCAACATGGAAGGCCCGCAGTTCTCCACACTGGCCGAGTCGAAGCTGTATCGATCGTGGGGGATGGACGTCATCGGCATGACCAACCTCCAGGAAGCGAAGCTGGCCCGCGAAGCCGAGATCTGCTACGCGACGCTTGCGCTCGTAACGGACTACGACTGCTGGCACCCGGATCACGATGCGGTGACGGTCGAAATGATCGTCAGCAACCTCCTGCAGAATGCCAAGACCGCACAACGGGCGATTGCCGGCGCCGTGGGGCGGATACCTGCCGCGCGGACGTGTCCGTGCAAGGATGCGCTCGCCATGGCCATCATCACGAGGCCTGAAGTCATTCCGGAACAGGCCAAGAAAGACCTGGCGCCGCTCCTCGCGAAGTACTTGGCCTGACGCACGCCTCAGAACTGGAAGCGGATGCCCGCTTCGATTTCGCGCGGGTCTTCCGCGCTGGTCGAAATCCCGAAATTCGGCGACGTCATCACGCCCGACGGGTTGCCGAGATTCGTCCAGTTGAACGCGTTGGTCGTGTTGACGAAGATGTTGACGTTCATCCTGGACAGACCTCCGCCTGTGCGGGCAGATCTGAAGAAGAACGCCTTCGAGATGTTGAAATCGGTCTGGAAGAACGCCGGGCCGCGCTCGCTGAACCGTCCGACGCCGGAAGGGCGATCGTTGACCTGCGTGTCGTTGTTGTTGTCCCTCCCGGTCGTGATCGTGTAGGCGCGCCCGCTGTTGGCCCGCACGATTCCTGTCAGAAAGACGCCGAGGGGGAGGCGGGTATTGACGCTGCTGTTGAATTGGTGGACCGGCGTCGGTATCCGGCCCCAGTCGGCGCCCAAGTCGTAGTTGTTCATCGGCAGCGACGGGTTGTTGGGCGCGACGTCGTCCCAGCTTCTCGACACGGAGTACGTGGAGGAGATGTTGAAAATACTGAAGCGGTGGCGATAGCTGAGCCTCCAGACGTTGCCCAACGCCCGGCCCGAGGACTCCACGTTGAGGATGTTGCCGCGTGTCGGATCGGGCCGTTCGGTGTCGCCGGGCAGCGGAGCATTCAGGTTGCGAAAACGCAGGCGGCGGTCTCGATTGTGCTCGTAGGACGCGCTGAACAGCAGCGTCCTGAAGAAGGTGCGCTCGTAGGCCGCCTGGATGATGGCGATGCTCGGCACGTCGAGATTTGGATCCAGCACCTGCACGGACGGCAACGTGTTCCTGATCGTTCCGGCTTGAAACGGGTCGGGGTAGGACGGCCGATCGACGATCAGCTCGAACTGGCGGCTGCCGTCGAGGCGGCGTTGCTCCTCGATGACCCCGAGCGATACCCGATTGTGGAAGAGCCCGGCGCCCCCGCGGATCACCGACGACTGGCCGACGGCGAGCGCGAAGCCCACGCGGGGCGCGAAGTTGTTCCGTTGGTCAATGTTCGTCTGCCAATCGTACCGCAGACCCGCCATCAGCGTGGCTCGCGATGACAGCCTGATGTCGTTCTGCATGAACGCGGACAGCTCGAACTGGCTGGCTTCGAGCAGTGGATTCCCGCGCGTCACTCGATAGTTGAGCGGCAGGCCGAGCTCATACGCCGGGAGGTTCGAAAACGTGAACGAACCGCCGAAGTTCTCCTGGGAAAACGACTGGTTGTCCTGGTACAGACCCTCAACGCCGGCCTTGATTGTGACGATCTCGGCGGAACGCGTATACAACGTGCCGAACTCGTAGTCGCGTCGCGTTGCGGTGGCGAGGTCCTGTGCCCCCCCGCTCCGAAACGCGTCGAGCACGTTGATCTGAACCGCCTCGCTCAACGGGATCGTCTCGGAGCGGCTGCTCCTGATGTCGAACCTGGTCTCGAACAACGACGTCTGAGTCAGCGTCGAAAAAGTCTCGAGCTCGGCGCTCCATTCCGTGTCGTCGGAGTTCGAAGCCCGCTCCGGCAGCGTGAACCCCCCGATGTTCTGATTCTGCTGCGATTCGCTTTCGACGCCGAAGTCAAAGGCGAGCGAGTGGCCGTCGAAGAGCTGGTACACCCCCTCTGTCCGGATATCCTGGTTGATCACGGGGCGGACAATGCCGAGATCGAACAGACCTCCGGGGGTCGTCGCGTGAATCGTGTCCACGTTCTCGGCCTTGTTGTGGCTGAAGAAGACGGTGGCGGTCAGCCGGCGCGGGATGACGGGTCCGCCGAAATCGAAGCTGGTCTGGTGCTCGCGATACTCCGGCTTGTTGTGCGCCAGCGGGTTCCTCGCATTGAGCGCATCGTCCTTGAGCATCAGCTCGGCATTGCCGTGAAAGGCGCCGACTCCGCCACGCTCGATGATGTCGGTGTCGGGCCCGCCGCCGCGTTCGTACTCGTCGTCTTCTGCGGTGAAGGCGTTGTTGTTGATGCGGACATATTGCGTCTGCTGCTCAACCTGAGGGCCGGAGTCGTCGCTCTCGGTCGCTTGGGTCTCGAGGAAGCGGGTCCAGACTGCGGTCTGCTCTGGCGTCAGGAAGTTCTGAAGCTGGGTCAGAAACTCGCCCCGCATCCAGTCGATAGCCGAGCGAAGGCGGTCCTCGTCTTGACCCTGGGTCGGACCGGCGCTGAAGTCGAGGAGGTCGCCAAAGAGCTCTTCGGAGGCCTGCCGGCGGTCTTCCATCATCAACACGATTGCGCGCTGTTGCTCCTCAGTGAAGGGAAGGTTCGCCTCGGCCAGCACGCGCGTGACCTGGTCATGCAGCTCGGCGAGCGGGTTGCTGCCGGCCAGCGGTTGGCCCTGGGCGGCGGCGGATACGGGAATCAGCAACAGCGCGACGGCAACGAATCCGAGTCTCACGATGGGCACCTCGTGGCCAGGAACGCGGACCGAGCGAGCGTAGCTCAAAAAATTCGGGTCGGCCACGGGTTTCGTCTGGACGCAAGACCCCTGGCGCCAGAATTCAGGCGCCAATTGACTAGACTGACATGTCAGTTTAGTATGGCCCATGCCCTTAGTCACGGGCAGAGAGCGGCGCCGCCAACTCCTCGATGCGGCCATCTGGACCTTCGCCCGCAAAGGGTTTCGTCGCGCCAGCATCAGCGACATCGTCGCGCGCGCCCAGGTCGCCCGCGGCACCTTCTATCTGTACTTCGACAGCAAGGAGGACGTGTTTCTCGCCATCGTCGAGGACTTTCACGATCGGGTCCGGCGGATGCTCGAGGAGCCGGAGCCGCCGGTCCCGCTGGCCGATCACCACGGTCGTGCACTCCTGCAGAGAACGCTGCGCCGATGGCTCGAACTGTTCGCCGGCCATCGTGACGCCGCGCAGGTCATCCTGAAAGAGGCCACGTCAATCGATCCGAAGGTCGAAGCCGGCTTGCGCCGTCTGCGCCAGCTCGGTCTCAACTACTTCGCGACGCGTTTCGAGCGCCTGCAGGCGCGCGGCCTGGTGAATCGAGGCGTCTCACCCGATCTGCTCGCGCATCTTCAGATGGGAATGATGGACGAGGCGGTCATCGGGTTCATCCTTCCCGAACCTCGGGGCGACGTCGATGCGCTGGCGGCGCAAATCGCAAGCTTCGAATGGGATGGCCTTCGACCCGACCGGAGTGGGACGCCTGCGGTGCCCCGCAACGTCTGAAGAGCTTCCGATCCGGCCCGGATCGGCGGTCACGCGAACGCTAGGGGTTTGGAAGCACGGTGCGAGCGACGTGCACGCGCGACGAGCCGTCCGCGGTCTCGGTCCAGGCCAGGAGGAGTTCGCCGACACCCTGCGCCATTCGGGGAAACTGATTGCCGGTCGCATCGGCGATGTGGACCGCCTGGCCGCGGGAGCCGTCCGCATCGACGCGCCGGACCATGACCTGGGCGCGCTGGTGCGAGAAATCGACCCAGCTCACGGCGGCCGATCCCTCGGACAACAGCTCGACGCCGACGCGGCCCAGCGTGTTGCCTTCGTCCACCCGAACCGGCGTGCCGAACGTCCGCCCGCCATCTTTCGAGAACGCGACGAATGCCCGCGCTTCGTCGTCTTTCGCCGTGAACCACGCGACGGCGACGGCCCGGTCGCGCGCGCTGACGGCCGGTCCGTTCACGGGGCAGGCGTCGATCTCCCAGTTGTCTGCGTGGACGAGCGTCGGCTCGCTCCAATGGCCGTCCGCCAGTCGAGTGACGGCGATGTCGCGGACTTCCGACGCGCTGCGGTCACGGTACGCCACGATCACCCCCTCGGCGGTCGTGGCGGCCGCGGTCGGGCAACATTCGCAGGCGCGCGCATCGACGGTGACCTCGCTCAGCTGCGAACCGTCGGTTCCGAAAATCGCCGCCTGAAGACCCATGTCCCCAGTATCCGCGATGGCTCGGCCGTCCAGCCAGACGAGGCCGAGGCCCGACCCGGGCGCCTGAAACAGCGAGGCGAACCCGTGCTGAGTCTGCTTTCCATCGTGATGAGGTGTCATGGACGGCGTCCAGGTCAGCCCGCCGTCTTTCGACCGCGACACGTGGAGCGTATACGCTTCCGGATCGGGACCATCCTCTTCGAGCCAATGCGCGGTCAGCGTGCCGTCAGCGAGCAGACGGACGGAGGGCACGTCGGCGAAGTTGACGACGAGGTTGTCGGCGGACTTGACCGTGCGCACGTCGGACCAGCCGGAGCCGGTCCGCTCGGCGAATTTCAGAGACGTGCCGTCTTGCGACGATTCCAACCAGCTCAGAAACGTCCGGCGACCGTCTGTGGTCAGCTGGGGCGCGGACGCCTCGGGTCCCGCCGGGGATGCGAGCGGCTCGATGGCGGGCGTCCAAGTGGTGCCGACGCTCCGATCGTGCTGCATCTGGGCGACGAAGAGGCTGATGGCCACCAGGCCGATTCCGAGTACAAGGCGCGCGGCCGGCGGGACATGAATCCGCATATCGGACATACTACACCCCTCTCTCGGGGCCGAGGATCCGGACCACGTCCGAGAGGATTGCAGAGGGCGCCGACTCCATGAACATTGTCGTCACCGGCTCGATCGCGTTCGACTACCTCATGTCGTTCCCGGGAAAGTTCACCGAGCACTTCTTGCCGGATCATATGCAGCGGGTCAGCTTGAGCTTTCTCGTCGATTCGATGGACAAGCGGCGAGGGGGCTGCGCACCGAACATCGCCTACACGCTCGCGCTCCTCGGCGAGCGGCCGCGCCTGATGGCCGCGGCCGGAGAAGATTTTGGAGAATACCGGCAGTGGCTCGAAGCTGCGGGCGTCGATACATCGCTCGTGGCCCAGGTCGCCGGGAAGTTCACTGCCTCGTTCTTCTGCAGCACCGATCAGGCGAACAATCAGATCGCCTCTTTCTACACGGGCGCGATGGCGGACGCGGGACAGCTGTCGTTCCGGACGGCCGGCGCGTGCGAATTGGCGATCATCTCGCCAAACGATCCTGGCGCGATGATGCAGTACGCCGAGGAGTGCCGGACGATGCGCATTCCGTTCATCTTCGATCCCGGGCAGCAGTGCACGCGCATGTCCGGAGAGGAGCTCAAAGACGGTGTGGCTGGCGCCCATCTCGTGATCTGCAACGACTACGAGTTCGAACTGCTGCGGCAGAAAACGGGGTTCGACGTGAGCGACGTGACGGCGCAGGCCAGGGTGCTGGTGGTGACGCGGGGGGAACACGGATCGTCGGTCTTCACCGCAAAGACGCCGCGTATCGATGTTCCCGCTGTGCCCCCCGTACGCATCGTCGATCCCACCGGCGTCGGCGACGCCTACCGCGGCGGGCTGATGAAGGGGCTGGCACTCGGCTTGCCGGTCGAGGCCAGCGCAAGAATCGGCAGTGTCGCTGCGACGTATGCGCTCGAACACCTGGGCGGACAGAGCCACGCGTATACGTTGGACGAGTTCACGCGCCGGTACGAAGCGCACTTCGGTCCGTTTTCGATGAACGAGCGCGACTGACGATGGCCGGGCCCGCCCTCCGCCGCCTGCTGACGGGAAGCGTCATAGCCTGGGCGGCGCTTCTCCCTGTTGCGCCATTCGCCGCGTCGCAGCGCGCGCCGGCGCCACTGTGGTACGGGCTGGCGTTTCTGGTGTACGGGGCGGGCAGTCTCGTGTGCCATCAGCTGCCCGAGCGGTCGTTCTACATCGGGGCCGCGCAGATGCCCGTCTGCGCGCGGTGCACAGGAATCTATGTCGGTGCGGCGCTGGCCGCGTTGCTGGTCGGGGTTCGGCGAAAGATCGGCCCGACCAACTCCGATCGCGTACGCACGCTTCTCGCCGTGGCGATCCTGCCGACGATCGTCACGCTCATCTACGAGTGGGTCACCGGCGATACGCCGTCCAACGCCGTTCGAGCCGTGGCTGGAGCACCGCTCGGAGCGGCCGTGGCTTTCGTCGTGATGTCAGCCGTGGGGTAAACTAACGCCCGTGCGTGCTACCGCCGCCGAGGAGTCGCAGTCCGGGGCTCTGGTGCTGCTCTGTGTGGCGTCGTGGGCCGTTCCCGGAGCAGGACACCTCTGGCTGGGGCGTCGCAATAAAGGCCTCGTGTTCCTCATCGCCCTGCCGCTGATGTTTGCGATCGGGCTGGCCTTGAGGGGTCGCATCTTTCCCTTCGATCTCGCGGACGTGCTCGTGGGACTGGCGGCCCTGGCCGATCTCGGGATCGGTCTGCCCTATTTCATCGCGGGCGGCCTGGGGTATGGCGCCGGCGATGTCCGCGCCGTCACCTACGAGTACGGCAACGCGTTCCTGATCGTGGCCGGCCTGCTGAATCTGCTCGTCGTGATCGACGCCTACGACGTCGCGCTCGGAAGGAAGTGACGCGGTCGTGGCAATCCTGCAAAGTCATCTGCTGCTGCTGCTGCTGTTTGCGTTTTTCGTGTCGCTCGTGTTCGCCGTGATTGCCCGCGACACCGCGCGAGAGCAGCTGCGGCTGGGAGGCCTCATGTTCGCCGGGTTCGTTGCCGCGGCCTTCGTCCTCGGCTGGCTGATGTATCCAGTACCTTTCTGACCTTTCATGCCAAGCGTCAAGATCATCGCAGGTGACGGAAGCGCGGCCGGTTGTCGCTTTGCATTGATCGTTGCCAAGTACCACGATTTCGTGACCGATCGCCTGCAGGCGGGTGCGCTGACGGCTCTCGCGGCGGCCGGCATTCCCTCCGAGGACATCGCGATCGTGCGTGTGCCCGGAGCGTTCGAGCTGCCAATCGCCGCGCAGCACGCCGCCGAAAGCGGATTCTACGACGCGGTGATCTGCCTCGGGTGCCTCATTCAGGGTGAGACGCCGCACATGGGCTACATTGCCTCGGCCGTCGCCGGCGGCCTGACGGCGGCGGCGGGTGCCACGGGCGTGCCGATCACCTTTGGCGTGCTGACGACCAACTCGGTGGAGGAGGCGCTGGCGCGGGCGGGCGAAGGGGCCTCGAACAAGGGGCACGAGGCGGCGACCGCGGCCATCGAGATGGCCTCTGTCGTGGCGCAGCTGACCCGGCCGCCGGTCAAGCCGTGACGCGCGCGCGCAAGGATCCCCGTCATCGCGCGCGTGAGGCGGCGCTCCAGATCTTGTATCAGGCGGAGATCGGCGGCGGCGACATCGGGAGCGCCGTCGAGACGTTCTTCGGCTTGCAGTGGGCCGACGCGGATCCGCCCTCGGCCGCGCTTCGCGAGTTTGCCTCGGCGCTGGCCTTCGAGACGAGGAGTCGCCTGGCCGCCATCGATGCGCTCATCGCTGAGACCGCGCTCCGGTGGCGGCCCGAGCGAATGGCTGTCCTCGATCGGCTCATTCTCCGCATGGCCATTTGCGAGATGATGCGGGATCCGAGCACCCCGCCGGCCGTCGTCATCAACGAGGCGCTCGAACTGGCCCGGACGTTTACGACGGAGGAATCGGTGAAATTCGTCAACGGAATGCTGGATGCGGTGAAGAAGAAGCTCGAGACACCGCGGTAGCGAGACGAGCATGTCGTCGCAGGAAGAGCAGATTCAACAGCGTCGTTCGAACCTCGACGAGCTGGCCAAGCTCGGAGTGGAGATCTACCCGCGCCGGTACGATCGGCGTCACACGATTGCCCAGCTGGTCGACCAGTACGGCGAGCGGACCCACGACGAGCTGGACGCCAATCGAATCGAAACGAAAACCGCCGGTCGGATATTGGGCATCCGGTCGTTCGGAAAGGCGAACTTTCTCGTGCTGTCGGACGGCCGCGCGAAGATCCAGGTTTACCTGCGGCAGGACGGCTTGCCGGCGCTGGACTTTCAGATTCTGAAGCTGCTCGATTTCGGCGACTGGGTGGGCGTGGAAGGGCGGTTGTTCCGGACCAAAACCAACGAGTTCACCATCTGGGCGTCCCGCCTGCACTTTCTGGCCAAGTGTCTGAGCCCGCTCCCGGAAAAATGGCATGGACTGACCGACATCGAAATCCGGTACCGCCAGCGCTACCTCGACCTGATCGTCAATCCGGAGGCGCGACGCGTTTTCGAAACGCGGAGCAGGGCGATTGCGGCCATCCGCGCATTCATGACCGAGCGTGGGTATCTCGAGGTGGAGACGCCGATGATGCAGCCCATCGCCGGTGGCGCGTTGGCGCGGCCCTTCACCACGCATCACAACGCGCTCGACATGAAGCTGTACCTCAGGATCGCGCCAGAGCTCTATTTGAAGCGATTGACGGTCGGTGGGATCGAGAGGGTGTTCGAAATCAACCGGAACTTCCGCAACGAGGGGATTTCCACCCAGCACAACCCCGAGTTCACGATGATGGAGTTCTACGAAACCTACGCGGACTACCAGGCGCTGATGACGATGACCGAAGAGCTGCTGGAGAGGGTGGCGCGCGAGTCGATCGGCACCAACGAGATCACGTTCGGAGAGCATCACATCTCCCTCAAGGCGCCGTTCGAACGGCTGTCGCTCCGCGAGGGCGCCCGCGAGGCTGCGTCACGACGGCTGGGGCGTGAGGTCCCAGCCGCCGATCTGCGGGACCGCGAAGCCGCAGCGGGGCTGGCGCGCCAGATCGGGCTCGAGGTCGACGCCAATGCGGGAGCCGGAAAGATCGTGACGGAGATGTTCGAACGGCTCTGCGAGGATCGGTTGATTCAACCGACGTTCGTCTACGATTTCCCGACCGAAGTCTCGCCGCTGTCGAAACAGAAGCCTGACGATCCCGATACCGTTGAACGGTTCGAGTTGTACATCGGGGGCTTCGAGGTGGCGAACGCTTTCAGTGAGCTCAACGACCCGGTCGAGCAGCGGCGGCGCTTCGAGGTTCAAGGAGGCGACCGGGCACGGGGCGACCTCGAAGCACACGAAATGGACGAAGACTACATTCGCGCGCTCGAGTACGGGCTGCCGCCGACGGGCGGGGAGGGAGTGGGCATCGATCGGCTCGTCATGCTCCTCACCAACAGCCCGTCGATTCGCGACGTGATTTTGTTTCCGCTGATGCGAAAACGGGACCTGGCCTAGCAGGCGGGGCGAGGCGGCGGGATGCACAAATGCCATAATGCAGGAATGCACCGTCCGCAAGGGTACATGCATGCAGTACTGCACTGCGTATGAACGTTCCTTTTGAGTTTCACGTCGCGCTCCGATATCTCCTGGCCAAGCGGAAACAGGCGTTCATCTCGGTCATCTCGTCCATCTCCACGCTTGGGGTGACCGTCGGCGTCATGGCGCTGGTCATTGCTCTGGCGCTCATGACCGGCCTGCAGCGCGAAATGCGCGATCGGATTGTCGGCGGCAACCCGCACGTTTACGTCTGGAACACCAACGGCATCGCCGATTACCGGGCCGAGGTCGAGAAACTGCACCAGGTGGCCCACGTCATCGGTGCCGCGCCGGCCATTCTCGGACAGGGGCTGGTGTCGGCGTCCCGCGATACCGCCCCGCTGATGATCAAGGGCATCGATCCCGAGCTCGAGCTGCAGGTGACGGACATCAAGCGCGCGATGCAGAGCGGGACGGTGGAATCGCTGGAGAAGGCGGTCGACCCCGCCGCGGGCGACGCAGCCATCACGATGGAGCGGGACGGAATTCTTCTCGGCAGCGAACTGGCCACCAAGCTCGGGGTCCGTGTCGGCGATACCGTGTCGGTTCTGACACCTCAGGAGGTGTTGACGCCCAACGGGCTGACGCTTCGGCCCGCCCGTCTGCTGCGTGTGGCGGGCACCTTTTCGCTCGGCTTGTACGAATTCGACTCGGCCTACGGCTACGTGTCGATCGCCGTGGCGAAACGGCTGCTGGGCAAGGATCAGGTCGATCTGGTCCAGTTACGGGTAGACGACCTGGCGCTCGCGCCGGAGGTGGCGGCGACGATCCTCCAGAAGTTTGGCAGCCAGTACCTGGCCGAGGACTGGACGGTGATGAACCGGGCACTCTTTTCGGCGCTGTCGGTGGAAAAGATGGCGATTTCGCTCACCATCGGCCTGATTGTCATGGTGGCCGCGCTCAATATCGTGGCGTCGCTGGTGCTCCTCGTCATGGAGAAGCATCGCGACATCGCCATCCTGAAGACCATGGGCGCCAGCGCCCGGAGCGTCATGACCATCTTCATGATGCAGGGGCTCATCATCGGCATCGTCGGCACCGCCGTGGGAGCTGCGGCGGGGTACATCGTGGCATACGTGCTGGATCGGTACCGGTTGGTACGCATCCCCGTCGACGTGTACCAGGTCTCCTACGTGCCCTTCAGAGTGTTGCCGTCGGACTTCATGCTCGTCATCGCCGGCGCGATCTTGATTTGCTTCGTGGCAACGCTTTACCCGTCGCGCCAGGCGGCGCGCCTCGATCCAGCGCAGTCGCTCCGGTATGAGTAGGAGCTGAGTCTCAGCGCTCAAGGCTCAGCAATGTCCTTCCTCGAAGCCAGCGGCATCGTCAAGAGCTACCCGGTGGGCGAGGCCTCGCTCGTCGTGCTGCGCGATCTGGACTTGCGGGTCGAGGCTGGCGAAATGTTGGCGATCGTTGGCGCGTCAGGCGTGGGCAAGAGCACCCTGCTCCACGTGCTGGGCGGGCTCGATCGCGTCAGCGCCGGCCGGATTGTCGTGAACGGCGCCGAGCTGACCGCGCTCGACGATGCCGAAGTGGTTCGGTTTCGTAACCGCCACGTGGGGTTCGTGTTCCAGTTCCACCATCTCTTGCCCGAGTTCAGCGCGCTCGAGAACGCTGAAATGCCGATGCGGATCGCCCGCCAGCCGCTCGTGGAGACGCGGCAGCGTGCGGAGGAGCTGCTCGGCCGCGTCGGTCTCCGAGAGCGGCTCTCCCATCGCCCTGGCATGTTGTCGGGCGGAGAGCAGCAGCGGGTGGCTGTGGCTCGCGCGCTCATCATGCGGCCCTCCTTGCTCCTCGCCGACGAGCCGACGGGCGACCTCGACGAGCAGACCGCCGATGCTCTTCATGACCTGCTGCGGGAGATGCATCGGGGGTACGGGCTGACTTCCATCATCGCCACGCACAATCCCCGGCTCGCGGCGGCCTGTGACCGCGTCCTGCGGCTCGAAGCCGGCCGACTCGTCGACCAGTAGGGCCGGGCGCAACCCGGAGGGCCGCTGCGGCGTCAAAGCGGGTGGGGTCGGGAACCCTAACGATCACAGCAATTTATGTGAACATAGCGGTTGGGATGAGGTCCGCATGCCGTATAATGTGGTCATCGTTTCCGTGACCCCAACACCATCGGCTTTCACCTAGGTAGGCTGGATGTTCGAACGGTACACCGAAAGGGCCCGGCGAGTACTCTTCTTCGCCCGATACGAGGCCAGTCAGCTCGGGAGCATCTCGATCGAGACCGAGCACCTCCTGCTCGGCCTGATTCGCGAAGGCAAAGGCCTGACGAGCCGCATCTTTGCCCGCTCGCATCTCTCCCTCGAGAACATTCGGAAGGAAATCGAAGGTCGGACCGTCTTCCGCGAAAAGGTCTCGACGTCGGTCGAGCTTCCGTTCAGCGCCGAAACCAAACGAGTGCTGCAGTTTGCGGCCGAGGAAGCCGACCGGCTGCTGCACAACTACATCGGAACCGAGCATCTGCTGCTCGGCATCCTGAGGGAAGAGCGGTCGGTGGCCGCCTCAATCCTGCTCGAGAAGGGGATGCGCCTCAACACGGTCCGCGAGGACATCGTGTCGCTGCTCAACGAGAAGACCACGCTGACCCGCGTCAAGGAAACCCCGCTGCTGGCGGAGTTCAGCCGCGATCTGACGGAATCGGCGATGAAGAACCAGCTCGATCCGCTCGTGGGTCGCGAGCACGAGCTCGAACGCGTCCAGCAGGTGCTGTGTCGCCGGACCAAGAACAACGCGGTCCTGATCGGCGAACCGGGTGTCGGAAAGACCGCCATAGTCGAAGGGCTCGCCCAGAAGATCGTGTACGGGGACGTGCCGCACTTCCTCGCGGACAAGCGGATTCTGGCGCTGGACATCTCGTTGATTGTGGCGGGGACGAAATACAGGGGGCAGTTCGAGGAGCGGCTCAAGGCGATCATGAAGGAGCTGACGGACAACCCCAATATCATCGTGTTCATCGATGAGCTGCACACGCTGGTGGGGGCGGGGTCGGCCGAGGGGTCGTTGGACGCCGCGAACATCCTCAAGCCGGCGCTGAGCCGCGGCGAAATCCGGTGCATCGGGGCGACGACGCCTGCCGAATACCGGAAGTACATCGAGAAGGATCGGTCGCTCGAGCGCCGATTCCAGGCCATCAAGGTCGACCCGCCCGCCGAGCGCGAGGCAATCGAAATCCTGATGGGCGTGAAAGATCGCTACGAGAACTTCCATCACGTGGAGTACACGCGGGAGGCGCTCGAGGCCGCCGTCTATCAGTCGAGTCGCTACATCACGGATCGGTTCCTGCCCGACAAGGCGATCGACCTGGTCGACGAGGCCGGCGCGCGCGCCAAGCTTCGCGAGGCCGGATACAGCGAGGAGTTCGGCGAGATCAACAAGAGCATCCGCGTGGCCGTCGAGCAGATGGAAAGCGCCGTGTCGCAGAAGGATTTCGAGAAGGCCCAGTTCTATCGCGAGCAGGAAGTGACTGCCCGGGAGAACCTCCAGTTCGTGCGGGAGAAATTCGACGTCAAGTCCTCGGCCCGGAAAGTCGTCGTGGGCAAGCAGGAGATCGACGAGGTCGTCTCCAAGTGGACCGGTGTGCCGATCACCTCGATCAACCAGGACGAAGGCGACAAGCTCCTGCGGATGGAAACCGAGCTCCACAAGCGGGTCATCAGCCAGGAAAAAGCGATATCCGCGATCTCGCGCGCGATTCGACGCTCGCGCGCCGGACTCAAGAATCCGAATCGTCCGGTCGGCAGCTTCGTCTTCCTGGGTCCCACGGGTGTCGGCAAAACCGAGCTGGCGCGGGCGCTCGCGAACTTCCTCTTCGGCAGCGATCACGCCCTCATCCGCTTCGACATGTCCGAATACATGGAGAAGCACTCGGTCTCCAAGCTGATCGGATCCCCGCCCGGGTACGTTGGCCACGAGGAGGGCGGGCAGCTCACCGAAAAGGTCAAGCGCAACCCGTACTCGGTCATCCTCCTCGACGAGATTGAAAAGGCGCATCCCGACATCTTCAACATCCTGCTGCAGGTGTTCGAGGATGGCCATCTGACCGACGGCCTGGGGAATCGTGTCAACTTCAAGAACACGATCATCATCATGACGTCGAATATCGGGGCGCGCTTCATTCAGAAGAAGAGCTCGATGGGTTTCCAGTCCTCGGACTCGGGCGACATCAACAAGAGCGTCACCGACATGGTGCTCGGCGAGGTCCGTCGCACGTTCAACCCGGAGTTCATCAACCGCATCGACGAGATCATCGTCTTCGAGGCGCTGACCGACGATGATCTGCGGCGGATCATGGCGCTCCTCGTCACGCAGCTGAACGCCAACCTGCTCGATCGCCGGCTTCGGATCCAGCTCACGACCGAGGCAGTCGACTGGATCATCGACGTCACCTGCAAGGACCGGTCGTATGGGGCGCGCCCGCTGCGCCGGGCCATTCAGCGGTACGTCGAGGATCCGCTGTCCGAGGAGCTGATCCGGGGTCATCTGAGCGGGGGGGATATCGAGGTCTACCTGGACGCCGGCCAGCTCGCGTACCGGCCGGTCGGAGAGCTGGAAACAGGCAGAAAGCTCGCGTGAGAGCGCAACCTGAAGATCCAAAGATTTGAGGATCGGGTTCGAATCTTCGGATTCCCCTGTTCGTGGCGGACCGTGACAGCTTCAAATCAGGCCGCAGGCTGCCTCCCCGCGTCTAAAATTCGATAGAATAACGGGTTTAGACGAAGGAAGACTCCCCTCATGCTCAAGAGCTCGTGTTTCGTCGTGCCGTGGCTGGTGCTCCTGATGCTGGCCGACGCATCGGCGCAGCAACCGGCGTCGCCGGCACCCCAGGGGCCGTCCGGCTCCGGCCCTCTGATGCCGGTGGCCACCGTCTGCGGGCAGCAAGTCCGGCCCGCGGCTCAACCCCCCGCCGGCTCCTCGCCCGTCGTGCTGTTCATGGCGCCCTGTTTCGCGGCGCAAGGCGGCACCTCGATTATCGAGCCGTCGACCTACGTCTACTACATGCAGCTCAAGACCAGTCAGCCGTCCCAGGGCATGTGGATTCCGTACGACGCATCGACCGAACAGCTGCTCCGGGGCGACTTCTCCCGTCTGATGACGACCGGCTTTCTGGACAACTTGTCCATCGAAACCGAAGACTACACGTTTCCAAACGGGACGATCGGGAAGATCGTCCTGTACAACATGGAAGAGCGCGAACGCATCAAGATTGGACCAGACTACGAGGGCAGCAAAGCGCTCGAGCTCGCGAAGATCGACGAGGCGCTCCGCGCGATGAGCGCCGAAATCCGGCTCGACACCTTCATCGATCAGGGCCTCGTCCGCAAGGTCGAGGGGATCGTTCGAGAGATGATGAAGGAGAAGGGCTTTCAGAATGCGGAAGTCACCCACGAGATCAAGCCTGTCGCCGGCGGACCGAAGCTGATCCATCTCATCTTCAATATCGCCGAAGGTCCCAAGGTCAAGATTCGAAAGATCGATTTCATCGGCAATACGGCCATCGCCGACGGGGATCTGAAGGGCCAGATGAAGAGCACCAGGGAACAGTGGTGGCTGTCCTTCATCAATGGCCGGGGCACCTATCAGGAGACCAAGTTCGACGAAGACGCGGGCAAGATCGTCGAGTACTACCAGGATCGCGGGTACATCAAAGCGAACGTCGGCGCGCCTGAAACGCGCGTGCTCGGCGACTCGGAGGACAAGAAAACGCGGTGGATCGAGCTCCGGATTCCGATCACCGAGGGACCGCGCTATCGGGTCGGCATGTTCGATATCTCGGGTAACACGGTGGCGGATTCCGAACGCCTCAAGCCGCTCTTCGGGTTGAAGGAGGGGGAGTTCTACAGTCTGAAGAGCGTGCGCGACGGGCTCGAAAAGGCGCGCGAAGTGTACGGCGCGGCCGGATACTTCGAGTTCACCGGCTTCCCGGATTACAAGTTCAGCGACGAGCGCGACCCCGCAGCCCCCGAAGCGCCGAGCGCCATCGCCGCTCTCGAAACCGTGGATCCCTCGCCGACCGTGGACGTCACGATGCGGCTGGTCGAAGGCGTTCAGTACTTCATCAACCGCATCACGTTCGTCGGCAACACGACGACGCACGACAACGTGATCCGGCGGGAGATGCGTCTGCTCGAGGACGGCGTCTTCAACACGGAGGCGCTCAAATTCAGCATCCGGCGGTTGAACCAGCTCGGCTACTTCAAGCCGCTCGAGGCAGGACGGGACGTCACGGTCGACAAGACCCCTGGCGAGACCAATCAGGTGGACGTCAAGGTCAAGCTCGAGGAGCAGAACCGGAACCAGATCAGTTTCGGCGCCGGGGTGTCGGAGTTCGAAGGCTTCTTCGGCCAGGCGTCGTTTCAGACGAGCAACTTCCTGGGCCGCGGCGAGAGCCTGACGGTCTCGCTGTCAGCCGGCTCCCGCGCGCAGAACTACACGGTCGCGTTCACCGAGCCGTTCCTGTTCGATCGGAACATGACCGGCAGCGCCAACGTTTACAGGAATAACATCAGATACGAGGGACAGTTCACACAGCAATCGGCTGGCACCGTGCTCGGGTTCGGCTATCCGCTGCGTCCGTTTACGCGCATGTTCATCAACTACAGCTACGAGCACGTGCGCGTGACCGAGGTGAACGAGCTCTACCGGGATCCGCTGCTCCTCGCGCGCAATCCGTTCCTGCGCGATTCGCTGCTCCTCGGCGACAACGGGCTGCGCGTCATCAGCAAGATCACGCCAAGCGTCGTCCACAACACGGTCGATCAGCCGATCTTCCCGAATCAGGGCAAGCGATATACGGCGGCGTTCGACCTGGCCGGCTTTGGAGGCAATACGGAGTTCTACAAGCCGTCGGTCGAGGGTATCTGGTTCTTCCGTGAGAACTCGCGCATGTCGATCGGGATGCGCGCGCAGACCGAGTACATCCATGCCCTGCGGGGTACAGCCCTCCCGATCTTCACGCGGCTCTTCCTTGGCGGCGAGTACTCTGTTCGCGGATTCGACATCCGCAGTATCGGTCCCAAGGATCCGGTGACGGGGCTCGTGCTCGGCGGGAACAAGAGCCTGCTGTTCAACGTCGAGCAGAACTTCAACATCATGAGCCAGTTCCGGATCATCCTCTTCTACGACGCCGGGCAGGTTCGCGGGCAGGGCGATTCGTTCTCCTGGGAGGAGACGCTGATCGAGCGCGTGATCGTGCCTCCGACGCTGTTCGATCCGTTCGTGAACCCGGCGGTGCTCTATTCGATCAATCCCGAGACGATTACCCGGACCGTCAGCGCGTTCAAGACGTCCACGGGCGTGGAGGCCCGGCTCTTTATGCCTGTCATCAACGTACCTTTCCGGCTGATCTTCGCCTACAACCCGCAGCGCGCGGGCGTGCTTGGAAACGATCTGCGGCCGCAAGAGGCATTTCAATTCAGGTTCGCGGTTGGCTCGACGTTCTGAGCAATGGAAGGCACCTCGAGAAATCGCTGCCAGGTCATGCCTCGATTCGGTTCCCGTATCCTGCTGGCCGTTGGACTGCTGCTCGCAGCGGGTGCCTGCGGCAGCGACGACGAGTCGGTAACGGGGCCGCCGCCGACCACCAGCGTGAACGAAACCTTTTCTGGCGTTCTCACGCTGAATGGAGCGCGCGTGCACAGCTTCACGGTGACCGCGCCGGGTAGCATCGACGTGGTGCTGACGTCGCTGACGCCGAACAATCGCGTCGGACTCAACCTTGGCACTTGGAATGGGAGCATCTGCCAGATCGTCCTTTTCAACGATAATGCGACACAAGGGTCGGTAACCCCGGGGCAGACAACGGCCACCGGCACGTTTTGCGTAGTGATCCACGACGTGGCGGGGACCGTCGTCGAGCCGCAGACCTACGTCATCGACGTGTCCTATCAGGTGTCGAACCAGTGAGTCGGCCCAGATCTGATGTAAAATCAACGACTTCCACGTTGAAATCGAAAGGACTGTCCGTGATGAGACGCGTTGTTGTCGCCCTGGGGGCCATCTCCCTCGTGCTCGTCCTGAGCGCGGCGCCCGGCTACGCGCAGGCGCCGGCGAAGCCACCGGTTTCTCCGCCGCCGGCTCAGCCGGCTGTGCCGGCCCCAGCCGCCCAGCCGCCCGCCGCGTTCCCGCAGGGCGCGAAGATTGCCATCGTGAACCTCCAGCAGATCGCGCAGCTCTCGGTCGAGGGGAAGACGTCGACCGCAAAGGTGCAGGCGCTGATCGCCAAGAAGCAGGCGGAGGCCGCGGCGAAGGCGAAGCAGCTTCAGGACAACCAGACGAAGCTCACGCAGGGGGGGACCCTTCTGAACGACGCCGCCCGCGGCCAGCTCGAGAAGGAGATCGAGAAACTGCAGGTCGAGGCCGATCGCTTCCAGCAGGATGCTCAGGCGGAGATTACCGAGCTACAAATGCAGCTGCAGGGAGAGTTCCAGCAGAAACTCTTCCCGGTGCTCAACGAGATGGTGAAAGAGAAGGGGCTTCACCTGTTGCTGAGCGCCGCCGACTCGGGGGTGATTGCTGGCGACCCCGGTATCGACCTGACCGCCGAGGCCATCAAGCGCTTCGACTCGGCCACGTCCAAGCCGGCGGCGGCACCGCCAGCAGCGCCCGCGCCGGCGGCGCCCGCGACGAAACCCTGATCAGAGGGATGGGAATGCAGGAATGCACGCATGAATGCACGGAGGTGGACGGGGTACAGATGCACGCCTAGCCCGTCCGTTCTAGCCCGTCGGCATTCCTGCACGCCCGCATTCCCGCATTTGTGATTTCGTGATCGACATTCCTGTTCTGCTTGACCGCCTCTGCTACCGATATCCGTCGATGCTCGTCGACGCAATCACGGAGCACGAAGCAGGCAAGCGCCTGGTCGCGGTCAAGAACGTCACCGTCAACGAGGAGTTCTTTCAAGGGCACTTCCCGGGTGCGCCGACGCTTCCGGGCGTGTTGATGCTCGAATCCCTTTCGCAGGTGGCCGCGATTCTGCTCCTCGAGCGACAGGATGCGCCGCCCAATGCCCGGATCTACCTGCGGGGCGTAAACGATGCCAAGTTCCGCCGCCAGGTCACTCCGGGCGATCGGCTCAGACTCGAAATTTCGCTGGGCCGCCGTCGCCGCTCGCTGGCGCGGGCACAAGCCGTGGCTTATGTGGGCGACCAGGTCGTCGCCGAAGCCGAGCTGCTCCTGGGTCTCGTCCCGGATGACACGCACATCGATCCGTCGGCGATCGTCCATCCGGGAGCCGCGGTGGGCGCTGGCACGACCGTGGGCCCGCACGCCGTGATCGGGCCGAATGTCCGGCTTGGCGCCAACTGCAAAGTAGGCGCGTCGGCCGTCATCGATGGTTGGACGGACATCGGCGAGGGCACTGAGATCTTTCCGTTCGCCTCGATCGGACTCATACCCCAGGATCTCAAGTTCAAGGGCGAACAGACGCGGCTCGTGATCGGCCGTCGCAACATCTTTCGGGAGTTCGTCACCATCCACCGCGGCACGTACGGCGGCGGCGGCGTCACGATGATTGGCGATCGGAACGTGTTCATGGCTTACGTCCACGTTGCGCACGATTGCCATGTCGGCAACGACACCATTTTCGGCAACATGGCGACGCTCGGCGGTCACGTCATGGTCGAGGACTTCGCCAACGTGAGCGCCGGATCGGGCGTGCATCAGTTCTGTCGCGTCGGTCGTCACGCATTCATCGGTGGTTACTCTGTGGTGACGAAGGACGCGCTGCCGTTCGCGCGGACAGTCGGCAGCCGGCCGGCGCGCATTTTCGGGGCCAACACGATCGGCCTGATGCGCCGGGGCGTGCCACCGGACGTCATCGAGAAGCTCAAGGGATCGTTCCGGTACCTCCTGCAATCGAAGCTGAATACGACGAAGGCGATGCAGCAGATCAAGCGGGACCGGTCGCTGGCATGCCCGGAGGTCGAGTATCTGCTCGATTTCATCCGCACGTCGCAGCGCGGCGTCATCCTGCGGCGCGCCACGCGCCGCGCCGAGGTGCTCGCGGACGAATGAGGGGCAGATTGCAGAATTGCAGGATTGCAGGATTGCAGGATTGCAGAAAGGGGTGAGGAACGGATTGCAGAAGGGGTCGTTCGCCTCGACGGCCGTGATGGTCCCGATGGTCGCATTGGCCCGTGCGTCCTTGATGCCTTTGCCCTTGTCCGTTCTGCCTTTCTGCACTTCTGCCTTTCTGCAATCCTGCAATCCTGCAATCCTGCAATTCTTCCTGGTATGCACCTAGGTCTCATTGCCGGCAACGGTCGGTTTCCGTTCCTCGTGCTGGACGCCGCACGGGCGCAGGGACACGACGTCACCATCGTCGCGGCGAAAGAAGAAACGTTTCCGGAGCTCAGTGATGCCGCCATCCGGGCGAACAGCCCGATTCACTGGATCTCGCTCGGGCAGCTGGGAGCGTGCATCAAGCTGCTGAAGCAGGCCGGGGTGACGCACGCCGTCATGGCCGGTCAGGTGAAGCACGCCAAAATCTTCTCGTCAGGGCTGATGCCCGACACGACGCTCCTTTCCGTGCTCACCAAACTCCGGTGGCGGAACACGGACGGGCTCATCGGAGCGATCGCCGCCGTGTTGCGGGATCACGACATCGAGCTGATTGACTCGACGGCGCTCATCACGCCGTTGCTCGCCCGCGCCGGGGTGCTGACCAGACGTGTCCCGACAGAAGAGGAGCTGAAAGACTTCGAGTTCGGCTACCGCATGGCCGATGCCATCGCCGCGCTCGACGTTGGACAGACGATCGCTGTCAAGCATCAGGCCGTCGTCGCCGTCGAAGCCATGGAAGGAACCGACGAGGTCATCGCCCGCGCCGGCTATCTGGCGGGGCCTGGGGTGCGTATCATCAAGGTCGCGAAGCCGAACCAGGACATGCGGTTCGACGTGCCGGTCATCGGCGTGGCGACGATCCAAGCGATGCGGGTGGCGGGAGCCGCGGCGTTGTCCGTGGATGCCGGCAAGACGTTGATGATCGATGGCGACGCCGTGGTTCGCTCGGCCGATGAAGGCGGCATCTGCATCGTGGGCCGGCAGCCCCGTGACTGACGCCACGACTGGTATCGCGACAAAGCCAGGGTTTCGTGCTCTTCGTGTCCTCCGCGTCGTCATGACAGAGTGTGGCTGCTGAATATGTCGCTGCGAGTCGCCGTCATCGGTGTCGGATACCTCGGGCGCCATCATGCGCGCATCCTTTCGACGCTTCCGGGCGTGCAGCTGGTGGCGGTTGTCGACATCAACGCGACACGTGCGGCGGAGATCGCAGCCGCCCATGGCACCCGTGCGCTCACGAATGCCGCCGACCTGCGAGGCGAAGTCGACGCCGTGACGGTGGCCGTCCCGACAGCGGTTCACCACGAGATCGCCGTGCCGTTTCTGCGGGACGGGGTCCACGTCCTGGTCGAGAAGCCGATGGCCCGTGGCTTGACCGAAGCCGATGCGATGATCGCGGCCGCTCGAAACGGGGGAGCCGTGCTGGCCGTCGGCCAGACCGAACGGTTCAATCCCGCCGTTGTCGCGGCGCGGCCCTTGCTCGTCGATCCCCGGTTCATCGAGGTGCACCGCCTCGGGACCTTCCCTGAACGAAGTCTCGACATCGACGTCGTATTCGACCTGATGATCCACGATGTCGACATCGTGCTGTCCCTGGTCCCCTCCGAAGTCGAATCGATTGAGGCGGTGGGCGTTCCGGTGCTGACTGGCCGCATCGACATCGCGAACGCCCGGCTCAGGTTCAAGAACGGCTGCATTGCGAACCTGACGGCCAGCCGCATCAGCCGGGATCGGGTTCGCAAGATCCGCTTCTTTCAGCCGAAGGTCTATCTGTCGATTGACTACGCGGCGCAGAAACTCGACGTGTGGCGGCTCGTTGGAGGCAACGGCGCCAGGCCGGCGATCGAGGGCGGTGAAGTCGCCGTTGAAAACGAGGAACCTCTCAAACGGGAACTGCTCGATTTCGTCGAGGCCGTCGTGAGCCGGGGTGCACCAGCCGTCACCGGGGAGGCGGGCCGCCGGGCGCTCGCCCTTGCGACGCAGATCGCCGACAGGATGTCCGATGCTGCCGCCGGTTAGGGAGGCGGTCGGGGAGTCATTCGTCTCCTCGCCGTCTTCATGATTTACTGACGCTGCCATGTATTCCGACCTCAACGATTTTCTGGCCGATCTCGAGCGCCGCAAGCTGCTGGCACGCATTGCCGAGCCGGTCAGCCCGAATCTCGAAATTGCCGCGGTCGTCGATCGTGCCTGCAAATCCGCAGGCGGCGGACCTGCGCTTCAATTCGACAAACCGACAGGCTTCGACGTCCCGGTCGCCGCGAATGTCTACGGCTCGATGGAGCGCATCTGTCTCGCGCTCGGTGTGCACCAGCTCGACGACCTCGCAAAGGAGATCGAGCAGCTGATGACGCCGCAGATGCCGGAAGGCATCATGGACGCGCTCAAGCTGCTGCCGATGGTCGGCCGACTCCGCGATCTGATGCCCAAAACGGTCAAGGACGCACCCTGTCACGAGATCGTTCAGCGCGATGGGACGCTCGAGGAACTGCCGATACTTACGTGCTGGCCGGAGGACGGAGGGCCGTACATCACGTTTCCGCTCGTGTTCACGAAAGATCCGGAGTCGGGCGAGCGCAACATCGGGACGTATCGCATGCAGCTGTTCGACGGCCGGACCACGGGCATGCACTGGCAGCGCCACAAGGGCGGCGCACAACACCATCGGGTGGCCGAGCGGCTGGGCAGACGCCTCGAGGTCGCCGTCGCGCTTTCGCCAGAGCCGGTGCTGCCATATTGCGCGACGGCACCGATGCCCGAAGGGCTCGACGAGTTGCTGCTCGGCGGATTTCTCGCGCGCCGGCGCATCGAGCTGGTCAGGTGTGTGACCGTGGACCTGGAAGTGCCCGCGAGCTCCCACATCGTGCTCGAGGGATACGTGGAGCCGGGAGAACGGCGTCGAGAAGGGCCTTTCGGCGACCATACCGGTCTGTACTCACAACCGGACGATTACGCCGTCTTTCATCTGACGTGTGTGACCCGACGCAAGCGTCCCACGTACCTGACGACGGTCGTCGGTATCCCTCCGATGGAGGACTATTACCTCGGTCTTGCCAGCGAGCGCATCTTTCTGCCGATGATCCGGAAGACGTTGCCGGAAATTGTGGACATGCACTTTCCGGCGGAGGGAATCTTCCATAACCTCGTGATTGTCTCCATCGACAAGCGGTTCCCTGGACACGCGCGCAAGATCATGCACGCGTTCTGGGGTCTGGGACAGCTCATGTTCTCCAAGACGATCGTCGTGGTGGACAAGGACGTGAACGTGAACGACTCGAGCGAGGTCGCCTGGATCGTCGGCACCCACATGGACCCGCTCCGTGACATCCAGATGACCCGCGGCCCGGTGGACGATCTCGACGATGCCGCCGATTTGCCCGCATACGGCGGCAAAATGGGGATCGACGCGACCCGCAAATGGGCGTCTGAAGGGTACACGCGTTCGTGGCCGTCGCGTGTCAAGACCACCGAGGCGGCTGGCGCCCGTGCCGCGGAGATCTGGTCACGCTTGACGAAAGCATCCGACTGAGGCCGGCCGCGTTAGTACGGAATCGTCGCCTCGCAAACGGTACCCCAATCACAGTCGATGAGCCGAAGGCCCTTGAAACGACCAAGGATGGCGCCGCGGCCGTGGTCGACGGGGTCAAGGAAGCCGGCGAGAAGACCGCTGACGCCGCAACAAGCATCGCGCAGAGTACGAAAGAGATTGCTGAAAAGACGACCGACCAGACGAAAGAGATCGTTGCTGGGGTAGGGAGCGCGACGACAGAGATTGTATCGACGACAGGTGAGACGATCACCGACGGCTGGATCACAGCGAAGGTGCGGGCCAAGTTCGTCGATGAGACCCTCCTCGACGGGAGCGACATCAACGTCGATACGAACAAGTACGTGGTCACGCTGACGGGGCAAGTGTCGTCGGACGCCGCGAAGTCGCGGGCGGTCGCAATCGCCGGTGGCACCGAGGGCGTCACGCGCGTCGTGAACGAGCTTGTCGTGAGAGCGAGATAGATTGCCACAAGCAGGCGTGTGTCCTCTTGTGCACAGGTCCAATGGTCCGGCCACGTGCCATGCGCAGCGCATGGCACGTGGAGCGGTCTCCCACGAAACGACTGGAGCCGTCCCGTGGCGTGTGAGATCAACAGCTCGCTGCTGACTGTCGTCCTTCCCGATTGAGGAAACCCGTCGCCCGAAGAGGCGACAATACCGTTCGTTGACGCGATCAGAATGGCCTCGCCCGAGTGTAGACAGGCCTCCGCAACAAGAGTGTGCCACCGGGCCACCCGCTCGACCTTGTTTCCGAGCTCGAAGCTGAACGAGAGCGGGCCGAGTCGGTTCATGCACGCAGTGGCGTCATTCAGGTGCCGAAACAGGCTGCCCCGGATGTCGTCGCTCTCCTCGATGTATCCACCACCATCAGTTTCCTTCTGCACACCCCAGAGGCGGATTCGTCTCGAGCCATCCTCGAAGTCACGCATGCCGTGCAGCAGACTCGTGTGCAATCGGGAACAGGCGGCGGACGGCGCACGGAATAGAGTGGCGCGGGATGCAACCTGCGACTGCGTCGATGACCAGGGACTGGATCGCACGGCTGGCTGAGGACGAGCGGAGGCGCGATGACGCGCGATTGCGCGTAACCGAAGCCGTTGCTCGAAAGGCCCACGTCGTGGCAGTCCACGGACAACGATTGCTCGACGAACTGCGCGCCAGCGTGGTGCGTGACATTGAGGCGTTTCGAAGCGAGTTCCCCGGGGATCCGGCCCGCGAAATCGTCTTCGAGGCCGCTCAACCCGATGGTGGGTTCGCGGTTCGCAAGCCAGAGTATCCATCCGCCGCCCTCAGTGTCGCGCCCCAGCTCCCGGCAGCGTCGGTCAGGTGCGAGTATCGGTTCACGCCGACCAACGGCCTGCCGCCCCGTGAAGATCGGATCGAGTTCCTGTTCACCAGCGACGGGGACGAGACGCTGCATATCAGACACCCTGGCACCGGGCAGGTGTTCACGAACGCCGACGCGCTCTCGGAGTACTTGCTTGTGCCCGTCTTCACAGGACGTCCTCGTTGAAGGTCGCGACCATCGGCATTTCGACAAAGGCCTGATGTTCAACCTGCAGGGAGACGGTTAATCGCACGAGTCCGAGGGCAACAAGTGGAACCGTGAGTGTAGTGATCATGGCCGGCTTTCTGTTGAATGCGGGGTGGCGGCCCCTTGTCTGACGTGCGTTCCGATCGGTGGTCAAAGTGGACCTATCGGCGCGCACCCATCACGGGAAGGGAGGACTCGACGACCGCTGCCTCTCAGCACGTGCCGAATCTTCCGTGAAGATCGGGTCGTGATGAGAGAGAATGTCGAGGCCACACAGTGAGACACATGAGTTCAGCCCCACAGGGCATCGGTATCCTGATAATCACCCTCGCGACCGCCGCGGCCGCTCAGGTTCCCCTGACACGCGAACCGCGTCATCGCGTTGTGTTCGAGAACCCGCAGTTCCGAATCATCGACGTGAATATCCCTCCTGGGGACACGACGCTCAATCATACCCACGAGAACGACATCGTCACCGTGGCGATGACGGGCGATGTTGCCACGCGCACGCAGTCGCCGGGGCAGCCGTGGGACGCAGTCCGTCCTCCCCGGCCGCTGGGTGATACCGGAGTCGACGAATACACCGGAAGGCCCGATAGACACCTGATCCAGAACGTCGGTGACCGTCCCTACCAGTTGTTCGCCGTCGAGAACCTGCGGCAGGGTAACTGGGGTTCCGGCATTCCCGTGTCTGCCAGGGGCACCACTCTGGCGATAGAGTCGAGGGCCTTCAGGGTCTACGACGTACGTCTCGTACCCGACCTGACTCAGATAGTTCACACCCATGCCACGACAGCGATTGCGGTGCTGATTAGCGGGCGGGCGATGTCCGCGGGAGAGGAAAGCAAGACCGCCGGTCCGGCGGCCCCGGTCGGCCTCAAGCAGCTGGTTCAGACCGGGGAGTGGGTGCTGGTTCCGGCTGGGGAGTCGCACCATCTTGTCAGGCTCGGCACCAGTGACGCACGGGTGGTCGAGATAGAAGTCCGCTGACGGGTGGCCGGCGTGTCGGTGGCGACGGTCTGACCCGACTCGACTGCTCGCTGGCTCAATGCGCGCTTACGGGATGGTCGGACAAATTGCTAACGCGCGCCTCCGCGCGGGCCGTGGTTGTGACACCGGCGATCGGGCAAATGGCCAGTCTTCAGATAGACTGCCGACCAACTCCAGCGGTTTGATCCGCGCGTCGAGGTTCGAGGACACGTAGCCTTCCAGGAGTCGTGCAATGCCCATTCTTGTTGTCTTCCTCGCCCTCGCTCTCTTTCTCGCACAGCCAGCCCAGCGCACGGTGCTCGCGCCAACTGGCACGCTGCGAGCCTCGTTCATCGCCAGCAACCCCGTGCAAGGGCGCGTCGATGCCGGGACGGGCGCCGTCACAGGCCCGGCGCCGGATCTGGTGCGAGAGCTGGCTCGTCGCCTTGGCGTTCCGTACGAGATCACCCCGCTGCCAGACGCGGGCGCCGTTCTCGAGAGTGTGAGGAGCGGAAAGGCGGACATCGGCTTCCTGGCACAGGAAGCCGAGCGAGCCTCTCAGGTGGATTTCTCCGATCCGTACTCGAATTCTGGCGCCGCGTATGCCGTGCGGGCGAACGCGACGTTCCAGACGTCCGCTGACGTTGATCGCGCGGGAGCCACGATTGGCGCCGTCAGCGGGCAGAGTCCGGAAGTCTACCTTCGAGCGCACGTGAAGAACGCGCGGGTCGAATCACTTCCGGCGGTCCCGGCCAACGCCGCGCTCGGCAGGATGCTGTTCGATGGCACGTTCGACGCGTTCGGCGCCAACCGCACGCGGATGGAGGAGCTCGTACGCGAGGTCCCGGGCCTTCGGGTCCTTCCCGACGATTACATGGTGACGAGCCAGGCGATCGTAGTCCGCAAGGGAGACGCCGCGGGTCTCGCCGAGATCAATCGGTTTCTCGCCGACGCGCGGACTTCGGGCTTCGTGAAGACGTCGATCGAGCGCGCGAAGGTCGCCGGAGTCAGCGTGGCACCGGAGCCGAGGCGATAGCGCGCCAGATCGCCTGGCTGGCGTCCCGTTTGTAATGACGGCGGGACAGTCCGGGTCGATTTGGGAGCCGCACCGTCGGCTGATATGATCACCGGCTGGCATGACGGTCTCCGACGTCGAGCTGGCGACGCTCGCCTCAACTCACGACATCATTAGCCTCGGAATGCTCGCCGATGGCGAGCGGCGCCGGCGGCACGGCCTGCGGACCACGTTCGTACGAGTGGTAACCGTGTCCGCGAATCCAGACGATCGGCTGCCTCTATCCCCGGCTGCAGGCGAGCTCCGCATCCAGGGGACGCCTGCGAGTCGCGTAGCCGCGGTCGAGCGTGTCCGACAGGTCGCCTCCGTCTCTGGCGGTGTCCCGCTCTCTGGCTACTCGCTGGCCGACCTGGAGCAGCTGGCGGCGCGTGAAGGCGTGACCCTGCGCTCGCTGCTCGAAGAGCTGCAGGCCGTCGGTCTCGAGCTCGTGGCCGAGGCGCCGATCGATACGTTGCAGTCCCCGCGCCAATCCATCGAGCAGGTGAATATCGCCGGCCTCGCCCTCGCCCGCCTGACCGTGCACCGGGCCCACGAAACAGACATGCTCCCGATGCTCAAATCGGTGGCAGCGCTCCAGCGGGACGTGGCGGTGGTGCGGGCGTTCGCGCCTCTGTGCCGCACGGTGAACGCTTCGATGCCGACTACGGGCTACGACGATGTGAAACGGGTCGCCCTGGCGCGGCTGGTGGTTGATAATGTTCCGTCGATTCAAGTGGACTGGGAATTGTGCGGACCGAAGCTTTCCCAGCTGGCCTTGACGGTTGGCGCCGACGATGTCGACGGCGTGTCCGCTGAGGACGACCTCTCGCAGGGCCGGCGGCGAGCGCCGCTCGAGGAGATTCGGCGCAACATCCGGGCCGCAGGGCAGGAGCCGGTCGAGCGCAACGGACGCTTCGATCCCGTGCGCTCATGACAGCGGTTCGTCTCGGCGCTGTCGGCTACCTGAACGCGCGTCCCCTCGTCGTCGGGCTCGACGCGCTGCCGCAGTTCGATCTCCGGTTCGATTTGCCGTCGGAATGCGCCCGGCTGCTCGCCGCAGGCGAAGTGGACCTCGGCCTGGTTCCCTCCATCGAGTATCTGCGCGACGATTCGTATCAGGCCGTACCTGACGTGGCGATTGCGTCCAAGGGTCCCGTCCTCTCCGTTGCGCTCTATACGACCCGGCCGGTGCGCGACGTGCGAACCATTCTGATGGATACGAGTTCGCGAACGTCGGTGGCGCTCACGCGAGTGCTGTGCGCCCGGCTGTTCAAGATTGCACCAGCCATCGACGCGCACGCGCCCGATCTGGAGGCGATGCTCAGCCGCGCCGACGCCGCGCTCGTGATCGGCGATAAGGCGTTGCTGGCGCAACCGCAGCTTGCCCGTCTGGCGTCCGCCCCCTCGAGCACGTTTGGCGGGCCGGACCTGTCCAGTGAGGTGGAGAAGATCGATCTGGGTGAAGCGTGGTCGTCGATGACCGGTCTTCCCTTTGTCTGGGCGTTCTGGGTCGGTCGTGCGGGAGCGCTTCGTCCAGGCGATGTCGCCGCGTTGCAGGCGGCGCGGGACGCGGGGGTCGGGCGCGCCGACCAGGTGGCCCGTGAATATTTCCGCGGCGACCCGGAACATCAGGAGCTTGGCGTGAGCTACCTGCGGAATAATATCAAGTACTATCTGGGCGCCGATGAGCGCGCAGGGCTCGAGTTGTTTTACCGTTACGCCGCCGAGATCGGCGTCGTGTCCCACGCTCGCCCCCTGCGGTTCTATTGAGATGAAGGACGGATCGCTCGCGACCGAGGTCGGTCCGGATAGAGCGACGCCATGACCATCGAACGTATCACGGCGAAGATCCGTGACGGCGGACGCGTGGACGCCGTGGAAGCCCTCGAGCTGTATCGTCACGCGTCGGCGCCTCTGCTCGGCAGGCTCGCCGAAACGATCCGATTGCAGAAGCATCCCGATCGGGTCGTCACCTACATCATCGACCGCAACGCCAACTACACGAATGTCTGCGTGGCAAAGTGCAATTTCTGCGCGTTCTATCGCCCGGTTGGATCGCCGGACGGGTACGTCCTCGGCTTCGACGAAGTATTCCGCAAGATCGATGAGACCATTGCCGTCGGCGGTATGCAGCTGCTGCTGCAGGGCGGACACAACCCCGATCTGCCCCTGGAGTGGTTCGAAGATCTGTTTCGTTCGGTCAAGAAGCGATATCCGGACTTCAAGCTCCATGCGCTCTCGCCGCCAGAAATCATCCACTTGTCGCGGCTGTCGCAGTTGCCGGTTCCCGTGATCCTCGAACGGCTCGTGGCCGCGGGTCTGGACAGCGTCCCTGGCGGGGGGGCGGAAATCCTCGTGGATCGCGTCCGCAAAGCACTTCACTGCGACGGAAAGGCCACGGCGGACGAATGGCTGAGCGTCATGCGGGAAGCTCACCGAGCCGGTCTTCGGACGACGGCCACGATGATGTACGGGACGGTCGAGACCGACGAGGAGCGGCTCGAGCATCTGCTGCGGTTGCGGGCCCTGCAGGACGAGACCGGTGGCTTCACGGCCTTCATCACCTGGAGCTACCAGCCGGATCACACTGAGCTTGGGGGAACCGAATCGACGGGCCTCGACTACCTGCGAACGCTCGCCCTCGCGCGGATCGTGCTCGACAACTTCGACAACCTCCAGGCCTCGTGGGTGACGCAGGGCGGCAAGGTTGGGCAGTTGAGCCTCGCCTACGGGGCGAACGACATGGGCAGCGTGATGATTGAGGAGAACGTCGTTCGAGCAGCGGGCGCAAGCTACTGCATGGACGAACCCGAGATCGTGCGCAATATCGAGGACGCCGGGTTCGTGCCCAAGCGGCGCAACATGCATTACGAGATCGTGGGCGATCCGTTCTTTCGGGAACAGGACGTGCCGCGGATGCACGAACTCGCTCACGCCCGCCGGGACGGAGACACCTCCCGACCCGCCGAGCTGCGCCTGTACCCCGCCCGGAGCCGGGCCGGCAAGCAACATCAGAATTGATTCGGTACCACGCGTCCTGGGTCCTGCCGATCGCCGAGCCACCGCTCCGGGACGGGTGGATTGCCGTCGATCGCGAGCGTGTGGCGGCCTACGGCGCTTACGGCGCCGTCACGCGTCGGGCGGCAGCCCATGCGGAGAGCCACGAAGTCGACCTCGGTCGCGTGGCGGTCCTGCCCGGCCTGGTCAACGCACACACGCATTTGGAGCTCTCCTATTTGCGCGACCAGGTGCTTCCCGCACCGGACTTCCCGACCTGGATCAGAAGGGTCATGGCCGCGCGGCGGCAGCGCCCGTCGCCGCGCGCGCCGGAGATCCTCGACGCCATGGCGCTTGCCATCGAGGAAGCGGAGGCGTTCGGGACGGCGGTGGTCGGGGACATCAGCAACACCCTTGTTTCCTTCGCGCCGCTGGCGCGCAGTCGCCTGGCAGGCGTCGTGTTCTTCGAGCTCCTCGGTTTTGACGTGACGAATCCCGTCGACCTCGTGGCCCATGCGCGGCGTGAACTCGCTTCGCTGGGGCCGGCCGACCGTGTGCGCACCAGTCTGGCGGCGCACGCGCCGCATACGGTCGCCCCGCTCGTCCTTCGAGCGATTCACCAGTCTCTCGAGGGCGATCCGTTTGCGCCGTGCAGCGTGCACCTTGCCGAGTCGGTCGAGGAAGTGGAGTTCATCCGGACCGGGGAAGGCCCCTGGCGCCGGCTCCTCGAGGAAGCCGGGGTGTGGAATGCGGCCTGGTCCGCGCCCGGCGTCAGCCCGGTGCAATTTCTCGACGATGCCGGGTTCCTCGACCGCCGGCTTCTCGTTGTTCACGGCGTGCAGATGACGACTGAGGATCTGTCACGAATCGCGTCGCATGGTGCGACGCTCGTGACCTGTCCGAGGAGCAACGGCCACACCGGAGCAGGCGCCCCTCCAATCGGGGACTTTTACTCGTCGGGGGCGCGCATCGCCGTCGGCACCGACAGCCTGGCCAGCGCACCGGATCTCAGCGTCTTCGCGGAGCTCGCGACGCTTCGCGCGCTGGCGCCATCGGTTCCAGCTTCGAGGCTGCTGGCCAGCGCGACCGTCGAAGGCGCCCGGGCCCTCGGCTTCGACGCGGACTACGGAACCATCGAACCGGGCAAGTCTGCGCGGCTGCTGGCGATCGACATACCGGGTGACGTCGGCGATGTGGAAGAATACCTGGTCTCCGGGGTCAGCCAAGAGCAGATCCGATGGATCGGAAGCGAGACGTGATCGACAATCTGCGTTCCACAATCTCCGTCTACCTTTCGTTCGTCCGTTTCAGCCATTCCGTGTTCGCGCTGCCGTTCGCGCTTGCGGGCGCGCTGCTGGCGGCGCAGCGGGTGGAGGTCACCGGCGGGACCGTGGTCTGGATCCTCGTCGCGATGGTGGCGGCGCGCAGCGCCGCTATGGGGTTCAATCGCCTCGTCGACGCCCGCTTCGATGCCCTCAATCCGCGGACGGCTGGCCGCGAGCTCCCGCGCGGCGCGATGTCTCACCGGGAGGCCGTGGCGTTCGTCGTGGCGGCTTCCGTGCTGTTCGTCTTCGCGGCGTGGCGCCTTGGGCCGCTTTGCTTCGCCCTGTCACCGCTCGCGCTCGCCATCGTGTTCTGGTATTCCCTCGCCAAGCGCTTCACGACCTGGACGCAGCTGTTTCTGGGCCTCGCGATGGCGGTCGCCCCAGTCGGCGGATGGCTGGCAGTTGGCGGGCGTGGCGGGTGGGAACCGTGGCTGCTCGCCGCCGCCATTGGCACCTGGGTCGGCGGCTTCGATGTGCTCTATGCCTGTCAGGATCTCGACTTCGACCGCGCCAGCAATCTTCGGTCGATTCCGGTGCGATACGGGGTGGCCCGGGCGCTCACGATCTCCCGCGGCATGCACGTGTTGACCGTGGTGTTCCTCGTCGCGCTCGCCTTCGTGGCGCCGCTCGGGTCCATCTATCTGGTCGGCGTCGCGACAGTCGCGGCTCTCCTGGCGTACGAACAATCTCTCGTCCGCGCCGACGACCTCTCGCAGGTCAAGCGCGCGTTCGACCTCAACGGATACGTCGGCATTCTCTACCTGCTGATTCTGGTGGTCTCGATCTATGGCGAGTGACGGTCGCCATCCTTGACCCAGGTTTCCAAATCGCCAGCCCGCATTGCGGGCATGTTCGACGCCATCGCGACCCGATACGATCTGCTGAACCATTTGCTGAGCGCGGGCATTGATCGCCGGTGGCGGAAGCGTGCGCTCCGTTCCCTGGCGCTGACGGGACGGGAACGTCTGCTCGACCTGTGCGCCGGGACGGCAGATCTGGCCATTGCGGCGGTGGACGCCCCCTCTCCTCCCCGACACGTGATCGGCATCGATTTCGCGCGGCGAATGCTCCGCGTGGGCAACGGCAAGATCCGCCGTCGGCGACTGGACGGTCGTATCGCCCTCGTGCAGGGAGATGCCACGAGGATCCCTCTCAAGGACGGCGCGGTGGACGCGATCACCGTCGGGTTCGGCATCAGGAACATCGAAGATCTGGGGGCGGCGTGCGAGGAGATGCGGCGCGTCCTCGCGCCAGGGGGACGACTTGCGGTCCTCGAATTCGGGATTCCGCGCACCCCGGGCCTCAAGCCCGCCTATCTCCTGTACTTCAACCGAATTCTGCCCCTCATCGGTCGGATGATTTCGAGGCATGAGGCCGCGTACGCGTATCTGCCGGCCTCCGTCAGCGCGTTTGCACGGCCCCAGGAACTGGTGACAATTCTGGGTCAGCACGGGTTCGTGGAGGTTTCCTGCGCCCCGCTGACCTTTGGGATTGTCTACCTCTACACTGGAATCAGGGCTTCAGAAGGCGGGGGCGTCCCCGGCTGATATACTGCTTCTAACCTCCTGATGTATTTTGATTTCGAGGATTACCGGCCGGACACACCAAGGCTTGCCAGTGCCATTTCGTGGCGCGAAGGGGTCCTCCTCTCGGTCATCTTTCACCTGCTGATGGTGATCGTCATGATGACCTCGCCCCGGCTGTTTTCCGACGACGGCGAAGCTGCGCGCGCCCGCGCTCGCGCGTTCGCCGAGAAACTCGCGGCAGCGCGGGAACAGACGCGATTCGTCTTCGTGCAGCCACGCGTGGAGCGGCCGGCGCCGAAACCTCCGGAACGTCCAGAGCTGTCGGACCAGGACCGCGTCGCGCGCGCGCCAGAGCGCGCGCAGCAGCCCGCAAACGAGCTGCCGTTTGCCCGGGGGAATACTCCGGAGCGTGTCGATGAGCCCCCGCCTCCTGTGGCCCGCGGTCAGGGGCCCGAGCCTGAACCCGCAGAAGGTCAGCAGGCCGAAGCCACGCCGGAACCCGTCCAACCGCAGACCGAATCTCAGCTGGCGTTCGAGGTGCCGACGCCGCCCCCACCCCAGGTAGCGTCGAACGGCCTCGGCCGCGCGCGAACGTCGGGTGGATCGCTCGGCGATGCGCTTCGCAACCTGCAGCGCTACGTGGAGACGTTCGACAACCCGCAGGGCGGCGGAGGCCAGTTCGGTCCGGAAATCCAATTCGACACCAAGGGCGTCGAGTTCGGCCCGTGGATCCGCCGCTTCATCGCGCAGGTCAAGCGCAACTGGTTCGTGCCGTATTCGGCGATGTCGATGAGTGGGCACGTGGTCATTCAGTTCAACGTGCACAAGAACGGCACGATCACGGATCTGACGGTCGTCGGTCCCTCCGGCATCGAGGCCTTCAATACCGCGGCGTACGGCGCGTTGCGCTCCTCGAATCCGACCCAGCCGCTGCCGCCCGCCTATCCGGCCGACCAGGCCTTTTTCACCGTGACGTTCTTCTACAACGAAACACCTCAATAAATGTACGAATGCACGACAGCCCTTCCCAGCGACTCGGACTGCTGATTCTCCTGATCGCCTTCGTTCTTTACGTCTTCCTGCGAATTTCGTGAGGACCGCTGACTTGACATGGGTGGCGGGTTCGAACCGCCGTGGGGCAGGAGGTCCATCCCGCTCTTGGGAAACCAACAGGCAGGGCCGCTGAAGATGAAGATGGAGAGATCTCGAGTCGTGGCAGTTCTCGGCCCGACGGCAACGGGCAAGAGTGCGCTGGCGATTAGGCTGGCCGAACGCTTCGGCGGTGAGATCGTGAACTGCGATTCGACGGCAGTCTATCGCGGCTTCGACATCGGGACGGACAAGATCGGTGTGTCGGCACGGAAAGGCATTCCGCACCACTTGATCGACGTGGTCGAGCCCGACGAAGAGTACACGGCGGCGCGATATGCCCGGGAAGCGGCTGAAGTCGTCAGGGACATTCTTGCGCGCCGTCGAGTACCGATCCTGGCGGGCGGCACCGGCTTCTACTATCGTGCGTTGACACGCGGCCTGTTTCCCGGGCCCGGGCGTGACGTGGATCTCAGGCACCGGCTCGAGCAGGTGGCCGTGCGGCGTGGCACGGCCTTCGTACATAGGATGCTTCGGCGCGTGGATCCCGCTTCGGCGCGCCGCATCCAGTCGAACGATCTCAAGCGCATCGTCAGGGCGCTCGAAGTGTTCATTCTGACCGGCCGGCCGCTGACGGAGCATTTCGCGGACACGGTGTCGCCGCTTCCTGATGTCGACATGATAGCCATGGCCGTTCATCTGCCGCCGCCCGTCATCTCCGAGCGGGTCACGCGAAGGGTGGACGAGCAGTTCGCGCGGGGTCTGCTGGAAGAGATCCGAGACCTTCTGGAGCGAGGCGTGCCAGAAACGGCGCGCCCATTCGGGGGGCTCGTCTACCGGCAGGCACTGGAGCTTCTCCACGGCGTCCGCGACGAGACGGCAACCAGAGCTCTCATTGCTCAGCAGAACAGACAGTACGCCCGCCGTCAGTTGATATGGTTCCGGAAGGAACCCAATTTGAGCTGGCTCGAGGGTCCCGGCGAATCGCCGGCGACGATCGCCGCAGCCATTCAACTCGTCGAACAACGTCTTCGTATGTCATGACGCGGACGTCGCCGCCTTTCAAACGAGCCATCGTCATCGTCCTGGACGGGGTTGGCGTCGGCGAGCTTCCGGACGCGGCCCGATACGGCGACCAGGGCAGCGACACCGTCGGCCACGTCGCGCAGCGAGTGCCTCTCGGTCTTCCGACGCTGCGAAGGTTGGGCCTCGGCCGCGTCGCGGCCCTGGGATCGACGGATGGCCCCTCTAATGAGATTCCGATTGGAGCCGTCGGCCGAATGGTCGAGGCCTCACCGGGCAAGGATTCGGTCACCGGTCATTGGGAGCTCATGGGCATCGTGCTCCCGCGACCGTTCCCGCTGTTTCCCAATGGGTTCCCGCCTGACATCCTCGATCGGTTTTCCCGCCGCACCGGGCGATCGGTGATCGGCAACAAGACGGCGTCGGGAACGGCAATCGTCGCCGAACTTGGGGCAGAGCACATGCGTACTGGATCGTGGATCGTATACACATCGGCGGACAGCGTGTTTCAGGTGGCTGCGCACGAGACCATCGTGCCCGTCCCTGAGCTGTATCGCGCCTGCGAGGTGGCTTACCACATTGTCGTCGAAGGTCTTGGCATGGGACGTGTGATTGCAAGGCCCTTCGTCGGCGGCCCGGGGAGCTTCAGGCGCACTTCGAACAGACGCGATTACGCGATGCCGCCGATTGGCGAGACGCTGCTCGACCAGCTTGCGTCCGCGTCGATCCCTGTCGTCGGCATTGGCAAGATTTCCGATATGTTTGCGGGACGAGGTATCGGCGCGACCTATCACACGACGAGCGACGAGGAGGGGATGGACCAGCTCGAACGGCAGCTGGGCATTGTCGAAGCGGGCATGATCTTCGTCAATCTCGTTGATTTCGACACCGAATATGGTCACCGCAACGACCCTGCCGGGTACGCCCGGAACCTGGAGCGGTTCGACGACCGGCTCGCGGCCGTCATCAGCCGGCTGCGCGCCGATGATCTGCTCGTCGTCACGGCTGATCACGGCAACGATCCGACCACACCGAGCACCGATCACTCGCGTGAGTACGTCCCGCTGGTCGTGACGGGTCGGGCGATCAGGGCCGGTGTGGATCTCGGAACCCGGCCCACGTTTGCGGACGTCGGCCAGACCCTCGCGGAAATCTTCGGCGTCGGACCGCTTGCCCACGGCGCCAGCTTCCTGGGAGACATCGCTGTGGGCCCGCATCGCGGCCGGCTGGAGTAGATGCGCGTCTTCGAACCGCGCTCGGGTGCATCTCGAGCTCGCGGGTTATCATTGCGGCACAATCAGGATGACGATTCGAGAGCAACTCGAACAACGCGAGCGTGAGGTGCTGGCCCCGGCTGCCGCCAAGAGCGCCGACTCGCGGGGACGCCTGCGGGCGGAGCAGGAAGACGATGTCCGCCCGGCGTTCCAGCGCGATCGCGATCGCATTATCCACAGCAAGGCCTTTCGCCGCCTCAAGCACAAGACCCAGGTGTTCTTTGCGCCGACCGGCGATCACTACAGAACGCGCCTGACGCACACGCTCGAGGTCTCACAGATCGCCCGGACCATCGCCAAAGTTCTGCGTCTGCACGAAGAACTGACCGAAGCTATCACGCTCGGCCACGATCTGGGCCATACCCCCTTTGGCCACGCGGGTGAGCGCATCATCGACCAGCTGATGCCTGGCGGCTTCAATCATTACGTGCAGAGTCTACGCATCGTCGATCAACTCGAGAACGACGGACGGGGCCTCAACCTGACCTGGGAGGTCCGAGACGGCATCGCCAAGCACTCCAAAGGCAAATCGGGTGCTCCGGTCGGCATGGCCGAGGCGCAACGTGCCAGCACGATCGAAGGGCAGATCATGCGAGTCGCCGATTTGATTGCCTATGTGAACCACGATATCGACGATGCGACGCGCGCCGGGCTGCTCAAGCCTGAGGATCTGCCGGAGGGTCCGGTGCGCATACTCGGCTCCTCGTCGTCGGCCCGAATCGCGACGCTGGTGAAGGACGTCGTCACCGAGACGCTGGCCGGAAGCCTCACGGAAATCCGGATGAGCGAGACCGTCCTCGAGGCGGTGCTCGGGCTGCGTCGCTTTCTCTTCGATGCCGTGTACGAGAACCGTATCGCGACCGCGGAGTTCAAGAAGGCGGAAGACATCCTGAGCGGCTTGTGGGAGAAGGTGCGCGAGCGGCCGGCGGAGTTCCTGGACCCGCGGACGCTCGACAAGGAGGGCCTCGACGCCGCCGCCCGAGATTTTCTGGCCGGGATGACCGATCGCTACGCGGTGCGGCTGTTCGAGCAACTCTTCATTCCGAAGCCGTGGAACATCGACTGATCCGGGCGCTCTCGATCGGCTTGGCCGAGGAGCGGCCGTGTTATATTGAGGGGTTCCATGCTGCTCGATCTGAGCAAGATCCGCGGGCCTCGAGAGCGCTACGAAAAGGTCTATCAGCCGGAGGCCTTCTCGGCCGACCGCGACAGCTTCCAGGTGATCGCGCCGGTGTCCCTGTCGTTCGACATCGTCAAGGACAAGAGTCAGTTTCAGCTCGTCGGCCGCGTGACCACGACGCTCGAGTTGCCCTGCAGTCGCTGCTTGGAGCCGTTCGCGTGGCCGGTGCAGGCCGATTTCGACCTCAGGTATCAGCCTCATTCGACGAACGTGGGGGAGGCGGAGCGCGAAATCGAAGAAGATGATCTCGCGACCGCGTTCTACGAGAACGACGAAATCGATCTCGGTCAGCTCATGCGGGAGCAGTTCTACCTGTCGCTGCCGATGAAGCCCCTGTGCCGGGACGCCTGCCTGGGCCTCTGCCCGCTCTGCGGAACCAATCTGAATCGCGGGACGTGCGACTGCAAGCGCGAGTGGGAGGACCCCCGCATGGCCGTATTGAAGACGCTGACGACGCGCAACGAGAACTCATGAAGAAGACAGCCGGTAGAGAAGAAGACGATGCCTAATCCAAAACGACGACATTCCAAGACGCGGACGGCCAAGCGCCGCACGCACGACGCGCTGAGCACGGTCGGGTTGAGCGAGTGCCCCCACTGCCACGAACCCAAGCCTCCGCATCGGGTTTGCACGAACTGCGGGTACTACCGGGGCCGACAGGCCCGCGCCGTCGAGGAGGAATAACGCCACCCCGCGGGCACCTGACACGTCCGTGATGACACCCGAGTTGACACGCGGCATGGGCGCTGGCACCTGAACATGATTTGGATCGCAGTCGACGCGATGGGTGGCGATGTCGCGCCCCGTCCCATCGTCGATGGCGCGCTGGCGGCTGCCCGGCATTTCGATCTGGGCGTGATGCTGGCAGGTCCGGCCGGGATTCTCGAAACCGAGCTGGCCCGTCACTCGGACGTCGACCGGGGACGCGTGCGCATCGTCGAGGCGCCGGACGTCGTGGCGATGACGGATGCGGCCACGACCGTGCTGCGCCGAAAACCCGGGGCCTCGATCGCGGTGGCGGCAAATCTGGTCGCCAGCGGGCAGGCCGCCGCGTTGTTCAGCGCGGGCCACACCGGGGCGACCGTCGTCGCCGCGCACAGCATTTTCGGCACGTTGCCCGGCGTCGATCGCCCTGCGCTTGCCGTGACGATTCCCACGCGCCGGCGTCCCGCGGTGCTGCTCGATGTCGGCGCCACGGTGGAATGTCGTCCCCAGCATCTGCTGCAGTTCGCCGTCATGGGCAGCGTGTACGCCCGGGTCAGCCTGGGGCTGTCGTCGCCTCGAGTCGGTCTGCTGTCGATTGGTGAGGAGGCGACCAAGGGGAACGAGCTGACGCGCGAGGCGCACCGTCTCCTCAAGGCGTCAGTCGTCGGCTTCATCGGCAACGTGGAAGCGCGCGACGTGTACAGCGGCGAGGCCGACGTGATCGTGTGCGACGGCTTCACCGGGAACGTGGCGCTGAAGATCAGTGAGGGTCTGGTCGACGTCGTCGAAGCGTTGCTGCGCGAGGAGCTGTCGAGCACGTTCACGGGACGCGTGGGCTCCCTGCTGACGCGACGCGGGCTTCGGCACTTCCGGCGTCGCGTGGACTACTCCGAGTATGGAGGGGCCCCGTTGCTCGGCGTGGCGGGCGTTGCCATCGTTGGTCATGGCCGTTCGAGTGCGCTGGCCGTCCGCAATGCCGTCGCGATGGCGCACCGCTTCGCGTCCGATCGCTTCATCGAGCGGGTCGAGCGGGAGATAGCCGCCGCGACGGTGTCTCACCAGTGATCGCGTTCATCTTCCCGGGACAGGGCTCACAGAAGGTCGGGATGGGCAAGGCGCTTGCCGAAGCGTTCCCGATTTGCCGCGAGACGTTCGAGCAAGCCGATCGGGCGCTGGGGGAGCCGCTGAGTGGCCTCATCTTCGACGGTCCCGAAGAGATGCTGATGCTCACCGAGCACACGCAGCCGGCGGTTCTGGCGGTCAGCATCGCGGCGTGTCGCTTTCTCGAATCGAACGGGATGGTTCCTCATTTCGTCGCCGGCCACAGCCTTGGCGAGTACTCGGCCAACGTGGCGGCGGGAACCTTCGAGTTCGGAGACGCCCTCAAGCTCGTGCGGCGTCGCGGGCGGTACATGCAGGAATCGGTGCCGGTGGGGGAGGGTGCGATGGCGGCCATCCTCGGCTTGGATGCCACAGAAGTCGAGAGAGCCTGCGTCGAGGCCGCCGATGGCGAGGTGGTTTCCGCCGCCAATTTCAACGGCGCCGGGCAGATTGTGATCGGAGGTGCGCGGGAGGCGGTGAAGCGGGCGGGAGAACGGGCGAAGGCGCTCGGCGCCAAACGGGTCGTGCCGCTTTCCGTCAGCGCGCCGTTTCACACGGCGTTGATGGCCCCGGCGCAGGAGCGGCTGGCGCCCGAGCTGCGCGCGCTGGCGACGCATATGCCCCGGGTGCCGATCATTGCGAACGTGGACGCTGCCCCGAAGCACGACGCGTCTGCCGCGGTCGAGGCGCTCGTCAGGCAGGTGTCGGCGCCGGTTCGCTGGCAGGCCGTGGTGGAGCGTCTTGCGTCCGAGGGCGTCACAACGTATGTTGAGGTGGGTCCGGGGACGGTGCTGAGTGGATTAGTGCGCAAGATCCACCGCGACGCCATCTGCGTCAACTTCGGCAGTCCGGACGACCTCATAGCAGTCGAATCGGCCATCAAGGCTTGAATCGTCACGTCGCCAAGTCTTCTATCGTCGATGTTCAGTCTTTCAGGCAAAGTGGCGCTCGTGACCGGTGCGTCGCGCGGCATCGGACGCGCCATCGCCTGCCGCCTCGGCGAGCAGGGGGCGACGGTGATTGCCGCGGCCCGCGCCGATCACGCGGCGGATACGGCTCGCGAGATCACGGCCGCCGGCCATTCGGCTGATTCCGTGAGCCTGGATGTGACCGACGCGGCGGCCGTCGAGAGGTTGCCTGGCGACATCGTCAACCGTCACGGCCGGCTCGATATCGTCGTCAGCAATGCCGGCATCGCGCGGGATCAGCTGCTGATGCGGATGAAGCGTGAAGACTGGGATGCTGTCCTGGCGACGAATCTGACCGCGACGTTTCTCCTGGCGCAGGCGGCGATCCGGCCGATGCTCAAACAGCGGGGCGGGCGCATCATCGCCATCAGCTCGGTGGTGGGGCAGACTGGAAACGCCGGGCAGACGAATTACGCGGCGTCCAAAGCGGGACTCACCGGTTTCGCCAAGGCGCTGGCGCGCGAGGTCGCGTCTCGCGGGATTACGGTCAATGTCGTCGCCCCGGGATTGATTGAGACCGACATGACGAGGGCGCTGGCGGAGAAAGCCCAGGCCGACTGGGCGGCTCAGATTCCGCTCGCGCGTCTGGGAACGGTGGACGATGTGGCGGCGGCGGTGTGCTTCCTTGCATCCGACGAGGCATCGTATATTACAGGGCAACTTCTGGCAGTGAACGGCGGGATGTACATGTGAGGAGGATTGAATGGCCGTAGCCGACAAAGTGAAGAGCATCATCGTGGAGCAGCTCGGGGTCGATGAGGAAGAGGTGACGCCGGATGCGTCGTTCGTGGACGACCTCGGGGCAGACTCGCTCGACACCGTCGAGCTCGTCATGGCGTTCGAGGAAGAGTTCGGCATCGAGATTCCCGACGAGGACGCCGAAAAGATTACGCGGGTCAAGGAAGCGGTCGAGTACATCGAGTCCCACGGCAAGAAGAAATAAGAGCGCCTGCGGCCAGCGCAGACGCTGGCACCGAGCGCGTAGAAAAAGATGACAAAGAGACGGGTGGTCGTGACGGGCATCGGCCTGGTGTCGTCAGTGGGCATCGGGACCGAGGCGAATTGGAACGCGCTCTGCCAGGGATGCAGCGGCATCGGGCCGATTACGAAGTTCGACCCCACGGACTTCTCGGCCCGGATCGCCGGTGAGGTCAAGGATTTCGATCCGCTGGCGTTCATCGAGAAGAAAGACGTCAAGAAGATGGACGTCTTCATTCAATACGCCATTGCAGCCTCGCAGTTTGCCGTGTCGGATGCGCGGCTCGAGGTCACGCCGGACATTGCCCCGCGCGTCGGCGTCTTCATCGCGTCAGGCATCGGGGGATTCAGCACGATCGAACGCGAGCACAAAGCGCTGCTCGAAGGCGGGCCGCGCAAGATCTCGCCGTTCTTCATTCCCTCGGCCATCATCAATCTGGCCGCCGGCCAGGTGTCCATCCGCCTGGGCGCGAAAGGGCCGAACTCGGCGACCTGTACGGCGTGCTCGGCGTCGGCGCACGCCATCGGTGACGCTTTCGAGATCATCCTTCGGGACGCCGCGGACGTGATGATCGCGGGGGGCTCGGAAGCCGCGATCACGCCAATGGGGGTGGGCGGATTTGCGGCGATGCGGGCGCTGTCGACGCGCAATGACGCGCCGCAGCACGCGAGCCGGCCCTTCGATTTGAACCGCGACGGATTCATCGTGGGCGAGGGCGCCGGGGTGCTGGTGCTCGAAGAGTTCGAGCGCGCGCGGCGCCGGGGCGCCCGTGTGTACGCCGAGCTGGTGGGCTACGGGATGTCGGCCGATGCGTACCACATCACGGCGCCGTCCGAAGACGGGGACGGACCCTATCGCGTCATGAACGCCGCCCTGACGAGCGCCGGCATCAAGGCTCATCAGGTCGATTACATCAATGCCCACGGCACCTCGACGCCTCATGGCGACAAGATCGAAACGCTGGCCATCAAGCGCTGCTTCGGCGAGCACGCATCGCGTGTCGCCGTGTCCTCGACCAAGTCGATGACAGGACATCTGCTGGGGGCGGCGGGTGGCCTCGAAGCTGGCATCACCGCCCTTGCGGTCCATCACCAGGTCGCGCCGCCGACGACCAACCAGGAGACTCGCGATCCGGAGTGCGACCTCGACTACATTCCCAACGTCAAGCGCCCCATGAGAATCGACTATGCGCTGTCGAACTCGTTCGGGTTCGGCGGCACGAATGCGGCGCTGCTGTTCAAACGGCACGAGAGCCGTGGATAATTGGGTCATTCGGTCATCCGGTCATCTGGTCATTGATTGGGTGATTGGATGGTTCGGCGAAATCGAGCAACCCACGTCCAACAATTCAATGACCAGATGACCCGATGACGCCAATGAAGATAGCCGTCTGCATCAAGCAGGTCCCGAGCCGCGACTGGCAGCCGCGGTTGAACGACAGCCGCACCTGGATTCGGGAGCAGGACGCCGCCTTCGAGATGAACGAGCCCGATGCGTACGCCCTCGAGGAAGCGCTGCGTCTCAAGGAGAAGCACGGCGGCGAGGTGGTCGTCTGCTCGGCGGGACCCTCGCGCGTCGCCCAGGTCATCCGCGAGGCGCTCGCCCGGGGCGCCGACCGCGCGATTCACGTCGAAAGCGACGAGCTCGCTGCCGCCGACGCCGCGACCGTGGCCGACTCGCTGGCCGCCGCGATGAAAGACGAACGCTTCGATCTCGTCCTGACCGGCCTTCAGTCCGACGACATGGGACTGGCTCAGACGGGCGTCATCCTCGCGCAACGACTTGATCGCCCCCACGCCACGATTGTCATGGAGGTCGAGATCGGCCAAGGGCGCGTCAGGGTCAAGCGCGAACTCGAAGGCGGTTGGTTTCAATGGGTGACGATGCCGCTCCCGGCGGTGCTGACGATTCAGAGCGGCATCAACCAGCTTCGCTACGCGACGCTCAAAGGGATCATGGCGGCGAAAAAGAAAGAGATCCGCAGGGCCCCGCCGATCCCGACCCGGGCCGGCACGTCTGGCGTGAGAATCGTCAGCTTGTACGTTCCTGAGAAGACCAAGAAGACCCAGATCATTGCCGGCTCGACCTCAGAAGCCGCAAAGGAGCTGGTTCGACGGTTGCGGGAAGAGGCACGGGTCATCTGAGATGATTCTCGTGATCGCCGAGCAGCATGGCGGCAAGATGGTCCGCGCAACATGGGAAACGGTCGCGGCCGCGCAGCAGATCGCTGCGGGCGCGCCGATTGTCGTCGCCGTGCCTGGAGCCGGTGTCGGGGAGGCCGCACGCGAGATCGCCGTCGCCGCCGTCCACGAAGTCGTGACGGTGGATCACCAGGCGCTGGGCTCCTACACGCCCGACGGATACAGCGCTGCGCTCGAACAAGCCATCACGGAGCTGGCGCCCTCGCTCGTTCTCCTCCCCCACACCTATCAGACTCGCGACTTCGCCCCGACATTGGCCGCTCGCATGAACAAGCCGCTTGTCACCGACGTGACGGCCTTCAAGCGACGCGACCAGATCCTCACGTTCGTACGCCCGATGTTCCAAGGCAAACTGGTGGCGGATGTGGTCGCGGACGGGCCTGATCCGATCGCGACGCTCCAGGTCGGCGCGTTCCGCGCCGACCTGGTCGCAAAGGGGACTGCGCCGGCGCCCGTGCGGCCGCTGACTGTCTCCCTTGACGAGACCTCGATTCGCGAGCGTCCGGAAGCGCCTTTCCGGCAGGCCAGACAGGCCGTGGATCTTTCGCAGGCCGAACGCATAGTCGCCGTGGGCCGCGGGATCAAGGGGCAGGAGCATCTGCCCGTCGCTCAGAACCTGGCCGCCGCCCTGGGCGCCGAGCTCGCGGCCTCGCGCCCGATCTGCGACGCTGGATGGCTGCCGATGGAGCGGCAGGTCGGCAGCTCGGGGCAGACCGTGGCTCCGAAGCTGTACCTGGCGCTCGGCATCTCGGGCGCGATCCAGCATCTGGTCGGGATGAAGGGATCGAGCACGATTGCGGCGATCAACAAGGATCCGGATGCGCCGATTTTCGAGGTGGCCGACTACGGGATCGTCGGTGATCTCTTCGAAGTCGTCCCGGCGCTGATAGAAGCTCTCAAAGAGTTACGACGGACCTGACCGGCCGTCTCACCGGCGATCGCGAGGGCATCTGAAAACGCTGACGTTCTGGTTGCTGTTCGTGGCCTTCCTCGGGGCCTTTCTCGTGCAGGTGGCTGCGCGTGTCCGCCTGATCTCCGCGGCAGCCGGAAGCCTGTCGGTCGATCGTCCCGCCGTCCGGCTCCGGCGCTTCCTCTTCGACGTCCTCCTGCAACGGCAGACGATTCGGGAGCGGCCGTGGGTCGGCGTGGCCCACGCGTTCGTCTTCTGGGGATTTCTTGCGTTTTCCGGGTACACGATCGTCGAGTTCCTGCGAGGACTCGGCCTCGTCGACCTGACGGAACATCCCCTGTTCCTCGCTTACAGGGTGGCGCTGCTCCCGTGGGCCATCGCCGTGCTGGTTGGAATCACGCTCTTGCTGATCCGGCGCGTCCTGTTCAGGCCGGCGGCTCTCGGCGAAGCGATCTCGACGGAGTCCGTGGCCATCGCGCTGTTCATCGCGACCCTGATGGTCACCTACGTGCTGGGGTTCCTTGTCGACGAAGGCGGGACGATGGGGGACGCGAACTGGTGGGTACACATGATCGTCATCCTGGCGTTCATGGCTTTGATTCCCGCCTCGAAGCATTTCCATCTCGTGTTGTCGCCGATCACCGTGTTCCTGAAATCACCGGAACTCGGGCGCGTCGGAAATCTCGATTTCGAAAAGGAACAGGTCGGCCTGGAGACCGTAAAAGACCTGGAAAAGAAAATTGTGCTCGACGCCCTCACCTGCGTCGAGTGTGGACGCTGCCAGGTCAACTGCCCCGCGTGGGGCGCGGGGAAAGAGCTGAATCCCAAGACGCTGATTCTGCAGACGCAGGACGCGCTCGTTGCCGGCCGCCGCGAAGCGAAGCTCGGCGAGATATACAGCGAGAAGGTCTTGTGGCAGTGCACGACGTGCGGCGCCTGTGAGAACCAGTGTCCGGTCGGCATCGAGCACCTGCCGCTCATCATCGGGACGCGGCGTGGCTTGGTATCGAACGGCGACGCCCCGCCCTACCTGGGCGGGATGTACAACAATCTCGAGCGCCGAAGCAACATCTGGGGGCTCGGCTACGAGCAGCGCCAGAAGTTCATCGAGGCAGCCGGTCTGGAGATGTTCGATCCGGCAAGACACGAGTGGCTGGTATGGCTGGGATGCGCCGGCGCGTTCGAGGCGGATTACCAGAAGTCGTTGCGCGCTCTTTTCGACATCTTGCGGACCAAGAACATCAGCTTCGGCGTACTGGAGAAAGAACGGTGCAACGGCGACCCGGCCAAGCGGACCGGCAACGAATACCTGTTTCAGGAGCTGGCCTCTGGAAATATCGAGACGCTCAGAAACGCCGGCGCGACCAGGATCCTCACGTCGTGTCCGCACTGTCTCAAGACGCTCGGCGAGGATTACCGACGTTTCGGGTACGTCGCCGAGGTCGTTCATTCGTCAGTGCTGGTGGCCGGGCTGTGTGGTGACGATCGTCGGGAGGGCCCCGTTCGCGAAAGCGTCGCGTTTCACGACCCGTGCTACCTGGGCCGCTACGCGGGCCACGTCGAGGAACCTCGCCAGCTGCTGACCCGCCTGGGTGCGGACCTCAGGGAGCCGGTGCGAAATCGGGACAATCCGTTTTGCTGCGGGGCGGGCGGCGGCCTGCTGTTCGCAGACAAGGAAGAAGAGCCCGGCACACGCATCAGCGACGTCCGTTTCAAGCAGCTGCAGGAGACGGGCGCGGCCATGGTGGTCACGGCCTGTCCCTTCTGCTCGATCATGCTGAAGGGCGCGCAAGCCACGGCGCAGGCCGACACGCAGTTTGTCGACCTGATGACGTTTGTGAAGGAGAGGCTCCAGTGAATTGGGTAATTGGGTAATTGGGTAATCGGGTAATTGATTGAGAAATTGGGGGATTGGGGAATTGATTGGAGATTGGGAGAGTGGGGGCCGCTGCGGGGAGAGAGAACATCGTGAGCGGGACGTCCGATTGGCGTCGGTCACCGGTCAAGCGTGTCGAGGCGCGGATGATTGCGGTCGTGGGGTACCGCGTCGTGGCGGCGCTGGGATCGACGCTTCGATGGCGGACCGAAGGCCTCGAGCACTTCGACGCCATCGTGCGAGGCGGCCGGCAGCCGGTCATGGCCTTCTGGCACGGGCGCATTCTCCCGGCCACCTATTTCTTCCGCCGCCGCGGCATTGTCGTCATCACCAGCGAAAATTTCGACGGTGAGTGGATCGCCGGTATCATCGAGCGCTTCGGGTACGGAACGGCGCGTGGCTCGACGTCACGGGGAGCGAGCAAGGCGCTCATCAAGCTCATGCGCGACATGGCTCGAGGTCGGCCGACCGGCTTTACTGTGGACGGACCGCGTGGTCCTGCGCGAGTTGCTCAGCCGGGAGCGGTATGGCTGGCGCAGGCGACCGGGAACCCAGTGCTGCCATTCCATCTCGAAGCCGATCGCTACTGGTCGGTCCCGAGCTGGGATCGGACGCAGATCCCGAAGCCTTTCGCCAACGTGGCGCTGGCGGTCGGCGAGCCGTTTGAGGTCCCCCCTGACGGGGGAGAAGGATCGATTGAAGCGGCGCGACAGATGCTCGAAGCCAGGCTGGCCTCGCTCGAGCTGCGCGCCAAAGAGCTCCTATCGTCATGAAGGACGAGCGCGATGTCAAAAGAGACTGTGTCAACCATTCTGGAAACCGCACGTCTCCGGTTGCGCGAACTAGTACCTGACGATCTCGATTTCATGGCCGAGATGCTGGCCGATGCCGACGTGATGCGGTACTACCCGAAGCGGCTGACGCGCGACCTTTCCAGCGAGTGGATCGGCCGGCAAATCGAGCGCTACAGGACGGACGGCCACGGCTTGTGGCTGGCTGAAGAGCGAGAGAGCGGCAAGCCGATCGGGCAGGTGGGCCTTGTTCGGCAGACTGTCAACGGTGTCGAAGAATGCGAGGTCGGCTACCTCATCCATCGGTCGTACTGGCGGCATGGGTTCGCCACCGAAGGCGCCATCGCGTGTCGTGACTACGCGTTCAGCAAGCTGCACAAACCGCGCGTGGTCGCTCTGGTCAGGCCGGAGAATACGGCATCCCAAGGCGTGGCGCGAAACCTCGGAATGGAAGTCGTGGGCCGCGCGCCGCATGGGGGATACGAGCACCTGGTGTTCGCAGTCAGGAACACGTCGTCCGGCCCTGCGGCCTGAACCCGCATTTCCGACGTCATGGGCCTTGTTCTCATCTCTTCCGAGCGTTTCGCCGAGCATCAGACCCCGCCGGGCCATCCGGAACGTTCCGAGCGCGCCGTCGTGATGCAGCAGGTGGCTGTCTGGGCGCGAGGACAAGGCCTGCAGGTGACCGCTCCGCATCCCGTTACGACCGCACAGCTCGCCCGCGTCCACGAGCCGGAGTACATCGGCATGATCGCCGAAACCGCTGGACGTGCAGTGGCGTTCGACCGCGACACGTACACCTCGGTCGAATCGTATGGCGTCGCGCTGCTGGCTGCTGGTGCCGCCGTCGATGCCGTCGAACGTGTCTTCGGTTCGGAACCCGCTGAGGATCGGTCGTCAGACGGTTCGAACCTGCGAGCCGTGCTGGCGATGGTGCGGCCGCCCGGCCATCACGCCGAGCGCAGCCGTGCGATGGGCTTCTGTCTCTTCAACAACGTCGCCGTCGCGGCCGCACACGCGCATGCGCTCGGCGCGGCGAGGGTGGCCATTGTCGACTTCGACGTCCATCACGGCAACGGCACCCAGCACATCTTCGAAACCGATCCCGATACGCTCTACATTTCGCTCCACCAGTTTCCGTTTTACCCGGGCACCGGTGCGGCCGACGAGATCGGTCGCGATCGCGGAAGGGGTTTCACGGTCAATCTGCCGCTCGAGGCCGGGTCGACAGACGATGATTACCGGCTGGCCTTTGCCGAAATTGTCCTTCCCGTTCTGCGTGAATACGCGCCAGAAGTGCTGGTCGTTTCGGCCGGTTTCGACGCGCACGAGCGCGATCCGCTGGCGGGCATGCGGCTCACGAGCGGCGCGTTCGGCGCCATGACGGCCGAGCTGAGAGAGATCGCTGAGGAATACTGCGACGGCCGACTCGTGTTGGTGACCGAGGGCGGCTACGATCTCCGGGCCCTCGAGACCTCGCTCCAAGAGGTCGTTCACTCCCTGGCTGGTAGTACTTCCTCCGTGACCGCGTCCCGCTGGGTGGCCACCGGCGGGCGCTCGGACCGTGGCCGCAAAGCGGTCGCGGCCGCCAGGAGCGCCCTGGCCACCTTCTGGCGGCTCGGGTAACGTCGCCAGCCACCGATTTCCTACGACGCGGATCAGATACCGCAATCTGTCGGTTGGTCTGGATAATCTCCGCGGATGATGCCGGCGACGAGCTCCGCCAGTCGCTGTGGAGCGAATTCATCGGTGGAAGAGAGAAGCTGGGACAAGGTCCACCATCTGTGGGCAATGACGTGGCTGTCCTGCTTGTGCGGACGAACGTCGGTCACATCGGTGCGCGCGACGAAAAACCGTTCGTATTGATCGGAGTGCCGACCGTTCCAGACATGCTGGTGCCTCCTGGTCCAGACCCAGCGGTCAACGGCCAGATCGAGTCCGGTTTCCTCGCGAAGCTCGCGTCGCGCTGCGTCCTCGAATGTCTCGCCGGGCTCGACACCTCCACCGGGCGCCACCCAGAACGTGTAACCGTCGGCGGCATGCACGGCTTGAAGGAGGAGCAGTCGGTCGTTCGCGTCGAGCAGCAGAATCCGCGCGACCGGCCGTGCGCCCACCGGGATGTCATTGCTCACGGTCATCAGGCTCGACCTGGAAACGGCTGAAGACCGGATGATAACGGACCAGGCCTGACCGCCCCCGCAGTGCGCCGGGCGTCAGTTCCAGAGCCATGAACACTTCATCGGGCACCGCGTACTCGCATGACAGCCCCTTCCGGCTCGCCGCCACGAACCCGAAGCGAGGGTAGTACTCCGGGTGTCCGAGCACCACAACCACGCCCACGCCGTGCTGGCGGCATGCGTCGAGACCCGACCGGACCAGCTGCGATCCGATCCCGCGCCGCTGCCATTCGGGCGCGACCGCCATCGGCGCGAGGCCCATGCCGTCGAGTGACGAGTCGGTTCCAATCGTGACCGGGCTGAAACTGATATGTCCGACAAGTTCGTCGTGCTCCGTCGCGACGAGCGAAATGAACGGCCGAGCCTCATGCCGTAACGCGTCAATCAGTGCGGCTTCGTCTGGTTGGCCGAACGCGCGCGAGGTGAGCTCCCGGATCCGTGGCCAATCCTCGGGTGCCTCCGGTCGAATCTCCATATCATTTCGCCGGCGTGGGGGCGGGCGCCGGCTTGACGCGGGAACGTGAGGACCAGCTGATGGCACGGATTCGCCAGCCGTCTGGCACCTTGCTCAGGACCATCAGCTCGGTGGCGACGAGATCGACCGCGCGGCCCTGAAAGGTTCCGACCAGTTCGTTGGTTGACGACACCCATGCGGTCTCTCCCATCACCACGGCGCGAAACGGGCTGCGCTTGCTCGGAACGGCTTTTTCGAACTCCACGTCGGCCGGGAAGTGATTCGAGACATATTGCGCCCGGCTTTCCACGCCACCGGCTTCGAAGATCACGACGTCCTCGGCGAGCATGCGGGTGACCACTGACGAGTCGCCGGAGCGGAGGGCCCCATGAAACGTGCCCACGGCGGCCACGACGCGCGCCTGATCATCGGCGGACTGGGCCGCACTCGATTCGGTCATCAACACGGCGGCGAAGATTACCGGCGCGACTCCCGATATATGAAGATGCATTGGTTTCAACTCCGTGAAAAACCTTAGCCTACCCCAGGCGTGGCCTCCCGAAGAGACCGTGCAGAAAGAATCTCCCGCTCGACGCCACGCTGCCGGACCAGCCCAGCAGACGGAGGCGTCGCTCGAGCACTACGGGTTCGTGGAAGACCTTGACGACGTCGAACTCCCGACCGTCGCTGAGCCTGCGATGCGCGATGCCCGACTGGTCCGGAGGCGGATGATCCACGGCCGTGGAGGTGGGGTCACGGAGGCTGTCGATGAAGAACACGCGGCCGTCGGGTTTGAGCCGGGCAGCAACGGAGGCCCAGAACCGTTCGAACCGCGTTTCTGGGACGTGGGAGAGCCAGAACGAGAAGAACACGGCGTCGAACCATCCTGCAAGCGGCAGCGAGAAGATGTCCGCCGCCACGAAGGAGATCCGATCCGATTTGACGCGGGAACGATTGGCGGTCAGGACTTCGAGGGACGAGTCGACGGCGATAACCCGGCTGTCGTCCACAACGAGATGCCGCGTCCAGAGTCCAGTCCCGCACGCGAGCTCGAGGATCAGGCCTCGCAGGTTGGCCGTCCGGAGGGCTGATTCCACCAGGGCCGCTTCTCGAAACCACTCTGCGCGGTGTTCCGGCCCCCGGTCGTAGCGCCCTTCGCGCAGAAACCATTGGTCGTATTCGGCGGCTCTGGCGCGGTAATACGCAATCTGTTCGGCGACGAGCGGGGCGTCATCGGGTTGTTGCGTCACAGCGTCGAAAGCCCGCTCTCGAGTGACGGGTGGCGCAGCTCGGGAACGAGCTCTTCGCGCGCCCTTCTGGTGTCACCCCAGTGCGACACTTGACCGAGGCGGACGAAATCGCGAGTCAGCGGCGAACGGGTTCGCGCGACAGTGGCAAAGAGCTCGCACGCGGCTGCCGCGCCGTGAATGAGCGACACGGGTACTCGCGGCGGACGCCGACACCCCCAGACGCGACAGGCTTCGTCCAGGAAGTGCTGGAGCGTCACCGGCTGGTCGTCCCCGACGTGGTAAATGCCCGAGACACCCGGTTTGAAGATTGCGGCCTCGACGGCCTGCAGATAATCCGGCACCGACAGCAGGTGGAACAGCGTGGGTTGCCGCCAGACGCACAGCAGGCGCCGCCGGGCGAGCCATCTGGCCGCATCGACCATGAGAATGCCTCGGCCGTACACGGCGCCCAGCCGCAGAATCACCGGAACCGTCCTGGAACCGCGCGTGCGTCGGAGAAGCTCACGCTCTTCCTCGAGACGGGTTTGGGCGTGGACGGAAATCGGTGTCCGATCGAGCCGGCCGGTTGCGGGGTGCTCGACGGACGTCGGTCCCTCGACATGGGGGAACGACATCAGGATGAGGCGCTCGACGCCGGCCTCCAGCGAGGCCGTCAACAGGTTTGAAAACCAGCGCGTGTTGGTCTCCGGCAGAAATCGTTCCGGCCGCGGCGCGAACAGCACTCCCGCGAAGTGGACGACGACCGCCGCGCCCTCAACCGCCCGCCTCAGACTGGGCGGATCGGCCAGATCGGCCCTGACGCTGTGTACATCGGGAGCCGTTGTGAGCTCGCGACTGAGCGGCCGGCGGTGATACATCAGTCGGAGTCGATGACCACCTGCAGCCAGGTGCCGGGCCAGCAAGCCCCCGAGGTTGCCGGCTGCTCCGGTGATCAAGATCGTCGGACGCCCGCTCACGGCTCTCGGCCAGCCGACCTGGCTATCTGGGCCACAACCACCCGAACGTGCCGGCGGTCAGGAGTGCGTACAGAAGGCCGTCAATCGTCGCGGTGATCGTGTAGCTCCACGCGCGCGCGTACCAGATGGACATCTGCCAGAGCGCCAGCGAGTGAGCAATGAAGGCGGTTGCGCCGGCGAGCTGGAATACGCGCAGGTAATCGGTGCCGGGGGGCAACGCGCGTCCGGCCACATAGGCGGTGAACACGCCGACGACCACGGTGTAGGCGAACCAGAGGGCCAGGCTCCTGCCCATGGAAGGGATGGCGTTCGGCATGACCGTCAGGACCATGACAGGACCCTTCCGGACTTTCTCCATGAATTGCGACGAGCGCATCTCGGTGTTGCCGTACGCGCGCGGCAGCATGTAGTCGCCCGGCGGGATGCTGAACGGGCGCAGCGCGTCCATCACCTTGTCTTCGTTCGGCACCTTCGGGTAGTCGCGCCGGTGCCAGAGCGGAGCCATATGGATGACGGAGCTGGCGAAGAACACGAGCACCGACGACATCAGGATCGGGAGCCACAGCGACGACAGCCCTGTCACGCGCACCTCCTTGGTTTCCGGCTGCAGCCTAGCACTAAAATAGCTACCAGCCTTCATGACTGACTTCAAGCCGACCGAACTCGATAAAAAGTGGCAGCAGCACTGGACGAACGAGGGCACGTTCGAGGTCGAAGCCGACCAGACCCGCCCCAAGTACTACTGTCTGGACATGTTCGCGTATCCGTCCGGGCATGCGCACATGGGCCATGTGCGCAACTACACCATCGGGGACGTGATGGCCCGAATGAAGCGGATGCGCGGCTTCAACGTGCTGCACCCCTTTGGCTGGGACGCGTTCGGGCTGCCGGCTGAAAATGCGGCCATCAAGAGCGGCACACATCCCGAGAAGTCGACGCTCGACAATATCGCGCATATGAAAGGCCAGCTCCAGCGTCTCGGGATCAGTTACGCCTGGAATCGCGAGATCGCCACCTGTCTGCCGGAGTACTACAAGTTCAACCAGTGGATCTTCCTGAAGATGTTCGAGCGTGGCCTCGCCTACCGGAAGCGATCCACGGTGAACTGGTGCCCGAGCTGCAACACGGTGCTGGCGAACGAACAGGTGCTGGACGGGGCCTGCTGGCGCTGCGGATCGGCGGTCGAGGCGCGTGAGCTCGAGCAGTGGTTCTTCAAGATTACGGCGTACGCCGACGAGCTCCTGCAGAGTCTGGACACGCTGCACGACTGGCCCGACAAGGTCGTCGCGATGCAGCGTAACTGGATTGGCCGGTCGGAGGGGGCGCGCGTCACGTTTCCAGTCGTGGGCGGACCGGACATCGAAATCTTCACGACGCGCATCGACACGATTTTCGGAGCCACGTTCGTGCTGCTGGCGCCGGAGCATCCGATGGTCGATCGCTTCGCGCGGGAGGCGCCCGATCCGGCGACGTTCCGGGAGCGTGTCGGCCGGTTCCGGGCGCTGGATCGCGAGGCCCGTCTCACCGGCGCGATTGACAAGGAAGGCTTCGACACGGGACGCAAGGCGATCAACCCGTTCACGAAGGCGGAAATCCCGATCTGGATTGCCAATTTCGTTCTCGCCGAGTACGGCACGGGCGCCATCATGGCCGTGCCGGCTCACGATCAGCGCGATTTCGAGTTCGCCCGCAAGTACGGCCTGCCGATCAAGGTCGTGGTCGTGGAGGCTGGCCGCGAGACGCCGGCTGCGGCGAGCATGCCCGACGCGTCAACCAACTACGGACGGCTGGTTGACTCCGGCGAGTACTCGGGCCAGGACGCGCCTGCCGTCATCGGTCGCATGATCGCGGATGCCGAAAGGCAGGGGATCGGCCGGGGCGAGACTCAGTATCGGCTCAAGGACTGGGGCATCTCACGTCAACGCTATTGGGGAACACCGATTCCCATCATCTATTGCGAGAAGGACGGTGTGGTTCCCGTCCCGTACGATCAGCTGCCGGTGACGCTGCCCAAGGTGGCGGCGTTCAGCGGGCGCGGCGATTCCCCCCTGGCGCAGCTGCCGGAGTTCGTCAACGTCACGTGTCCTGTGTGTGGCGGTCCCGCGAAACGGGAAACCGACACCATGGACACGTTCGTGGACTCGTCCTGGTACTTCCTCCGATTCTGCGATCCGGCCAACGACGACGTGCTCTTCGAGCCGGCCGCCGCCGCATATTGGATGCCGGTGGATTTCTATGTGGGCGGTATCGAGCACGCGATTCTGCACCTTCTGTACTCACGATTCTTCACCCGGGTTCTGCGTGACATCGGGCTGGTCAAGCTAGACGAGCCCTTCAGCCGGCTCCTGACCCAGGGGATGGTGCTCAAAGAGGGCGCCGTCATGTCCAAGTCCAAAGGCAACGTCGTCGATCCCGACGCCATGGTGGAGAAGTACGGCGCCGACGCGTTGAGACTGTACATGACGTTCGTCGCTCCTCCTGAAAAGGAGTTGGAGTGGAGCGACGCCGGCCTGGAGGGCTGCTTCCGGTTCCTCGTGCGGGTATGGCGTGTCGTGGATCACTGGGTCGAGACCATCGGCGGGGAAGGGATGCCACAGTGTGGTGACGACTGCACGCCGGCTGAGCGAGCGCTGCGGCGCAAGACGCACGAAACGATCCGGCGCGTCACGATCGACATTGAGGATCGGATGCACCTCAATACAGCCGTGTCCTCGCTCATGGAGCTGGTCAACGAACTGTATGCCTTCAGCGAAGGGACGGCGCACGGCGGCCCCACGCGCGCCGAGCCGCCGGCTGGCGCCATGGAGCGGCCGCAGACGCTGGCCGTGCTTCGCGAGGCAATTGACGCGCTCGTGGTGATGCTCTCTCCCTTCGCGCCTCATGTCGCCGAAGAGCTGTGGCAGATGCTGGGCAACGTCGAGGACCTGTCGAGAGCCGCGTGGCCCTCGTTCGACGCCGACGTGGCCAGGGCCGAGGAAGTCGTCGTCCCCGTCCAGATCAACGGGAAAGTGCGTGCTCGCCTGACGGTTCGCGCCGACGCGTCCGAGGACGAGCTGCGCGAGCTTGCGCTCGCCGACGCGGCGGTCAAGAATCACACCACCGGCAAAACCATTCGCAAGGTCGTGGTCGCCAAGGGCCCGCTGGTAAGCGTCGTCGTTCAATGACGGAAGGCGAATCGAGTAGAGGAACAACGATGCACGCAAAGGTCACATTCCGGTCAACCGCTTTCGCGCTCTGTCTTCTCGTCGGTCTTTCCGCAGCCGGCACCGGATGTGGCTACGCACTCGCCGGGCGCGGCTCTTTTCTGCCGGCCAACATTCAGACGATCGGCATTCCGATGTTCGTCAACCGCACGCCGATCTTCAATTTCGAGACCCAGTTGACCCAGAAAGTCCGCGGCGAGTTCATCGGGCGGGGCCGGTACCGCATTGTCCCGGAGGAAACTGGTGTCGACGCGGTCCTCAGCGGGGACATCACCGCGGTATCGGTTTCGCCGACCAGTTTCAACGCACAGCAGCTCGCTTCGCGATCCACGATTACCATCGTCGCCAATATTCAGCTGCGCGATGTGAAGGAGGACAAGGTGCTGTGGGAAAATCCCAGCCTCGTCTTCCGCCAGGACTACGAGAACACGAGTTCCACCGGTCAGGACGTGCTCGATCCCGCCGCGTTCTTCAGCCAGGAAGTCAACGCGCTCGAGAGGGTCAGCACCGACTTCTCGCGGGCGATCGTCAGCTCGATACTCGAAGCGTTTTGACCTGTCTGGATCGCTGATGCCAGTCGCCACTCCTGCAGCTGTTCGCAAGCAGATCAAGTCCGGAAGCCCCGCTCCTCTTTACCTGCTGCTCGGCGACGATGACATCGAGAAATCGGCGCTGGCGGCCGAGTTTGCCGAGCTCGTCGAGGAGGATCTGCGCGCCTTCAACGTTGAGCGTATCCACGCGGGAGACATGACCAGCGGCGACAAGCTGGCGGAAGGGGTGGGCGCTCTGAGCTCGGCGGTCCGCACCCTGCCGATGATGGCCCCGCGCCGTGTCGTGATCGTCACGCAGGCGGAGTGGCTGCTCGTGCCCAAGCGGGAGAGCGAAACGGCCACGCGCGCGCTCGACCGTCTCGAGACGCTGTTCAAACAGCCCGAGCCGCACACCACGCTGGTTTTCGTCGCGGGTGCGCTGGACAAACGCAGCCGGATGTACAAGCTGCTGACGAAGCAGGCGACTGTCGTGGAAAGCGGGACGCTCGAAGACCAGGCCGATGCTGAACGGTGGGTCAGAACGCGCGTGGCCGCTTCAGGAAGCGAGATCGAGCCCGCCGCGGCGCGACGCCTGGCCGAACGGGCCGGGCCCGACGTCAAACGGTTGCGCGGCGAAGTGGATCGGTTGCTGCTCTATGCGATGGGTCAGGCGCGGATCACGCTGGACGACGTGCGTCAGGTGGCCGGCCCCGCGGCCCTCCAGGACGACTGGGCGTTGACCAATGCCATCGAGGCCGGCCGCTGCGACGAAGCGCTGCGACAGCTGGCGCTGATGTTCGAGGCCGGTGCCGCCCCGGAAAAAATCCTGGGGCAGCTCGGTTGGCTCGTGCGGACCAAGTTTCCCGCGCTCGCGCCCGACGATCTGTCCGCTGCGGTCCAGAGCGTGTTCCGAACCGACGTGGCGCTCAAGAGCTCGGCGGGAGATCCGCGGATCTTGCTCGAACGGCTCGTTGTCGAGCTGTGCCGTGAAAAGCGGGCCCGTTACGCCGGGGCTCAGAGACGCTGAGCCCAATCAGGTAGGCCGGTCCGCTGAATGAACGGCCGTCTACGTGCCGGATGACAGGCGCGCGGAGATCCGGGACTTGTAGCGCCCCCCCGCGTTTCGGTGAATGATACCTTTGCTCGTCATCTTGTCGATGAGCGAGATGGTCTGTTTCAGTGCGCTCTTCGCGGCCGCCAGGTTGTTTTGGTCCACTGCGGAGCGGATGTCCCTGAGCGCGTTGCGGAGTCGCGAACGATAGTGCCGGTTGCGCTCGCGGTTCTTCAGACTCTGACGATGCGCCTTGAGCGCTGATACATGGCTGGCCACGTGTCGAATTACCTCCGAATCCTCAACCCGTAGTCACGCTGACGTGAATCCCACATTCACAATTCCGTCTGCAATCTACGGACTGCAATCTACAATCTGAAACCCGCAATTCTACCACATGGCCCTCATCGTCAATCATCTGACGCGCACTTATACCGGTCCGGCCAACTCGGTGATCACGGCGGTCGACGACTTGTCGGTCGAGATTGCCGGTGGCGAAATCGTCGGGCTCATCGGTCCCAACGGGGCCGGCAAGACGACGACGCTCCGGTCCATTGCCGGCATTCTGCTGCCCAGTTCCGGGCGTATCGCCGTCGACGGCCACGACATCGTAACCGATGCGATTGCCGCCAAACGGCGGCTGGCGTTCATGCCGGACGAGCCCCATCTCTTCGAGTATCTGACCGTCCTGGAGCACCTGCGGCTCGTCGCCCGGCTCTACGCGGTCGAGGACTTCGATCGTCGGGCGCGGACGCTCATCGCCGAGCTCGAGCTCACCGGCAAGGAGCGATCCCTTCCTGGAGAGTTGTCGCGCGGCATGCGTCAGAAAGTAGTCATCGCCTGCGGGCTGGTTCGCGATGCCACCACGCTGCTCTTCGATGAGCCGTTGACAGGTCTCGATCCAGTCGGGATTCACCGCATGCGCGAGACGATCGTCGCCCGCGGGCGCGCCGGCGCGTGCGTACTCGTATCGTCGCATCTGCTTCACCTGGTGGAAGAAATCTGCACGCGCGTCGTCATCATGGACCGGGGACGGAAGATCGCCGACGGGACGGTGGCAGAGCTGGCATCTCGCGCCGACCTGGCCGGCGCCGGGTCCAGCCTCGAACGAATATTCCTGCGCGTGACGGGCCACGACACGGCAGGTTCCCGGCCGTGATGCTGCACGCGAGCCTGTACATCGCCGGGTGCAGCGCCAAGAATCGCGTCGCGGTGCGGCTGCGCCGATTGCGGGAACCGCGATACTTCGTTGGGGCGCTGCTTGCGGCTTCCTATTTCTTCTTCATCTTCGTGGTGCCGCGCGGCGGGCGCCGACGATTGCCCGCTGGCGCTCGTTTCCCTTCGGCGCCGCTCGAACGCTTCGGCGTGGCGTTGGGCGGCGTCGGACTGCTTCTGCTGTCGACTGCGGCGTGGATCCTTCCGTCGAGAAGCCATCTGTTCAGCTTCACCGACGCGGAAGAGGCATTCCTGTTTCCAGCTCCGGTGACGCGCCGCCAGCTGCTTCTGCACCGGCTGATCCGCTCGCAGCTCGGTCTCGTCTTCGCGGCCATGGTTCCGGTCCTGCTCGTCGCCGCGCCTGGAACGGTCGCCTCCGTGGTCGATCGCCTGCTGCTCGGGATCGGTCTCTGGGTGGTGCTGGTGGCGACGCGCGTCTATTTTGCAGGCGTCACGATGGCCCGCGATCATCTCGGTTCAAGCGACCGGAGGGTGCAAGGTGTGGCGTGGGCCCCGCTTCTGGTCATGCTGGCCGCGCTCGCCGTCGTCGCGGCGGCGATCGCTCGAGCCGTGCCCATTCCGGTGGCGTTGGTGCCGGCGACACTGGCGCAAATCACCGAGGCGACGACCGTCGGATGGTCGAGTCTGGCGCTGTGGCCGTTTCGAACGCTCCTCGGGCCGTTCTTCGCTCGAGGAGCCGTTCCATATCTCGTGGCCCTGTCGGGGTCGGTGCTCGTCCTGCTGGCGACAGTCGTGTGGGTCATCGAGAGCGATCGGGTATTTCAAGGTGTCAGCGGCGGGGCGGCGACGCCCCTCGCGACGAGACCGCAAAGCCGAGTCACGGCGCCTCCCAGGCTGCGATGGTCGGGATGGTCGCTGCCGCTGGCAGGGCGGACCGAAACCGTCTTCTTGTGGAAGAACGCCATGGAGACGCTTCGTGGGACGAGCGCCAAGTCGTTGATACCGATTGCCATACTGATTCTCTATGCCGTGCTCGGCGCCAGGTTCGGGATGTCCATCGGCCTGGCGCCGGCCGTCTGTTTCGCGGCGCTCATGATGGCAGGTTTCACCACGATGATAGGCCCTGGAAGCGTAATGGGAGACCTTCGTGGCGACCTTCGACATCTCGAGCTCCTCAAGACGTGGCCGGTCAAAGCGAGCGCGGTTCTTCGTGGCGAGCTGCTATGGCCAGGCATACTCATCTCCGCCTGCGCCTGGCTTGCCCTGACCTGCGCGGTGGTGCTGTCTGGCGCGGCGTTTCCGCGCGTACCGTTCGTCTGGCGATTCTCACTGTACGTTGTCGCGATCGTTCTGGTGCCCGCCCTCGTCTTCGCGCAGTACGTGATACACCAGGCGGCAGCCGTGCTGTTCCCCGCGTGGGTTCCAACTGACAATGAGATGCGCGGTTTCGAGTCGGCGGCGCAGCGCCTCATCCTGTTCGGGGGAGTCGTCCTCGCGCTCGTGGTGATCGTCGGGCCAGGTGCGATCGCCGGCGGCATCGTCGCATTTGCGTTTCTTCGGCTGACCGGGAGCCCGCTTGTTTTCGTGCCCGCCGCCCTGGTCTGTCTGGCCGTCGTGGCGATCGAGATCGTCCTGGCGACCGAGGCGCTCGGCGCCGCCTACGATCGGATTGATTTGTCGGGGGTCGAGCGCGGCGAATCCAGCCGAAGCCGGCGGTGACGTCAGCGGCCGACGATCTCGTAGGATCCCGTGGCTGGCCGTTTGTCGGTGTACCGCACTCTTGGTTGCCCGTCCACGATCTCGACGATCTTATAGATGATCGCGCTCGCCCGTTGTTCGACCGGGCGTGCGGTCATCTGGCCGATCTGGGCCACGTAGTTCTTCGTTTCGCGATAAGGTGGCACGGTCTGGCCGTACTTATCCACGGCAGTGGGTCCGGCGTTATAAGCGGCGAGCGCCAGGTCCTCGTCGTTGTCGTATTTGTCCAGGAGCTGTCGCAGGTACGCGACGCCGGCCCGGACGTTTTCTTCGGGGTTGAACGCGTTTCTGACCCCGAACTGGTGCGCGGTGCCGGGCATCAGCTGCATCAGGCCCTGCGCCCCTTTAGGTGAGATCGCGTAGGGGTTGTAGGCTGATTCGACCTGCACAACGGCTTTCACGAGCTCTGGTCGTACGTCGTTGATTCGGGCATGTTCGGAGATGAGGCCTTCATACATGAGCTTGCGATCCCTGGTGGCCGCGCTGTCTTTGCGCTCGCTGACGGCGGTCGCCGCCGGGGACGCCGGGAGGTCGGTTCCGACGCTGGCCGTGGCCGGCTCTGGCTTGTTCGCGAGCACGAGGCGGCCGTTCGCGTCCAGGTAGGTGTAGATCTGGGCGGTGCCTGACGTGGGAACGAATCCGAGGCACACGATGGTCGGAACGACTCGATTGAGGACGAATGCTTTGACTGACAACGGTTCAACCCCCGGCTCTACGCCACACCACTCGTTTGTTCTATCGGCCGGTCGGGACCTCAACATTAGAGCTTGATCGTGACTTCAAATCTGCGCACCGCTGCACGGCAATTCCACGAGATCGGGCGCGATTTCTACGCGCGGGGGTGGGTTCTGGGGACGAGCGGGAACTTCAGCGCGGTCGTACGCCCGAAACCTCTCCAGCTTGCCATCACCGCCAGTTCAGTGTCGAAAGGGGCTTTGCGACCCCGGGACGTCCTCCTGGTCGGAACCGACGGCGCGCCGGTAGGGAAGTCGGGCACCAAGCCCTCGGCTGAAACGCTCCTGCACCTTGCCGTGGCGCGCGTGCGCGGCGCCGGGGCTGTGCTCCACACGCACTCAATCTGGAGCACTGTCCTGTCCGAAACATATGGGTCGAGCGGCGGCCTGCGACTGGCTGGCTTCGAGATGCTCAAAGGGCTCGAGGGCGTCCGCACACACCAGCACGCCGAATGGCTGCCAATTCTCGCCAACGATCAGGACATCCCCGCGCTGGCTCGAACGGTGGAGGCGCTCCTGGAGAGTTCGCCCGGCATCCACGGTTTCTTGCTGCGCGGGCATGGGTTGTACACTTGGGGCGATGATCTGGCCCAGGCCAGGCGTCACGTTGAAATTCTCGAGTTCCTGCTCGAAACCCTTGGACGCATGGAGGCTCTTGGCCATGGCCCTCGTGAAGATTCCTGAGCGCGGAGAGACGATCGCCGACACACAGGCCGTCTCGAGTTTTCTCGCCTCGCACGGCATTACCTATGAGCGGTGGGAATCGGGGAGCAGGGTCGCGCCCGAGGCCAGCGCTGACGCGGTGCTGCAGGCCTACCGCGACAAGATCGAGGAGCTGAAGGCCAGCGGCGGTTACACGACAGCTGACGTGATCGACGTGACTTCGGCCACGCCGAACCTCGACGTCATGCTGGCCAAATTCAGCCGGGAACATTGGCACGACGAAGACGAAGTCCGTTTCATCGTCGAAGGTCGTGGCCTGTTCCACATAAGCCCGCCCGGCGGTCCCGTGTTCGCGATTGAGGTCGAAGCCGGCGATCTGATCAGAGTGCCGCGCGGCACCCGGCATTGGTTCGACCTGTGCGCGGACCGGCGAATTCGCGCAATCCGGCTCTTCCAGGATGTGTCCGGGTGGACGCCGCATTACACCGACAGCGGCATCGACACGAACTTTCAGCCGCTCTGTTTCGGTCCATCGTTCGTTCGCGGTGAGGTGTCGCGGACGGCGATGTAAGAGTGTCGGTCAGCCTCTCAGCCCTCGGCACGCGCGCGATCCTTCTCGACGTCGAGGGCACGACCACGCCGGTTGAGTTCGTGTACCAGGTACTGTTTCCGTTCGCGCGCGCGCACGCCGCCGCGTTTCTCGAGCGGGAAGGCCACTCGCCGCCGTGTCTCACGGCCATCGAGCAGCTTCGTCGTGAGCGGGCGATGGAAGCACCTGATTCGGTGACGGGCGCCGTCGCCGGGGAGGCAGATGCGGTTCTGCCGTACGTCTATCAGCTGATGGACAGCGATCGCAAATCGCCCGGTCTCAAAGCCTTGCAGGGGCTCATCTGGCAGGAGGGGTTCCGTAGCGGGGAACTCAGGGGGCAGGTCTATTCCGATGTTCCACCCGCCTTCGAACGCTGGCGGGCGGGCGGCCGCGTTATCTATATCTATTCGTCCGGGAGCGTGCTCGCGCAGCAGCTTCTGTTCGCCACTACCGGCGCCGGCGATCTCACCATGGCCCTGAACGGGCACTTCGATACGGCAGTCGGCCCAAAAACATCGGCCGACAGTTACCGCCGCATCGCGCAGCGAATCGCCGTCGCTCCGCCGGAGATCCTGTTTGTTTCCGATGTGGCCGCTGAGCTCGACGCCGCACAAGATGCCGGGCTCCGGACGCTCCTTTGCGTGCGGGCGCAACCTGCGCCAGCCGGCACCGGCCGACATCCGCCTGTCGAGAGCTTCGATCACATCGAGGAATGACGACGCACCCGAAGTGACGGGTTATAGTTAACGCCCGGTGTCTGCGACCAACCACGAGCGGCAACTCCGCGCCTATGGCGAACTGGCGGTCAAGGTGGCGCTCAACCTTCAGCCGGGGCAGCGCCTGCTCCTGATCGGCCCGCTCGCCACCGGTCTGTCGTTCGAGGCGGCGCCGCTGGTCAGGCAGATTGCTGAAAGCGCCTATCGGGCCGGGGCGCCGCTCGTCGAGGCTCTGTGGGGCGACGAATCGCTCTTGCTCACCCGTGTGGCGCATGCGCCGGCTTCATCGGTCAGCGAATTTTCGGCGTGGATGCCCCGAGCGCTGACCGAGCACGTCGAGGCTGGCCATGCCGTGCTGTCCATCTACGCCAACGATCCGGATTTGCTGAGAAACGAGCGTCCGGAGACGGTGAGCGCCCTGCAACAGGCCACCTCGCGCGCCATGCAGCCGTTCCGCGAGCTCATCTCCCGCAACCATACGAACTGGGCGGTGATCGCGGCCGCGGGAAGCGGCTGGGCAGCAAAGGTCTTCCCCGACCATCGCCCCGAGGAACAGGTTGACCGGTTGTGGCAGGAAATCATCAGGTTGTGCCGGCTCGATCAACCCGATCCCATTGCGGCCTGGACGGCCCATCTCGAGGGACTCCGCGCGCGCGCCGACCATCTCAACGCGAAGCGCTATCAGGCGCTGCGGTATACCGGTCCCGGAACCGCGCTCACGATCGGGCTGCCGGCCGCGCACGTCTGGGTCAGCGGACACACAACCAGCCGAAACGGCATCTGCTTCACGGCGAACCTGCCGACGGAAGAAGTGTTCACGATCCCGCACAAGGACCGCGTCGAGGGTACGGTCCGATCGACCAAGCCCCTCAGTTATGGCGGGACGCTGATCGAAGACTTCAGCCTGACGTTCAGGGACGGGCGGGTCGTCGACGTGACCGCAGCTCGCGGTGAAACGGTGCTGCGCCAGCTGGTCGAGACCGATCCGGGAGCGGCGCAGCTCGGCGAAATCGCCCTGGTGCCGCACAGCTCGCCCGTGTCGCAGTCCGGCCGGCTGTTCTACAGCACGCTCTTCGACGAAAACGCGGCCACACACGTGGCTCTCGGCTCTGCTTACAAGTTCACGCTTCAGGGTGCCGAGTCGATGGACGACGCCGCCTTCGCCGAGGCCGGGGGCAACCGGAGCGTCACTCACGTCGACTTCATGATTGGCTCGTCAGATCTCGACATCGACGGCGTCGGAAGGAACGGCGTCACCGAACCGCTGATGCGTCGCGGTGAGTGGGCGACGCCAGCGAAGGCTTAGCGCGATCTCGTGAGAAGCGCCTCCACGACGCGGAGGCTCTCAGCGAGCAGCTCGTCGATCTTCTCGGGCTGTTTGCCACCCGCTTCGGCAAAATCGGGACGCCCGCCGCCGCCGCCGCCGACGATTGGTGCGATTTCCTTCACGATGTGTCCAGCCTTGAGGCGGTCCGTCAGGTCTGGTGTGACGGCGACGACGATTTGCACTCGTCCGTCGCTGGCGGACGCGAGCACGACGACCCCCGTCCCGATCGCCGCCTTCATCGAATCGGCCAGCGCCCGCATGGCGTCCTTGTCAAGGTCGGCGACTTTCCGTCTGGCGATCTTGATTCCGCCGATCTCGACGGCGGCCTCTGGCCCCGCGTCGCCTCCACCGCCCATTGCGAGCTTCGTCTTCGCCTGCGTCAGCTCGCGCGCAAGACGTTTGGCGTCAGCCTGCAGACGCTCAATCGCCTCCACCGCCTGCTCTGGGTTCACCTTGAGTCTCTCGATGATGCGGTCGTAGGCCGCACGCTGTTCCTGCGCCCACCGCAATGCGCCGGCGCCCGTCAACGCCTCGATTCGTCGCACGCCGGCGGCCACACCGCCCTCTGAGACGATGACGAAGAAGCCGATGTCGCCCGTCGCGCTGACGTGCGTGCCACCGCACAATTCCATGCTGAATCCGGGAACGCTCACCACCCGCACGCGATCGCCGTACTTTTCGCCGAAGAGCGCCATGGCCCCCGCCGCAATGGCGTCGTTCGTCGACTGCACCTCGGTCTGAACCGGCGTGTTACGGACGATCTGGCTGTTGACGATCCGCTCGATGCGATCGAGCTCGTCCCGCGAAACGGCCTGGAAGTGAAAGAAGTCGAAGCGCAGCCGATCGGGTGCGACGAGCGATCCTGCCTGTTTGACGTGTGGGCCGAGGACCTTGCGCAGAGCGGCGTGCAGCAGGTGGGTGGCGGTGTGGTTGCGGCGGGTGGCGTCGCGCGTGTCGACATCGACTTCGGCGGTCACCACGTCTCGTACCGTCAGGGCGCCAGACTCGACGCGAACACGATGGGCGCGCGGTAGACCGGGCCGGATGCGCACGAGGCCCTCCACGACCGCACCGGTCCCGTTCGCTTCGTTCACGATCCGTCCGGCGTCAGACACCTGACCGCCGGCTTCGAGGTAGAACGGCGTGCGGGCAAGCGCGGCGTAGCCGGTCTCGCCGGCGGACAGGCGATCGACCGGTCGCCGCGCGGCATCGAAGAGCGAGAGAATCTGAACGCCCGTGAGACGAGTGCTCGCGTATCCGTCGAACTGATCGCCAGCGGCGGCGAGCTGCTTCACCGATTCGTCGGCGATGTCCGCGAACTCGTCCTCCTTTCGCCCGCCGCCAAACGCGCTCCCCGCGCGGGCTCTGTCGCGCTGCCCTTCCATCGCGCGTTCGTAGGCCTCGCGATCGACGCCGACTCCCTGGGTGGCCGCCGTGTCCTCGATGAAATCGAAGGGCACACCGAACGTGTCGTACAGACGAAACGCGGCTTCCCCAGGAAGCGTCCGCTCGGCGCTGCCGAGCGCTTTCTGAATCTCGGCCTCGAGCCGTGGCAGCCCCTGGGTCAGAACCGCTTCGAATCGATCCTCCTCGGCGAGGATCGTCTTTTCGATCACCTCGCGGTTGGTCCGGATGTCGGGATAGGCGTCGCCCATGTCGCCGGCGATCACGTCGACCATGCGGTGCAGGAATGGTTCCGTCAGACCCAGGTGCTTGCCGTGGCGCATCGCGCGTCGCATGATCTTCCGGAGCACGTAGCCCCGCCCCTCGTTCGAGGGCACAACGCCGTCGCCGATCAGGAACACCGTCGAGCGCGAGTGATCGCAGATGACGCGGGCGGCGGTGTCGAGCTCGTCGGTCATGGCCCCACCGTAGCGATGGCCGCTGATGTCGGTCACCGCTTTCATGATGGCGCTGAACGAGTCGGTGTCATAGACGGTCGACACCTGCTGCAGCACGCTCGTCAGCCGCTCGAGGCCGGCACCGGTGTCCACCGACGGCGCCGGGAGGGGAGCGAGGCGACCCTGCCGATCGCGGTCGTACTGCATGAACACGAGGTTCCAGATCTCCATGGTGTCGTCGCCGGCCGCGTTGACCAGCTCAGGAACGTTTCTCGACAGGTCGCTGCCGCGGAAGTAGTGGATCTCGGTGCAGGGCCCGCACGGGCCGGTGTCGCCCATCGACCAGAAGTTGTCCTTCTTACCGAAGCGCAGCACACGGTCTGGCGCGGCGCCAGCCTTCACCCAGTGAGCGGCCGCGTCGTCATCGGCGGCGACCTCTCGGTCGCCTTCGAAGACAGTGAACCACAACCGGTTCACGTCCAGCTTGTAGACGTCGAGCAACAGCTCCCAGGCGAAGCGGATCGCGTCCGCCTTGAAGTAATCGCCGAATGAAAAATTGCCGAGCATCTCGAAGAACGTGAGATGGCGCGCCGTGCGGCCGACATTTTCGAGATCGTTGTGCTTACCGCCGGCCCGGACACACTTCTGCGAGGAGGCCGCGCGCGTGTACTCCCGTCTGTCGGCGCCGAGAAATACGTCCTTGAACTGGTTCATGCCGGCGTTGGTGAAGAGAAGCGTCGGGTCCTCATGGGGGACCAGCGTCGAGCTCGGCACGACACGGTGGCCGTTCCGTTCGAAGAAGGTGAGAAACGCTGCGCGGACCTCATTCGATGTCATCGTGTCTAATTGAACCATATCGGACCCATCAAGGGCAGTGAGGGAGATGCCGCGCCGGCTTGCCGGCAATGTCCTCCGGGAAACGGCTTAGCCGCTCTTCCGCTTCCTGAGGGCGATGAGCACCCGCTCCGGCTCGAATCCTTGACTGACCAGATAGCGAAAGAGGCGCGCGAGCTCCCGCTCGTCGGCAATGGTCCCGGCTCCCCGTAGCCGTTTCGTCAGCGCCTCCTCGAGAAGCGCGCCATCGTCGAGCGTATCGAAGACCGCATCGACGGCCTGGCGGGCAATCGCGGGGGCAATACCCGCACGCTCGATTTGACGTTTCACGCGGAGCCGACCTCTGCGGCGAAGCGTGGTTTCGGTATGAGCGATCGCTTCGGCGGCGCGAGCATCGTTCACCGCCCCTTCCGCACGGAGCCGCGCGAGGGCCGCCTCGACGGCGTCATCGGCATGCCCGCGGCGGACGAGGCGCTCCCGGAGCTGCGCCTCGGACAGCTCCCGCCGCGCGAGCATGCGAAGGGCGTCGAGATAGGCGGTCATCAATCAGGCTCAGGGCGGTTCCCGCGAGCTGTCCTTTCAGAGGCTTCCAGGATGCGCTCGCCGCCGCACCGGGGAGTATGTCAGGTTCCTGGTCGCGAATGGCCGAACGGCGTTGAACCGAGTATTTCCTCGGCGTGGTAGGCCGTCGGGGCTGCTATCACATGAGAGCGAGGTCGGCGACGGGCTCAGCGTCCGAATCGGGTAATGTGAGGGTTGCCAACCGTGGTGCCGGCCATCTGGTCCCGACTCATCTCCGCCGTCGTGGCGATCCCCTGCACTTTGAGCTTGAACTCGTCGACGTTCGAAGCCCACCGGAGCGCTTCCTCGTAGGTGACGAGCTTTTGCGAGTACAGCCCGAAGATGGACTGATCGAAGGTCTGCATGCCGTACTGAGAGGTCCCGGAGGCTATCGCGCCCTGGATGAGATGTGTCTTGTCCTTGTCGGCGATGCAGTCACGGATGAAGGGAGTCGCGATCATGACTTCGACGGCGGGCGCTCGGCCCTTCCCGTCGGCGCGGGGCATGAGCCGCTGCGACACGACCGCTTTCAGCACGGTGGCCAGCTGCAGCCGGACCTGCTTCTGCTGGTGCGGAGCGAAGACGGACACGATGCGATTGATGGTCTCGGTGGCGTCGATTGTGTGCAACGTCGAAAACACCAGGTGGCCCGTTTCCGCAGCGTGGAGCCCGGTCTCGATCGTCTCGTAATCGCGCATTTCACCGACCAGAATCACGTCCGGGTCCTGTCGCAGGGCGCTGCGCAGCGCATGCGCGAACGACCGGGTATCGACCGCGACCTCCCGCTGGTTGATGACCGACTTGGCATCACGATGGAGGAACTCGATCGGGTCTTCCACGGTGATGATGTGCGCCGCCCGCGTGTTGTTGACGTGGTCGATCATCGCCGCGAGCGTCGTGCTCTTGCCGCTGCCAGTCGTGCCGGTGACGAGAATGAGGCCGCGTTCCTCGTCGGCAATCTTCCTCAGGACGGGCGGCAGTCCCAGCTCCTCAACCGTCCGGATCTTCATCGGAATGACGCGCAGAACGAGTCCGACGGTGCCGCGCTGCTGGAAGACGTTGCAGCGGAAGCGGCCCAGCCCGGGCACGCTGTAGGCGATGTCCACTTCCTGGGAATCCTTGAACTTTTCGCGCTGCTGCGTCGACATGATCGACGTGCTCATCGCGACGACGTCTTCGTGATCGAGTCGCTTTTCGTCCGTGACGACGCCGAGACGACCCCTCACGCGCATCAGGGGAAAGCTGCCGACCTTGAGGTGCAGATCGGACGCGCCTTGTTCGACGGCGATTTTCAGAAGATCGTTGACATGCATATCTTGAGGCTAGGGGCTAGGGGCTAGAGGTTAGGGGTTAGGGTCCAGTGGGAGTAGGAGGGGCTGGCGAGTCAGCCTCCAGCCTCTGCCGTCCAGCCTCTAGCCCCTAACCTCTGACCTCTAGCCTCTGACCTGTCAGTCCACGATCCTGCTTATCGGCCTTTCGTCCCTGCGGCTTTGAGGGAGGGTTTCCGCAAGGCGGCTTCGTGGTCGTAGACGTACGTCAGCCAGCCGTGCGCGTCCGGGACCTCGCCGCTGATGACGTCGAAAAAGGCGCGCTGGAGAGCCTGGGTGACAGGACCTCGGCGTCCGTTGCCGACTTTGATTTTGTCGATCGACCGAACGGGCGTCACTTCCGCGGCCGTTCCGACAAAGAAGACCTCGTCGGCGATGTACAAGGCTTCCCGTGGGATCACCTGCTCCTCCACGGTATAACCGAGGCTGCGGGCGAGCGTGATCACGGAATCGCGCGTGATGCCGCCGAGGATGGATGACCCGAGCGGAGGCGTGTAGATGAGGCCGTCCCGCACGAGGAAGACATTCTGGCCGCTCCCTTCGCTGATCTGCCCCGATACGTCGAGCACCAATCCTTCGGAGTATCCGTCGAGGAGCGCTTCCATCTTGACCAGCGCCGAGTTGGCGTAATTGGCCGTGGCCTTGGCCATCGCCGGCAGCGTATTCGGCGCCATGCGGGTCCAGGAGCTGACCCGCACGTCCACGCCTTCTTCGAGCGCCTCATGGCCCAAGTACGCGCCCCATTCCCACAGCATGATCGCGGCATCCACGGGGTTCCCCTCGGGATTGACGCCGAGCGACCCGTATCCGCGGTAGAGCAGCGGGCGGATGTAACACGCCTTCAGGTTGTTGGCTCGAATCGTCTCGAGAACGGCATTCATCCAGCCGGCAAGATCGAGCGGGTATTCCATCCGATAGATCTTCGCCGACTGCTGCAACCGCCGCATGTGAGCGTCGAGTCGGAAGCATGCCGATCCTCTCGGGGTGTCGTAGCACCGGGCGCCCTCGAAGACGCCGCTGCCGTAGTGAACGACGTGCGACGCGATGTGGATCGTCGCATCCTTCCACTCGACCAGCTTGCCGTTCATCCAGATTTTTCCGGTGCCGGGAAAAGCCATGGTGCGCTCCTTACTCCGATTCTAGCGCATCTGTTCGAGTCAAACGGACCACTCGGGGATTGGACCGGTTGCACAGGAGCGCACGCCGACGACACGCACCAGGAGGATTACTGGTTTTCACCGCAGAACGGACAGCGGTCCGAGCGCGCATGAAGCGGCTTGCGGCAGTGCCAGCAGAAGCGCGGCTGGGGCGCTTCGCGTGCCTTCAACCGGCTGTGGATCTCCTGCACCTCCTCGGTCAACCCGCCGGTCGTATCGCCTGGCGTGTCGCGTGCGGGTCGTTTCGACGCCGCGCCTCGCGCTGCGAGCAGGTCGTCGAGCAGGTCGCTGGCCCGCTGGTAACGCGCGTGAATCTCTGGCGCCAGCGCCTTGACCACGATGTCGCTGACCGCGCGGGGGATGCGGGGATTCTTGACCCGCGGCGCGACGATGAGATCGCCGCGCATCAGCCGGGCGAGATCGGCAGGCGTCGGCGTGTCGTAGGGGAGCGAGCCGGTGAGCATCTGGTACATCGTCACGCCGAGGGAGTAGAGATCCGAGGCGAAGACCGCCTTGCCGTGGAACTGCTCCGGCGCCATGTAGGGCGGGCTGCCGATGACCGTCGTGCCGTGAGCAGCGATCTCGAGAAAACGGGACGTGCCGAAGTCGGCGACTTTGAGCAGCCCGGTGTCGGCGACCAGCACGTTGGCCGGGCGCAGATCTCGGTGCAGCACGCCGTGGCGATGCGCGTGATCGACCGCATTGCAGATCTGGCAGGTGTAGTCGAGCGCAGCAGACAGATCGAGCGCGCCGTCGCGGGCGATCATCGCTTCCAGCGTCTCGCCCGGGACGAACTCCATCACGATGAAGAAGATGTTCTCCTGCTTCTCGGCCGTCAGAATCGCGACGATGTTCGGATGATTGAGGCTGGCCAGGAGCCGCGGCTCCCTCAACAGCTCGCCGAAGTCGACGCCCTGTTTGTGCGGGACCTTGAGCGCGACCGTCTTGTCTATCCAGGTATCCTCGGCGCGGTAGACGGTGCCGAAGCCGCCGCTGCCGATCGTCGAGAGAATCTTGTACTTGCCGATGATCTGACCGCGAAAAAACACGCCCGAGTATAGCAGCGCGTCCGCTCGCACCCGTCCCGTCGCTATAATTTCGCTTCGTGTCCGTTCCGCGCTTCTTCGCCCCATCCCTCGACAGCGGCGACGAGACCGCGCGACTGCCCAGGGACGAGGCCGAGCATCTGACGCGTGTGCTGCGGCTCGGGCCAGGCGACTCGGTGGCCGTGTTCGATGGCCGGGGTCACGAGTTTCTCGCCACGGTCGTCACCGCGGCGCACCGTGAGGTGCGCGTGCAGCTTGTGTCGCGCATCGAGCCGGCGGCGGAGGCTGCCGTGCCTCTGCTGCTCGTGCAGGCCGTGCTCAAGGGAGACAAGATGGACGAAATCGTCCGGGACGCCGTGATGATGGGCGTCGCCGCCGTACAGCCGGTCGTCACGGAACGAAGCGAGACGACCGTGGCGGCGCTGGGACGTTCCGGCCGTGTGGATCGATGGAGGCGCGTGGCTCTCGCTTCGGTCAAGCAGTCCCGTCGTGCGGTGTTGCCTGAGGTGAAGGGTCCGCTCACATTCGACAGCTGGCTCGACGAGCCAATGCCGGCCATGACCCTCATGATGGTCGAGCCAGTCCGGTCGATTCAGGCGCAGCCGTTCTCGGCCCTGCAGCAGTCAAGTCCGCCACCCGACGCCGCGCTGATTGTTGGCCCTGAAGGCGGCTGGTCAGACACCGAGCTGACGGCGGCACAGCGGCACGGCGTCAGGCTCATCACCATGGGGTCGCGCACGCTGCGCGCCGACGCGGTGCCGGTGGCGGCCATTAGCGTGCTCCAGTATGTGTGGGGGGAGCTCTGAAATTGCAGGATTGCAGAATTGCAGGATTGCAGAAAGGAAGGCAGAAAGGCGGAAAGGCGGAAAGGCAAGCTTGTCTATCCGGAACGGCGTTCGTGACCTCTGGCGGTTCGGTAGGCCTGCCAGAAGATGGCGCGCAATTCGCCGCTCTCTTTCAGCAGGGAAGCTCTCAGCGATTGGTCACCCCACTGACGCTGGTTGGCGACTTCCATCCAGAGCTCGCTTTCGTCTGATTCGTCGGCCACGATGCCCATGCGAGCGGTGAATTCTGCGTGTGAGCGGGGGCGGCAGGCGCTCCGATAGTTGCCAACCACACCGGTCCCGGCGCGGGCCAGCTGGCGTGCAACAGTTTCAGCGGCTGGTGTGTGGGGAAGCGTATCGACGAACTCGAGAACGGCGGAGGCGAATTGTTTGGTGCGAGTCTTCAGGTCTTCAGCTGTTTTGTCCACATTGCCGACACGTGCATGTCACGTTCCCACGGCCCACTCGTTGAGTTCTTTTCCTTTTTTCCTTTCTTCCTTCTTACTTCCTTCCTTCCCTTCTTTCCTTTCCCCCTTGGCACTTTCTGCAATCCTGCAATTCTGCAATCCTGCAATTTCTCTACTGCGCTCTGACCCTGAAATCCTGGGTCTTCGTTTCGCCCTCGCCGAGCGTGACCTGGGCCGCGCCGAACCGATGATCCTCCAGATACGACGGGTTGTACCATTCGCCCTGCTGCGCCGGATCGACCGCCACGAGGTAGTAGCCGCCCGCAGGCAACCCGCGGATTCTGAAATTGCCGGTCTGATCCGGACGCCCTGTCGCGATATGGCGCGACAGCGGTCGCCAGAACGTCGAGTCGGTCGAGAACGCCAGTACGGTGTACTCAGTGAGAGGCGACCCCTGGTCGCTCGTAATCCGGCCGTTGATCTCGTTCACCGCGTCTGTGAACGTCACCGCGACGCGGGTGATCTCCTGGCCGCTGCGCACTTCGATGGGTGTGTCGGTGATGTCTCTGCCGTCCAGCACCACCGATTTGAGCGACCAGCCGCGTAGCTGGCCGTTGGGACGAAACAGATGAGCGCCGGCTGGAATCGCGACGATCTTGAAACTGTGGTCTTCCTCGATCCGCGCCTGGGAATTGGTCAGCCCCGGATCGATCGCCACCGAGGAGATTCGTACCTGGCCGATATCGGGCGGAGTCGTGCGCCCGCTCGGGAACGACACCGTGCCGACAACCGTCGCGCCTTCGGCGACGGTTACCGAAATGTCGCTGATATCGGTCCCCGCAACGGTCACCGGAAGGCTTGCATATTGAGGCCACTCCGCGTTGTTGCCCCGTGCGCGCAGCAGATAGCGCCCGGGCGGGATGTTTGAAATCGCGAAGGTACCGTCTCCGCTGAGACGGCTGCCGTAGTTTTGTCCCAGCTGGTTCCCGCGACCGGCAACCTGTATGTCGGAGGTGAGGTTCACGTTCCCGCGAGTCGTCGGCGAACCGTCCGGGTTCGACACGCGGCCGCTGATACGGGCCACGCGGACGAGCTGCAGCGCGAAGTCGATTCCGCTCGCGGTTTGTCCGAGACCGACCGTCACGGCCTGCGCTTCCTCGACCGACGGGACGCCGGGGAAATACGTCGGCGCGTACGCCTTCTGGTTCTCGTCCTCCGGCGTGAACAGGTTCCCGACGTTGGGTCCGGCGATGGCGCCGACGAGTCCGGCAATCGCCCCGGCGGCGGGCCCGCCGCGTCCGCGGCCGACTGGTCCGCCAAAGGGCAGGTTGATGCGTGATTGCGCGTCGACGTAATAGTCACCAGGCATCAGGCCCCACACTCGGTACTGACCGAGATCGTCAGTCTGAGCGGTGCCGGCGGTGGAGAGGCGTCGATTCCCTTGCTGATACTGGTACCGAAGGACCCGGACGACGACACCGGGCATCGCGTCGCCGGTTTCGTCGTACACGTGACCGGTGATGACGCTGCCGCGCGGGAGGCGGACGTCGATGCTGCGGATTTCCTGCCCTTCGGCCAGTTGTATGGGCGTTCCCGGCTGCAGCGGGCGGCGCTGGCCGTACGCGAGCGAGACGAACCCGGATTTGGATACGGACACCGTGTAGCGGCCGGCAGGCAGCTCGACGAGCTGGAACGCGCCGTTATCGTCCGTCAGGACGCCACGGCCTCCGGGCAGTTCGTTCGCCGACGCGCTGACCCGCGCGCGTTTCACGGGCCGACCGGTATCCGCGGCGACCACTCTGCCAGCGATCACGCCGGCCCCTGACGTCGGCGTCTCCTGTGCAGGCGTGTCCCGCGCGGGCTGCTGGGGAGCGGGTCGTTGAGTCTGCGCGCCCTGAGATCCCTGCCCGGACGCCACCGTCACGGCCGCCACCATCGCCGCCAGGACCGACAGTCCGCGAAGGTAATTCGGGCGCAGCTGCATCCTCGTGCTGGATCTAATTACAGCACAATCCAAGTCCGACCCAGCCGTCTTCGTGCTCCTCCCAGACGATCGATGGGGAGCCGGCTGACGAGGCCGAAAGGCCCACACCGAACGCTTCCACCACGTCGTTGCGCTCGCCCTCGAGCAAGCCGCTTAGAATGAGCCTGCCTGTGGGTTGCACGAAATCGCGCAGCAGATTCGCCTCCCGGATCAGGAGGGCGCCGGTCAGATTCGCGGTCACCACGGCCGCCCGTGGAAACCTGTCGTTGACGAAGTCGGCGGCTCGGAATTCGACCGACTGAATCTCAGGGTTGTGCCGAAGGTTCGCGGTAGCGGCCTGAATGGCGTCCTGGTCGCGATCGATACCGAGCGCTTTCGCAGCGCCGAGGCGCACGGCGGCGATCGCCAGTACGCCGGACCCGGTGCCAATGTCGAGGACGAACTCATTCGTCAAATCGCAAACCTGCAGGGCGCGGAGACACAGGCGTGTGCTCGCATGGTGACCGGTTCCGAAACCCATCGACGGTTCGATCACGACCCAAATGGGCTGAAGTCCGGCGTGCGCCGTTATGTGGGAAGAGGCGAGCGGGCCAGTTCCTTCTCCGGCCACGGCCCACGGAGGAGAGACGATGATGCGGCCGACGGTGACAGCGGTGAGATTCTGTTGCGAGCGTCTCGCCCAGTCCTCGTCGTCCACTTCCGTCGACTGGACATCGTAACCCGTTGCGGAAAGGGCTGCCGCGGCGGCGTCGCGGAGACGCGCATCGGTAAAGAAGACGCGCACCGAGTCGGCGCGTTCTTCGATGGCCGTCGGCTCGAAGTCGTCGACACACGCGGCGATGATGTCAGGAGATTCCGATCGCACGTCAACGGCCGGGAACGTACCCATGACGCTTTGGAGGGGCGTCAGCTCAATATCCCAATCAATTACCCAATTACCCGATTACCCAATTACCCGATTGCCTTATCCAAACATGTCCTTGACCCGGTCGAACAGATTCCGTTCCTCATGCTCGTCCTGTCGAGGCCTCGGTTCGAATTTTTCCTTTGGCAGCTCGCTGGCCAACTGCTCGAGCAGTCGCCGTTGCTCCCTGGTGAGCTTCCGCGGCGTCTGCACCTGGACGGTCGCGAACAAATCGCCCCGGCCCCGGCCGTTGACGTCCGGCATCCCCTTGCCCCGCAGCCGCATCGTTGTTCCCGTCTGCGTGCCGTCGGGCACCTTCACCGTTTCCGGACCATCGAGCGTCGGTACCTGGATTTCTCCGCCGAGCGTCACCGTCGTGAAATTGACGGGAATCTCGCAGAACAGGTTGTTGCCTTCGCGCCGGAAGAAGTCGTGCTCCTGAACGTGGACGACGACGAAGAGGTGGCCAGGAGGACCGCCGCCCGTTCCCGCCTCGCCTTCTTCCTGGAGGCGCAGCTGCTGGCCGTTGGCGATCCCGGGGGGAACTTTGACCGTGATTTTGCGCTCCCGCGTAACCGAACCCGCGCCCCGACACGTCGTGCAGGGTTTCGTCACGACATGCCCGGCGCCCCGGCACTGCGGACAGGTCCGCGCGACCGTGAAAAACCCCTGCTGGAAGCGGACCTGACCCTGCCCGCGGCATTGAGGGCAAGGCGTGGGCGATGTGCCCGGGGCCGCGCCCGACCCGTGACACGTTTCACACGATTCCTGGCGGGGAATCTGGATGACCGTCTCGCTGCCGCGAGCCGACTCCTCGAAGGAAATCTCGAGGTCGTATCGCAGGTCCGCGCCGCGCTGGGGCCCGCCGCGACGTCGCCCGAACAGATCGCCGAAACCGAACATGTTGCCGAGAACATCGGCGAAGTCGCCGAACTCGGCAAACACGCTCGGGTCAAACCCTCCGCCCGCTCCCGCCGCTGAGCTGACACCGGCGTGCCCGAACCGATCGTACATCGAGCGCTTCTCGGTGTCGGCGAGCACGGCGTAGGCCTCGGCGGCGGCCTTGAACTGCTCCTCGGCCACTTTGTCACCCGGGTTGCGGTCCGGGTGATGCTTCATCGCGAGCTTCCGATAGGCGCTCTTGATTTCGGCGTCGGTCGCGGACTTGGAGACGCCGAGGGTCTCGTAGTAGTCGCGTTTGCTCACGCTTTGGCCACCTTGACCATCGCCGGGCGCAGCAGACGATCGCCGATGAGATAGCCGCGCCGCAACTCGCCGATCACTTCGCCCTCGCGGTGATCGGCGCTTTCTTCCTGGACCACGGCCTGGTGCAGGTTCGGATCGAAGTTGCCGCCGACGGCGTCGATGGGCCGCACGCCATATTTTCGAAGCAGGTCGTTCAGCTTCGAGTGAATCAGCTCAACGCCTTTTCGGTAGGCGAGGCTGGCGGCATCAGTCCCCGACTCGACGGTGACGGCGCGGTCGAGATCGTCAACGACGCTCAGCAGCTCCAGCAGCAGATCGGCGATCCCCTGCTCGGTCTGCTCGCGCCGTTCGCGCTCGATTCGCCTCCGGTAGTTGTCGAACTCCGCCGTCTTCCGCAGCAGACGGTCGTAGAGTTCGTCGCGTTCCCGCTGAAGGTCCGATGCCTGAGGCTGGATCTCGGTATCGGTTTCCAATGCCTCGCCGGACAGGTCAGCTGGCGAGCCCTCAGCGGGCTCGGTGAGTGGTTTCTCAGCCATAAGATACCTAATTCTGTTCCCGGAGGACCCGGGATACGGCTTCGGCCGCGCCGTCCACCATCGCTATCGCGCGCGAATAGTGCATTCGGGTAGGCCCGATGACCCCCACCATGCCTATGCCGCTTCCATCGTCGTACGTGGAGGCGATGAGGCTGAGCGGCCTCAGGGTTCGATCCTGATGTTCTGCGCCGATGACGACCGTCATACCCGGTCCGTCAATGTACTCGTTCAGCAAACGCACCAACCTCTGCTTTTCCTCGATCATCTGCACCAGCGCGTGCAGCGTCTCGAGCGTCAGCCCCGGGCTCGCTTCGAGCAGCGAGGCGGCGCCTTCCACGTAGACAGACTGCTCGCCGGGCAGATCTGCGAAGGTCGAGCTGGCGAGACGCATTGCGCGTGCCAGCAGCGCGTCGTAGAGCAACCGCTCCTGGCTGAGGCGATCCAGTACCGCCTCCCGCGCGCGATGGAGCGGCATGCCGGAAAACTCAGCGTTCAGGTAATTGGCGGCTTGCCGAAGGTCGTCGGCCGCGAGCGACTCGTCGACATCAATCACCTTCTGGATGAGATGACCGCCTCGAGCGACGATGACGACGAGGACGCGGGCGGCGCTGAGCGGAACGAACTCGACGCGATCGAAGACGGCGGCCTCGTTGGCTGGACGCACGGCAAAGCCCACGCTGCGCGAGGCTTGTGACAACACATGGGAAACCTGCGGCAGCAGCGAGTCGATTGTCGCCGCCGAATTCTCTCGGCGCAAGCGTGCTTCGAGTCGGCTGGCCGCTCCACGAGGCCGCTTCTGCTCGAGCAGCAGATCGACGTAGAAGCGATAGCCGCGATCGGTCGGGACTCGTCCGGACGAGGTGTGAGGTTGAGACAAGTACCCTTCCTCTTCCAGACGCACCAGCAGGCTGCGGACGGTGGCCGAGGAGATACCCAGCCCGGCTGAAGTGACGAGGACAGACGAAGCAATGGGCTCACCCGTGGCGATGTACTGGCGCACGAGCGCAGCGAGAACCCGCCTCGAACGGTCTTTTCCGTCCATGAATGACTTACAAAGCTGTTAGCAGTCGCAGCCGGAGACTGCTAACCATTATAGCAAGGCTTAAGGCTTAAGGCTCAAGGCTTAAGGCTCAAGGCTTAAGCCTTTCTGACTTAAGCCCTGAGCCCTAAGCCTTCTTCTCCGGAGTCCATTTCATCGATCTCTCGGCCGCGTCGCGCGGCAGCAATTTGCCGTGCTTCACCGCGATGAGCTCAGCCAGGATGCTGACGGCGATTTCCTGGGGCGTCACGGCGCCGATGTCCAGCCCGATGGGTGCGTGCACGCGTGACAGGTGCTCTTCGGGCATCGCGTCGGATCTGAGGGCTTCGAAAATGCGCGCGACCTTGGCTCGGCTGCCGATGAGTCCCAAGTACCGCAGCTCGCGCGGCGCCAGGGCACGCAGCGCCTCGAGGTCGTTGGTGTGTCCGCGGGTCACGATGACCGAGTACGCGTGCGCGGGAATGGCAGCCTGGCTGATCCACGTCGGGATGTCATCGACGACGACCTGTTCCGCAGTGGGAAATCGTTCGGCGTTGGCGAACTTCTCCCGGTCGTCGATGACAGTCACCCGGAAGCCGACCTCGTATGCCAGGCGCGCCAGGTGGAAGCCCACGTGGCCAGCGCCGATGACATAGAGCTGGGGCGACGGCTCGATCGGCTCGATGTACACGTCCATCTGGCCGCCGCAGATGAGCCCGCTCTCCTGGGCGAAGTCGTCCGAGAGCTCGTAGTGCAGCAGCCGCGGCTTCCGATCGGCGATGGCTTCGCGCGCCTTCCAGAAGGCGTCGTTTTCGTAGCAGCCGCCCCCGATCGTGCCGACGAGGCGCCCGTCGGCAAAGACCAGCATTTTGGCGCCGACGCGCTGGGGAGTCGACCCGCGCGTGGAGACAATCGTCACGAGCGCGGCCGCTTCGCCCCGTTCGAGCGCATCGGCCACGGCGGCGAAGACCTCACGGTTCACCTTGCGATTATAGGCGCGGTGGAGGGTTCCCGGTCGGTCGACGCTGCAGGTCCCGAGCGGCCGTCTGGGGCCAATTGTCCCGTGTGCAGCGGGCAGATTTCGTGCGGCTCGGTTCCAGCGACGAACGCCTCGGTGACCACATTCGGACAGCCAGGCGCGGCCAGCTTGCCGGTGTCGCGGTCGATACCGACGAAGTTCACCCCCTCCGGAACGGTGAAGCTGACGCTCGAACGCCCGGCGAGCGCGCGGCGCATGAAGTCTGTCCAGATCGGCAGCGCCGCCTGCGATCCGCTCAGGCCAACCGGCTGGTTGTCGTCGAATCCCACCCAGACGACAGTGAGCAGTTCCGGTGTGAAGCCCACGAACCAGGCGTCGCGCAGATCGTTGGTCGTTCCCGTCTTTCCGGCAGCGTCCAGCGTGAACCCCCGGGCACGGACGCCATTTCCGGTGCCTTCATTGATCACCGCCCGCAGCAGGTTGGTGACCAGATACGTCGTATCGGGCCGGGAGATCTCCCGGGGCTTCTCGCCGGGGGCCTTGGCGGTCTTGGTGATGTCCTTGCCGTCGCGCGTGATCTTCAGCGTGTTTCGAAGCGGCTGAATCCTCCCCATGTTCGGGAAGATCGTGTACGCCTTGGCGATCTCGTAGGGCGTCGCCTCGAACACCCCGAGCGCGATCGACGGGTAGGGCTTCGGCGTGGTGCCGATGCCCATCTTCTTCCAGAGCCTCACGATGTTCTCGAAACCGGCAAGCTGCGCCGCGTGAATGGTCGCGAGATTACGGGAATGCGCCAGCGCGCGCCGGAAGGTGATCGGTCCGTCGTATTCGTCCTGGTAGTTGGCCGGTTGCCAAATCTCCTCGTTCTCGGGCGCACCGGGCCCGATCTCGAACGCTTCGGGCTCGTCGAGAACGATCGTTGCCGGCGTCAAGTCGGTCCGGCCTTCCTCGGCCGCCTGCTCGAAAGCCGCGAGGTAGACAAACGGCTTGAAGACCGACCCCGGCTGCCGGCGAGAAGAAATCACCCGATTGAACTGCGACTGGTTGTAGGAGCGTCCGCCCACGAAAGCGAGAATTTCGCCGTTTGTGGGGTCCAGGGCGATGAGCGCCGCCTCCGCTCGTCCTTTTCGCTTGCGGCGCGCCAGCAGCTTGTCGACCGACGTGAGCCCTGTCCGAACGGCGTCCTGCGCAACCCGCTGCAGATGCAGATCGAGCGTCGTGAAGACGTCGACGGCCTCGGACGTCGTAGTGGTGAGTCCAGGGTACTGTTCGTCCAGCGTTCGGTTCACGAAGTCGACAAAGTGCGGGGCCTCGGCCTCGAGCGCACGCTCGACGACGACCAGCGGCTCCTGCGCGGCTCGATCGGCCTCTTCCTGCACGACGAATCCGGCGTCGACCATCGCCTGCAGGACGACATTCCGACGCTCTTTGGCGCGATCGGGATTGTTGAACGGGGAGAGCGCTGACGGCAGCTGGATGACACCGGCGATTGTGGCAGCCTCGGCGAGCGAGACGTTGCTCACATCCTTGCCGAAGAACAGCCGAGACGCTTCGGCCACGCCGAACACAGCGAACGAGCCGCGCTGGCCGAGCGGCACCTCGTTGAGGTACATCTCGAGGATGTCGTCCTTCGAGGCGCGACTGGTCAGGACGACAGCCAGAAACTGCTCGAGCAGCTTGCGCTTGATCGAGCGGGCCCGGGCGCTCTGCAGCGTCATGCCCTCGAACTTCGGCAGAAACACGTTGCGGATCACCTGCTGCGTGATCGTGCTGCCGCCCGCCAGCACGGCGGTCCGGCCCGTCGCGTAGGACAGGAGCGCGCCGGCGATGCCGATGGGATCCACGCCGGGATGCTGGTAGTAGCGACGATCCTCGATGGCGAGGACGGCGTTCGTCATCCGGTCCGGGATTGCCGCCAAGGCCACGGGACGTCGTTTTTCGCGTTCGCCGGTGATGAGCGACGTCAGGAGGGGAGCGTCGAGTGTCAGGCGCTCAACCGCCCGGGAGTTGCGCTCGAGCGCCAGCACGCGATCGGCGGGCGGCGGCGCCGCCGGTCGTCGCCGCGTGTTGGGTTTCGCGCGCGGGTCCGGGGGACGTCGGAAGACGACGCGGACCGACTTGCCCTCGAATTCCGGGCCGCGCGGGACGATGGTGACATCGCCGGTTCCGATGACGAACTCGCCGGGTTTGTCGAACATCGTTCGCTGCGCGTACCCGAGATCGTTCAGGCGCTCCACGAGCTGTTGTTCCGTGAGCGACTGGCCGCGCCACAACTCCAGCGGACGGGCGTAGACGCGCGGCAGCACCGTCGAACGCTCTCCGTGGAGCCGGTCATCGAGAATGCGGGCGAAGCTGACGTAGTAGTACCCAAGAGCGAAGCAGACGGCGACCGTGGGGACTGCGAGCGCGACTGCGGTCACGCGCACCCATCGCTGACCCCACCAGGGAGGCAGACGGAGTCGGATGCCGTTCCAACGCGGGCGGCGTTTAGCCAAGGTGTAGGGTCATATTGCCACGATCCAGTGACGGCCGAGATCCAGCGGCAGCTCGTCTTCCAGTCGTTCGACGAGCGCCGGGCCGTACTGGTTCATGAACGCGACAAACCCAATAGTACGCTCCTGCGGTTGTCCGTGGGGAAAAGCCAGTGCGCGCGCGTGCACGAATTGGCGTCGAAGCGTGTCGTTCCGTCGCTTGGCCGCCTGGATGGTCTTGCCCTGCAGCGTCTGCAGATCGTGGCGCATCCGTCCCTGGGTGGACCGGGCCGCGCCCTCGAGCGTCGGATCGAGCAGCGGCATCGCGGCGATCACGCGGTGGAGCGCCGCATCGATTGACGTGGACGCGGCGGTGAGCGAGGCCTCGACTTCTTCAGGAATCTGCGATTTGAGCAGCTCGTTGAGCGCCGCGTCGTCGCGGGGCTGCAGCGCCTCGAGGGGTATCTTGTACTTGGTTAGAAACCTGAGGGCCGCCGAATCGACGAGCGTCGCGGAGGCGCGTGGGTACATCAACGGCATCGGCACACCGAAGTGCTCGTAGACGCCTCGCAACTGGCCGAGATAGGCCAGCTCGCTCGGACCCGCGACATAACAGATCGTGGGGAAGACGGCGTCCTGGACGACCGGCCGGAGCAGCACGTTCGGGCTGAAACCCGCCGGGTGGTTGCCAGCCAGGCTGACGAGCGCGTCCGGCGGATAGTGCCGATCGCCAACCACGAACTGGCCGTTCTGCTGGCGAATCGCTCTCCGGGCCCCATCGAGGTGAAACAGCGACAACGCATCGTCCTGAAGCTGGACCTGCGCGTGATAGCCGCGCGCGGCGAGTTCTGCCCCCGCCCCGCTGGCGAGCCGCGCCGTCTGTCCAGGCGCCGCCAGCTCGCGTGCGAAGAGACGGGACGCCAATGGCTTTGACGACGGATCGGCGGCGTCGTATACAACGAGCCCACGATCCCCGAGCACATGCTCCAGCCAGCGGCCGAAACTGTCGGCCATCCCCGATCCTGGAGTGTAGGCCTCGCGTAGACCATCGAGGACAGATGAGGTGAATTCGGTGGCGGGCAGTATTCGGCCGAGATTCTCGATGACCGTCTGTATCGAGTTGTCGAGCTGAACGTTGGCCACCGGCGTCAGGTCGCCCGCCGAACGCGCCGCGAGCGAAACGGTTTGCGGATCGAGGTTCGCGTCGAAGACCGTGCACGACCGGACTTCTTCCCAGTCGTGATCTTCGGCATCTATCCAGAAGACCGGAACGACCGGCAGCTGTTGATCGCGTGAGACGAGCTCGGACAACTTGAGCGCCGTCAGGGCTTTCAGAAGGGTAAAGAGCGGCCCACCGAACAGTCCAGCCTGCTGGCCGGTGACGATCGCGACGGAGCGAGGGTCAGCGAGCCGAGCCGCCGACTGGACCGCACGCGGCGGCGCCTGGCGGCGTTGCTGCTGAGCCGCGATGACCTCAGCGATTTCGACTCGCGGCCTCGAATATGCTCTACTCCGCGTAATCGCGTCAGCCCACGAGCTTCGCGAAGATGGATCGCCGGCGTAGAAACGGGATACCGACGCGAAATCGAACGCGTAATCAGCCGCCAGGCGTTTGATCCAGTGGAATCGGCGGACGTCAACGGGGATGCGCGAAGGCGCTTCTATAGGAGAGGTCGAAGACCCTGTGGTTGAAGCCCCCGGCTGACTCGAAGGAATGTCGGGCACCGGCTGAATACTGTACAAGCTTTTTTGGTTCGACGCATTGAAGGCGCAACCGCTTAGGTGCTACGATTACTCGCCTTCCTACGAGGAGTTCTCAACTGCACACGGACGCTGCGGGTTCCGCGCCTCCCGACGCTTTCGGTTCTTTCCGGGTCCTCCATCAGATTGGTGCCGGCACGTTGGGCCCAGTCTTTCGCGCCTACGATCCGGAAGGCGAACGTCTCGTTGCGGTGAAGGCCATTCGCCTCGATCTGCCGCCCGAGCGCGTCCATCGACTCGTGGCGGAGCTCGATGGTCTGACCGCTGCGGTGCCAACCCATCCGGCTGTCGTGGCTCCGCTGGCTGCGGGCATCGAAGGCGTGACCGCGTACCTCGCTCAGGAATATGTGGCGGCCGATTCGCTCGACGTGCTCCTTCGTCAGCAAAAGCAGGCGTCGGTTCGCGATTCGCTGCGGGTGGCGGCGCAACTGGCTGGTGCGCTCGAGACGGCGGCCGTCGCCGCGATTCATCACGGTGCCCTGCATCCGCGCGACGTTCTCGTCACCGCCGATGAAACGAAGCTGACCGGCCTCGGCGTGGCACAGGCGCTCGAGACCGTTGGCGTTGCTCCCCCGCTACGACGCCCCTACACGGCGCCGGAACAGGCCGGGTATTTCATCTGGACCCGTCAGGCAGATGTCTTTGCTCTGGCTGCGATTGTGTTCGAGATGCTCTCAGGGCGGCGTGTCTCTGGCGTCGGGAGCAACGCGGCAACGGCCCTCACCGACGGGTTTGGCGGCGACCTCGACCGTTTGCGCGAGGTCTTTCGATGCGCGCTGGCTGAGGATCCGGAGGGCCGCTTCGACTCGCCACTCGACTTCGCCGAAGCGCTGACCGACGCGTTCAGCACGGGCTTGCCGGCAGTGGGCTCGTCCGCGAGCTCAGGAGTGCGACGGCGAGCTGCCGAGCGCTCTCCAATCGAATTGGGGGCCGTCCAGGTCAAAAAGCCGGCTCACGTTGAGCCACGCTTGCCGCTCGAGTCGGTTCGGGACGAGAAGGCAGTGACGCCGCCGCCGGAGCCGCCACGCGTCGAAGTCGAGCAGTTGATGTTCGAATCGGAGTCCCCGAGCGTCGAGCCATCGTTGTCCTCCGCGGAATCTCAACCAGCGCCCGATCCATCCATCGGGGCTGCGGCCCATCAGCCGGTCGAGGTGAAGGGATCTGTCACCGTAGAGGAAATCGGCCCACGCGTTCGCCGTGAGACGAGCCTGAACCTCACGGACACCTATCAGCCGACTCCTGTCAGCTCGTTGGAAAGCGATCAGTCGCGGTCGGCATTCTCACCGCTCGTCTTTGCGCTCGTCATCGGCATCGCCTTGGGGTTTGCCGCTGGGTTTGGTGTCGGAATTCGGAGAGCGAGCGCGCCGTCCGAGACAGCGATTCAACCCGGCGTCGAGAGCGCAGCGGCGACAACCGGATCGGCCAGCGAAAGCGAAGCAACGACCGGGGCGCCTCCCCAGGCCGCCCAGCCCGAGCCGACCCCGCCGGCCCCGGTTCCCGTCCTCGGGAGCCTGCTCGTGCGGTCCACGCCGCCGGGGGCCCGGGTCTTCGTCGACGGCCGGGAATACGGCCCCACCCCGGTCACGGTCGGCAACCTTGCCCGCGGGGTGCACCGAGTGCGTGTCGTGCGGGAAGGTTACGCGGCCGACGAGCAGATGCTGACGATTACGGCGGGCCAGCGAACTCATTCGGTGACGGTCCGTCTGTCGCCCGAGCGCCCACCGGCGCCGGCGCCTGCACCGTCGTCCTCGGCCCCGGCATCGAGTCCAGCTCGCACCGGCGTCCTGACCGTCGAGTCCCGTCCGCCCGGTGCGCGCGTTTTCGTGGATGGCGCTCTTGTCGGCACCAGTCCGCTCGTCCTGCCGCAAGTTCCGGCAGGTGACCATGCCGTGCATCTCGAGCTCGACGGCTACAAACGGTGGGCATCGGCCGTGCGCGTCGTCCCCTCCGAGAGCAACAGGGTGACGGCGTCGATGGACAGGTAGGGTATGGAAGCGATCCTGGCGCTCGAAGACGGAACCTGGTTCAAGGGCCTGGCGGTCGGCGCTGAGGGAGAAGCGCGCGGGGAAGTGGTGTTCAACACCAGCATGATGGGTTATCAGGAGGTGCTCACCGATCCCTCGTACTCGGGCCAGATCGTGACGATGACTTGCCCGGAGATCGGCAACTACGGGGTCTCCGCCGAGGACGTCGAATCGCGTGCGCCGCAGGTGGCCGGCTTCATCGTGCGCGAACAGTCACCGATTGCGAGCAACTGGCGATCGGACGGCACGTTGCGGGACTACCTCGCTCGTCATGGAATCGTCGCCATCTCGGATATCGACACGCGGGCGCTGACGCGCACGCTTCGATCGGGCGGCGTGCTGCGCGGTGTCATCGCGACAGGCGACGGGCTGTCCGCAGACGCGCTTGTCGATCGGGCCCGCTCCCTGCCCACCATGGAAGGGTCCGACCTTGTCCGCGATGTCACCTGTCCGGCGCCGTTTGACTGGCCGGAGGAAGACCCCGACGAGTTCGGGATCGAGCCCGCGCGACGGGCTGCGAAAGGGACCGCGCGGGTCAGGATCGCGGCTTACGATTTCGGCATGAAGTGGAACATCTTGCGGCGTCTCAGTGCGTACGGGTGCGATGTTCGAGTGTACCCGGCCACGACGCCTGCCGCCGCGCTGCTGGCCACGAAGCCGGATGGCGTCTTCCTCAGCAACGGTCCGGGCGATCCGTCGGTGCTCGACTACGCCATCGGCAACGCCAAAACGCTCGTCGACTCCGGCATTCCGACCTTCGGCATCTGCCTCGGTCATCAGATCCTCGGGCTTGCCATGGGGGGGCAGACCTTCAAGCTGAAGTTCGGACATCGAGGGGCCAATCACCCGGTGAAGAAACTCGACACGGGCAAGGTCGAAATCACGTCACAAAACCACGGGTTTGCGGTCGATCCGAAGTCGCTGCCCGACGATGTGGTCGTCACGCACATCAACTTGTACGATGGAACGGTCGAGGGGCTGCGTCATCGAGCGCAGCCGGTCTTCTGCGTCCAGTATCATCCCGAGGCGTCGCCGGGTCCGCACGACGCCGATTATCTCTTTGATGATTTTCTGACGCTTATCGAGGAGGCTAGAGGTTAGAGGCTAGAGGTTAGGGATCCCAACCTCCAGCCTCCAACCTCCATCCTCCGACCTCCAGAAAGATGCCCCGTCGCACCGACCTCAAACGTGTGCTCATCGTCGGATCCGGTCCGATCGTCATAGGCCAGGCCTGCGAGTTCGACTACTCGGGCAGCCAGGCGTGCAAGGCGCTGCGAGCCGAAGGGCTCGAAGTTGTCCTCGTGAACAGCAATCCCGCGACGATCATGACCGACCCGGAACTGGCGGATCGCACGTACGTCGAGCCGCTGACGCCGGAGATCCTGGCAGCCATCATCGAGCGCGAGCGGCCCGATGCGCTGTTGCCGACCGTGGGCGGGCAGACCGCGCTCAATCTGGCGGTCGATCTGGCGAAGGCGGGCACGCTCGACAAGTACGGTGTCGAGCTGATCGGCGCGTCCATCCAGGCCATCAAGGTCGCCGAGGATCGCCTGCTTTTCAAAGACGCGATGCGCGAGATCGGTCTCGACGTTCCTCAGAGCGGCCTGGCCCGAACGCTGCCCGAGGCGATGGAGCTGGCAAAGACGCTCGGCTTGCCGCTCGTGATCCGGCCGTCGTTCACGCTCGGAGGCGTCGGCGGCGGCATTGCCTACAACATCGAGGAGCTCCGTGAGCTGGCCGGGCGAGGTCTCGAGCTCAGCCCGGTCCACGAAGTGCTCGTGGAGGAGTCGGTCATCGGGTGGAAGGAATTCGAGCTCGAGGTGATGCGCGACGTCGCCGACAACTTCGTCGTCATCTGCTCGATCGAGAACATCGACCCGATGGGCGTCCACACCGGGGACAGCATCACCGTCGCGCCGATCCTGACGCTCACGGACAAGGAGTATCAGCGCATGCGCGACGCCGCGCGACGGATCATCCGCCGCGTCGGCGTCGAAACGGGCGGATCGAACATTCAGTTCGCGGTCAATCCAGCCAACGGCCGCATGGTCGTGATCGAGATGAACCCGCGCGTGTCGCGGTCCTCGGCGCTGGCCTCGAAGGCCACCGGGTTTCCGATCGCCAAGATTGCCGCCAAGCTCGCACTCGGGTATCACCTGGATGAGATTCCGAACGACATCACGCGTCTGACGCCGGCCTCCTTCGAGCCCACCATCGATTACGTGGTCGTCAAGATCCCGCGCTGGAACTTCGAGAAGTTCCCCCAGGCGGACCGGACGCTTACGACCCAGATGAAGTCGGTTGGCGAGGCGATGGCGATGGGTCGGACGTTCAAAGAGGCGTTCCTGAAGGGCGTCCGTTCGCTGGAGTTGGGGCGGAGCGGCCTGTTGTTCTCGGGCGTCGAAGCGGACCGGGCGCTCGCGGCCTCGGGCGCGTCGGGCGACGACGATGCGTCGCTGAAAAAACGGCTGGCGATCCCGAGCGACCGGCGGATGTGGGACCTGTTCCGCGCGATCGATCGCGGCTGGCCGCTCGAGCAGATTCATGAGCTGACGAAAATCGATCGCTGGTTCCTGCGCCAGTTTGCCGAAATAGCCGAGATGCGCGGCGCCGTGGCGGCCGGAGGGGTCGATACCTTGACGCCTGAGACGCTGCGCCGTCTGAAACGCAGCGGATTTGGAGACGCGGAACTGGCGCTCGCGCTCAGGCAGCCCGAGGCCGCGATCCGGGACCGCCGGATCGCGCAGTCGATCAACCCGGTGTATAAGCGCGTGGACACCTGTGCGGCCGAATTCGAGTCGTTCACCCCTTATCTGTACAGCTCCTATGAACCGACGTGCGAGGCCAACCCGAATCGGCAATCGAAGGTCGTCATCCTCGGGAGCGGCCCCAACCGGATAGGGCAGGGCATCGAGTTCGATTACTGCTGCTGTCACGCGGCCTTCGCCCTCAAGGAAGAGGGGCTCGAGACGGTCATGATCAACTGCAATCCCGAGACGGTCTCGACCGACTACGACACCGCCGATCGTTTGTACTTCCAGCCGTTGACCTTCGAAGACGTCATGTCGGTCATCGAAACGGAGCGATCGGCCGGCGGCGACGTCTCGTGCCTGGTGCAGTTCGGCGGCCAGACGCCGCTCAAGCTGTCGCTGGCGCTGCAAGAGGCTGGCGTGCGCATTCTCGGCACCTCGCCCGATTCGATCGATCTCGCCGAAGATCGCAAGCGGTTTGCCGCGCTGCTGGCGAGTCTTGACATCACGCAGCCGGCGAGCGGGACGGCGACGTCACGGGACGAGGCGCGGGCGGTGGCGTCCGGTATCGGGTTCCCCGTGGTGGTGAGGCCTTCGTACGTGCTCGGCGGTCGAGCGATGGCCATCGTGTACGACACGGCGACGCTGGATCGGTACATGACGCAGGCGGTCGATGCCTCGCCCGAACATCCGATTCTGGTCGACAAGTTCCTGGAAGATGCGTTCGAGTTCGACGTTGACGCGGTCGCTGACGAGACCGGCGCGGTCGTCATCGGCGGCATCATGGAGCACATCGAAGAAGCCGGGATTCACTCGGGCGACAGCTCGTGTGTCGTCCCGCCCTTCATCTGCCCCGAGCGGCATCTGACGACGATTCGCGACTACACGCGGCGCATCGCGCGGGCGCTCAAAGTCGTGGGGCTCATGAACGTCCAGTACGCCATCAAGGACAACGTCGTGTACGTGCTGGAAGTCAACCCGCGTGCGTCGCGGACGGTCCCGTACATCTCCAAGGCGAGCGGCGTGCCCCTCGCGAAGATCGCGGCGAAAGTGATGGCGGGCCGCACGCTGGCCGAACTGGGCCTGACCAAGGACGTCGAGGTGTCCGGCGTGTTCGTGAAGAGCCCGGTGTTTCCGTTCGTTCGGTTCCCCGGCGTCGACACGATTCTCGGGCCCGAGATGAAATCGACGGGCGAGGTGATGGGCGGGTCGAGCAACTTCGGCGTGGCGTTCGCGAAGGCGCAACTCTCGGTCGGCCAGCGGCTGCCGCTGAGCGGAACGGCGTTCGTGAGCGTGAACAACGACGACAAACCGAACCTGCTTCCCATCGCGCGGGATCTCGCAGCCCTCGGATTCCACCTGATCGCGACCCGTGGCACCGCCGCGTACCTGCGCGCGTACGGACTGGACGTGGACGTGGTCTACAAGGTCAATGAAGGGCGCCCGAACATCGCGGACGAGATCGTGAATCGAAAGATCGATCTCGTCGTGAACACCCCCCTTGGACGCGAGTCGTTCTTCGACGATCGTGCCGTTCGACGCGCCGCGATGATGCAGGAGGTGCCGTGCATCACGACGTTGACGGGCGCGGCCGCGACCGTGCAGGCGATCCGGGCCCTGCGTCAGCAAGGGCTCGGTGTTCGGGCCCTGCAGGACTACCATTCCGGGATCGCGGCTCAGAGCGTGTAAGCCGCGAGAACTTGGAGAGCGCGGCCGCATCAACCACGGTCGATTCGATGGGCCGGGCTCACGAAGCGTTCCCCGGCAGTCCTTGACATTCTCGGATCTGAGTGGTACCACCTCCCGCAGCAGAGGTGTTCGATGCACTGTGCTCCGAAGAGCGCGACGGCTTCGGCTGCCGTCGCCATGGTCGGGCTCTCACTTATGAGAATCGGTTCGTTTGTCATCGTGGTGCTCCTGGCGGCGACGTCCGCCCTCGCGCACCACAGCAATTCGGCGTTCGACGGCGACAAGGTGATGGTGCTCACAGGCACGGTCACGCAGTGGAAGTGGACGAACCCGCACGTGTGGATCTTTCTGTCGGTCGACGACGGCAACGGCGGCAAGGTGCAGTGGGAGATCGAAGGCCGTACACCTGGCCAGCTGGTCCGCGCCGGCTGGTCGAAGACCATCCTCAAAGCCGGCGACACGATTACCGTAGATTTCAGTCCGGCGAAGGACGGCACCCGCACCGGCCTCCTCACGCGCGTCACGCGCGCTGATGGCACCGTGCTCGGGCAGCAGGCGCCGCCGGCGGCTCAGTAGCCACAGATGAGAGAGAACATCATGTCGAAGACCGTTGCTGTGTTTTCTTCGGCGGTCATGTGCCTGCTGTTCGTATCGACGGCATCGCTTCGCACGCAAGGGACGCCCCCACCGGACTTCACCGGCGTGTACTCTCCGATCGACCCGTTTGGCCAGGCGGGGCGCCCCGCCGCGGCGCCTCCGGCGGCGGCGGAGACTCGCGGCGGGGCCTTGCCGCCGCCGCGACCTGTGTTGGTTCTCGATGGACGTGCGGGCCGGCCGGAAACCGCGCCGAAGCTGACGCCTGAGTACTTGGCCAAATGGGAAGTCATTCGCAAGTCGCGCATGGCCGGATCGGATGAATTCGATCCGAACGCCAGGTGTCTCTCTGGCGGCATGCCCAACATGATGGGGATGACCTACGGCATGGAAATTCAACACACGAAAGACAAGGTCACCATCTACGGCGAGCTGAACGATGTGTATCGCCGGATTTTTCTAGACGGCCGCAAGCCGTCGCAGAGAGTCCTCGACGATCCGACGTTCGCCGGGTATTCGACGGGGCATTGGGAAGGGGACACGCTCGTCGTGGACACCGTGGCCATTCGCGAGGACACGCTGTTCGACACGTTCTCGCCGCACAGCGATCAGTTCACCGTGCGCGAGCGCATCAGGTTCGCGTCGCCTGGCATCCTCGAGGATCGGATCACGGTCACGGATCCGAAAGCGCTGCTCGAACCCTTCACCTCGGTTCGTACGTATCGGAAGGTGTCCGCGCCGAACGACGAGTTGCGCGAGTTCTCGTGTGCGGAGGGATTGGCGTCCGCGAAGTAGGCCTTATGCTCTACTTCTGTTTTGGAAAGAACCGCTCGTAATTCGCCTCTTCGGGCGTACAGTTCCATGGAAGGATCTTGCCCTCGGGGAGTCGCAGATACGAGAACGTCGCCACGTAAGGTTTCACGTAGAAGACGGGGTCGTCATGCGTGACGACGATCGCCATCCGATTGCCGTTGGCTACGAAACGTTCCACCGTGCGCATCTGGTTCGACTGTGGCAGGCCGGGCATTCCGAGCGTGTCGTGCACGCCCGCGCCGACGTCCACGGTCTCGATGACCAGCATCTCATCCTCGTAGCGGGCCACCGACCGTCCAAGATGTGGATGCATCGCGACGGCGTATGGAACGTCCTTCGCGGCCACGCCGGGGTTGGTCGGGACGCGCCGGTGCACATCCATGAACTCGTAGTTGATCTCGACGTGGTCGGTGTGCTGGCGGATCTCGATTGGCGGTGAGGGCGTGTGCATCACACGTGTGATGCTGGCGGGGATGCACTTCATCCCAGGGTCATTCATCACGTAGTCGTACTTCGCGCGTCCCGCTTCCCCGGCCGGTGTCAGCTCGAGGTGTTCGAACGTCGCCGAGTCCGCCAGGATCCAGACGCCGTCAAGGTCGGCGCGCTTACCCTGCGCCGCCGACGGCAGAGCCGACGCGAGCACCACCAGCCCGATCGCTGAGGCGCAGATCCACTTCATCGTTGGTCTCCGCAGTCGATCTCGGTCGACCCCCGGGCGACGCTCCGGCGGAAGGCGCCGAAGCCGCAGTCGCGCAGGACCTTTCCACCGGGGAGGACCGCCTGGCGGAAGTAGCCGACGTTCGGAAACCGCCGGCTCGGGCTGACGGTAATCGTCACCTCGTCGCCGACCTTCAGCTGGTCATACGGCACGCTGCGGCGGATCAGCGAGTTCACGTCGGACCACTCGATGAACCACTCCACGGCTGCGCCGCCAGCGGGCGGCGGCACGTCGAGCGTGATCTGCGAGTGCGGGTTGCGCATGTCGAGCTCTTTGATCCGGCCGGTCACGGTCACCGACTTGCTCTGATCGAAGTTGGCGACGACAGAGTGGTGGGCGCCCGCTGCCGCGGCGGTGAGGCAGATGCACCCGGTGACAAGCGCTGCAGCGGCGAAGGTCGTGTGCATGAGCCCTGCCTCTGCGCGGAGTGTAACACCGCGCCGGAGTCGGTCAACCCGCGAAGGTCGGGATGGACTGAGGGATCACTCGGCTGGGGTCGTGAGACGGCGGTCCTCGCGAAAACGCTGACGAGGTGATCGCGAAGCCAGCGATCGCCTGAATGGACGTTCACGAATTCGGGAGTGAGCTCAAAGCCCACCCCCGACAAAGGTCAACACGAATCGGCCTTTTTCCCACCATCAATGTGGTGGAGGGCAAAGGCGGAGGAAACGGAGCGATTGGTGGGATTCCCGGGAATGTGCTTCTCGCGTTCGCGGCGGACTGACTTCGGGCTTAAGATACCTGCGGTCGCGCGGTGGCGCTTCTGATCGACGGTTCGCGTTCGGCCTCGGCTGAGCAGAGGTCGAACACACGCTAGGCGAGTGCCAGCCACCCAGTCGCACGCCTGGGTTGGCGGACTCGTCGGGCCGGGTGCGCTGTCCGTCCCTACCCGCGCGGGCAGCGCGCCCATCTTTTTCCTCGTCGACCCCGGGCTGCCACACGTCTTCAGCGAGCAGCACGAAGGCCAAGGAGACTTGATATGCCGAAATCCAGGAAGCCAGCGCGCGCCGTCGGGCGCCGTAGCTTTTTGACGGGCGTTGCGACTGCCGCGGCTGGCGCCGCAGCGCTGACCCGTGCTCCTGCTGCCGATGTCGAGGCCGCGCAGCGTGGGACATCCGACGCGCCGCCGCCGTCGCCAGCCCAGATTGAGCGCGACGCCGGCAACACACGTCCGCCTGCGGCTCCCCGGCCTGGCGAGCGCGCGGCCGTGCGTCCTGGATCGGACCTGATGGTTCAGGTCCTGAAAGATCTCGGCGTCGAGTACGTGGCCCTCAATCCGGGATCGAGCTTCGAAGGGCTGCAGGAATCCATCATCAACTACGGCACGCCTCCCAATACGATGCCCGAGCTGATCACCGCGCTCCACGAAGAGTCGGCGGTGACGATGGCGCATGGGTACGGGAAGGCGACGGGCAAACCGATGTGCGCGATGCTGCACGGGACGATCGGTGTGCAGCACGCCGCGATGTCGATCTATCAGGCGTACTACGATCGGACACCGGTGCTGCTGATTGCCGGCCGCGATCTCGGGTTCATCGCTGCGCACAGCGCGAATGACATGGCCGGCATGGTGCGCAGCTTCACCAAATGGGACGCGCAACCCAAGACGCTGGAAGAATCGCTGACCGCGATTCAGCGCGCGTACAACGAGGCGATCACACCGCCGTGCGGTCCAACGATGGTGGTGATCGATATCGAGCTGCAGAAGGAAGAGGCCCCCACGCTGCAGGTCCCGTCGTACACAGCGCCCCGCATCGCCGGCATCGACCCGACTGAGGCACGCGAGATCGCGCGGGCGCTCGTCGCCAGCCAGAATCCGCGGATCGCCGTCGGCCGGCTGCGGACGCCGGACGGAGTGCGGCTCGCGGTGGAGCTCGTCGAGCTCACCGGTGCGTCAACCAGTACCGCAGCCACGCAGGGACCGATGAGTTTTCCGCAGCGGCATCCGCTGTGCGGTCCAGGCGCAAGCGCGACGTACGACTACGTGCTCGGTCTCGAAGTACCTGCAGCGCAGGTCTCGCTCACCGGTCCTGCGCTCGCGACGCTGCTTGCGCGCGACACGGCGAAGATCGGCTTCGGCGGCATTGCGCCCGGCGTGAGCCGGGCCGGCCGCGGTCGCGGCGGCAGCGCGCCGAGCGGCCGGGTGATCGAGGTCGATGCCGAAGCGAGCCTGCCGCGGCTCATCGAGGAAGTCCGTCGCCAGATGACGCCCGATCGGCAACGCGCGATTGAGGATCGATCGAGGAAGCAGGCCGTCGCCAACGAGCAGGCGCGTCTCGAGGCACTACAACGCGCACTGGAACAGAAACGCGCCGGGTGGAATGCCACGCCGATCGCCACCGCGCGAGTGTACGCGGAACTGTGGCCACTCATCGCCGACGAAGACTGGATTCTCGCCTCACCGACCGGCTTCTCAGGCGGGCACAACGCTCAGCTGTGGGATCACAACAAGCCGTACAGTTACCTCGGCTCACAGGGAGCCGCGGGCATGGGGTACGGCGCACCGGCGTCCGTGGGTGCAGCGTTGGCTGCCAGGAGCCGGGGACAGATGGTGATCAACATCCAGTGCGATGGCGATCTGAACTACGCGCCAGGCGTGCTGTGGACGGCCGTGCATCACCAACTGCCGCTCTTGACCGTGATGCACAACAACCGCGCCTGGCATCAGGAACTGATGTTCGTCGAGTACATGTGCGGCGTCCGTGGGCGCGGCGGCGACCGCGGCCACATCGGCAACACCCTGCGCGATCCGTTCATCGACTATCGAATGATGGCCGCCGGCTACGGGATGGCCGGCGAAGGTCCGATCACCGATCCGGCCAAACTGGCGGCGGCGTTGAAGCGCGGCGTCGCCTCGGCCAAGCGTGGGCAGCCGTACCTGATCGACGTCATCACGCAGCCGCGGTAGCGTCATGAGATTGATCACTTTCGTCATCGCGATATCTGTCGGCGCGATCGTGGCGCTCGCGCCCGCGCCCGTGTCCGCACAGTCACGGGCTGCTGCCGATGCGGCTGGCGGCAATCCCGCGACGGGCAAGAAGCTATACGAGTCGTACTCCTGCTACGCGTGTCATGGCTTCAACGGTGAGACCGGCGCGAGAGTGCTGCTCCCCGGTCGAAGCGCGTCTCTCGCGACCGAATCAAGCTTCATCGCCTACCTGCGGGGGCGGGCGAATCTCGCCCCGATCCAGCCGTCCACGGGGATGCCGAACTACTCGGCGACGACCTTGACCGACACACAGGCGAGGGACATCTACGCGTACATCAAGATGTTCAAGAGCACCTCACCCGAGGTGAATGACATCGCGGCGTTCAAGCAGATCCTGTCGGGCTCGCAGAAGCCGTATAAGCCGTAGGTCCAGGCCCGCTACCGCTGCAACCGGCTGCGGTAGTTTCGGCGGAGCCGGAGGACCGTGCCATCGTGAAGCGACAGGCGTCTCATCACCGTGGTTTTATCGATCTCCCGTTTCCTTCTCCGTTTTGCGCGCGGCGCCAAGGATGTCGCGCTTCGAGTGAATTCCCTTTCATGGCAGGCGTACTCGAACGGCGCGCCGTCCGGTTGCGGCCTCATCGTCAGCGCCGCCGTCCAACGTGGGACCAGCGGGACTATTTGGGGACCAAGCGGGCGGGCGTGGCAGGCGACGTGGGTGATACTGGTCGGCGTCGAAGGAATCTGCCCGCTCGCTCTATTCGGGATCATGCTGGCGGCGACGCCAGATTGTCGAAATGGCCGGCGTACATTGAGTAATCTGGGGGAAATGCGGTCATCATTCGGCTTTCGAATAGCGGATATCTCTCTTGAACTGGCCTAGTCAGTTATGAGATTTTGCATTCACCGTCTTGTGGACAGCCAGACGGCGACGGGTGCCGTGTCGCATCCCGTCAGGTCCTGGATGAGGAGGCCTCGTTCGATGTCGAATCCTGGGGCGGCCGTGCTGGGCATCGCGGTCCTCCTGTTCTCCTCGTCGCTCGTGTCTGTCGTCCGCGTCGACGGTCAATCGGCGCCGCCCGATCGCACGCCGAGCGCGGCGTCTTCGGCGCCAGCGAGCAGACGGCCCACAGACGTGCGGCCCGCAGTCGTGCCCGCGCCCGCGACGGCTTCGGCCACAGCCGAACAGCAGAAGGCAGTCATCGATCGCTACTGCGTGACGTGCCACAGCACGCGCGTGAAGACCGCGAACCTCTCGCTTCAGGATGTGGATTACACTCGCGTCGGCGAGCACGCGGAGCTGTGGGAAAAAGTTGTCCGAAAGCTCCGCGCCGGCGTCATGCCGCCGCCCGATGTCCCTCGTCCATCACTGGCTGAGTACGAGGGGGTGCGCGACTGGCTCGAAGCCGAACTCGATCGCCGCGCCGCGAAGGTCAGTCCAGGCGCCGTCGTCCTGCATCGGTTGAACCGTACCGAGTACGCGCACGCGATTCGCGATCTCCTCGACCTCGAGATCGACGTCACGACGCTGCTGCCGCCTGACGACATCGCGCGCGGGTTCGATAACATCGCCGGCTCGCTGACGCTCTCGCCGACGCTGCTCGAGTCGTATTCGACGGCGGCGGCGCGCGTCGCGCGCATGGCGGTTGGCTACTGGAAGACGCCGACAGAAGCCACGTACCTCGCGCCGGGTGACACCTCACAGAACCATCACATTGAAGGGCTGCCGCTCGGAACGCGCGGCGGCATGATGACGCGCCACGATTTCCCCGCCGATGGCGAGTACAAGTTCGCCATTCAGAACTTTGGCATTGGCAGCTTCATTCCGGGCGAACAGCTCGAGCTGATCGTCGACGGCGAGCGCGCGCACTTGTTCAAGTATCAGGGTGTCGGTCTGAGCCAGGGGATGGCGGGGGATCAGGGCGACGGCATCCTCGAAGTCACGGTGCCGGTCAAGGCGGGCTCGCGGACAGTCGGCGCCACGTTCCTGGCGACGAACTTCCGGCCCAGCCTCGACATGATCAAGCAGTACGATCGGAAGTCGCTCGAGAACAACAGCATCCCGCAGCTCCAGTACTACCCGGCGATCGGCTTCCTGCGCATCTCGGGCCCGTTCAACGCGCAGCGCCCCGAGGACTCGAAGAGCCGCCGCAAGGTGTTCGCCTGTCGTCCAACGACCGCGGCGCAGGAAGAGACGTGTGCTCGCCAGATTCTCAGCGGCGTCGCACGTCGCGCGTATCGCCGCCCCGTCACGCAGGCGGAGGTCGGCACGCTGATCGACTTCTACAAGCAGGGGCGCGCCGATGGGACCTTCGACGATGGGATTGAGCTGGCGCTGCGTCGTCTGCTCGCGAGTCCCAACTTCCTGGTGCGTGCGGAGAAGGAACCGGCGAGCGTCGCGGCCGGCCAGCCGTACCGCATCACCGATCTCGATCTCGCCTCGCGGCTGTCGTTCTTCCTGTGGAGCAGCATCCCTGATGACGAGCTGATGACCGTCGCGAGGCAGGGGCGCCTCAGCACGCCACGCGTGCTCGAGCAGCAGGTGCGGCGCATGCTCGCGGATCCGAAGTCGTCGGCGCTGGTGACGAACTTCGGCCAGCAGCTCCTCTATCTGCGGAACCTGCCGGCGACCTCGCCCGACGGCGTCTTCTATCCCGACTGGGACGACGAGCTGCGCAAAGCGTTCCAGCGCGAGACGGAGTTGTTCTTCGAGAGCCTGCTTCGCGAGGATCGCAACGTGGTCGACCTGCTGACGGCCGACTACACATTCGTCAACGAGCGGCTGGCGCGGCACTACGGCATCCCGAACATCTACGGCTCGCACTTCCGGCGCGTCTCGCTCGGGCCGTCGCTCGATTATCGCCGCGGGATTCTCGGCAAAGGCAGCTTCCTGTCGGTGACCTGGACGCAGAACTTCAGGTCGTCGCCGGTGAAGCGCGGCGTCTGGGTGCTGGAGAACATCCTCGGCACGCCGCCACCCGAGCCGCCGCCGAACGTGCCGGCGCTCGAGGACGCCTCCGCCGGGTCGAAGAAGGTGCTGACGCTGCGCGAGCAGATGACGCTGCATCGCGCGACTCCGACGTGCGCCGGCTGCCACAAGATCATGGACCCGATCGGTTTCGCGCTCGACAACTTCGACGCCGATGGGAAATGGCGTGCGAAGCAAGGCGGCGAAGGCGGCACGCCGATCGACGCGGCCGTCGAACTCTACGACGGGCAGAAGGTGAACGGGCCGGTCGGACTGCGTCAGGCGCTGATGCGCTACTCGCCGCAGTTCGTGGCGATGATGGTCGAGAAGATGATGACCTACGGTCTGGGCCGCGGCGTGGAATACACCGACATGCCGACGATCCGCTCGATCGTGCGCGACGCGGCGAAGGACAACCACCGCTTCTCGGCGATCGTCCTCGGGGTCGTGAAGAGCCCGCAGTTCCAGATGCGCGTCAAGGGGCACGAGCGCGTGACCACCACGAATTAAGGAGCGACGAATGTTTCTCACCAAGAAGCACATTCCGCGGCGGACCTTCCTGCAGGGCATGGGTGTCACTCTGGCGCTGCCGCTGCTCGATTCGATGGTGCCCGCGTTCACGCCACTGCGGATGACCGCGGCGGCGCCCGCGCGGCGCTTCGTCGGCATCTGGCATCCGCACGGCGCGTCGCCAGGATATTGGAGCCCGACGAAGGAAGGCCGCGACTTCGATTTCTCGTTCATCACCAAGCCGCTGGAGCCGTTCCGCAGTCACGTCACGCTGATCACCGGTCTCGACATGCCGGAGGCCATGGCGACCGACGATGAGCCCGGCGGGGACCATGCGCGCGGTGCGGTGCTGCTGTCGGGCGCGCGGCCGCGGCGCAACGCCGTCAGCCCGTTCCTCGGCATCACGGTCGATCAGCACATCGCCCAGAAGTACGGGCAGGACACCATCCTGTCGTCGCTCCAGCTCGGTGTCGAGGACACCGGCAACTTCGGCAACTGCAACTGGGGCTACAGCTGCGCTTACACCAATTCTGTTTCCTGGACTTCGCCGACCTCTCCGCTGCCCACCGAAATCAATCCGCGCGTCGCGTTCGAACGCCTGTTCGGCGACGGGGCCAGCCCGGAAGAGCGGCTGCGCGATCGGCAGCGCAACGCCAGCATCCTCGACGCCGTGGTCGGCCAGCTCGGGACATTCAAGGCCAATCTCGGCGCCGGCGACAAGGCGCGCGTCGACACCTACGTCGACAACATCCGCGAGCTCGAACGGCGCATCAAGATTGCCATGGCCAACGCGGTGAAGGAGCCCGAGAGCGATGTCCCGTTCGGGCTGCCGCAGAGCAAGCACGAACACTTCCGGCTGATGTACGACCTGATGGCGCTGGCGTTCGAAGGCGACATCACGCGGTCGATCACGTTCATGCTCGGGCGCGATCTGAGCGGCGCCAGCTTCCCCGAATCCGGCTTCACGGGTGGCTGGCACGGCACGTCGCATCACGGCGACAAGCCGGAGAACATCGCCAACTATGCCAAGGTAAACCGCTACCACGTGCAGAACCTCGCCTATTTCTGCGACAAGCTCGCGAAGATGCCCGATGGCGACGGCACGGTGCTGGACCACTCGCTGATCTACAAGGGCAGCAACATGGGCAACTCGCACCGGCACGCGCATGAGAAGGTGCCGGTGATTCTGGTCGGCGGCATCGACGGGACGTTCAAGGGCAACCGGCATCTGGTATTCCCGGACAACACACAGCGCACGTCGAACATGCTCCTCAGCCTGCTCCATCTGTACGGGATCGAGCTGGACAAGATCGGCACCAGCACAGGCAGGCTGAAGCCGCTCGAGATGGTTTAGGTACGAAGGACGAGGGACGAAGGACGAGGCCGAGGCACGATGATCTGGACGCGACTGGTTCTTGGTGCGGTTGTGACGCTCGCCCTCGCGGCGCCGGCGGGGGCGCAGCTTGCCGCGCGGGCGACGCGGCCTCAGGTGGTGCCGCCGCAGGGGCCGGTGCGGCAGGTCCTCTTCAAGAACTGCACCTCGTGCCATGGCATCGACGACTACGCCTACAACGCGCTCGATCGTGCGGGGTGGGATGCGCATCTGACCAGCCGGCACCGCGGCATGGAGGTCACGCTTCCGGATGCGGAGCGCGCGCTGCTGCTCGACTGGCTCGTGGAGCGGTTCGGGCCGACGACGAAGCCGTTTCCGCGCGCGTATGTGGCGCGTGAAGTCACCACGTTCTTCACCGACGCGGAAGCGGAGGCCGTGGTCAAGCGGTCGTGCACCTCGTGCCACGCGATCGATCGCGTCAACGGCGCGCGCTTCAGCCCCGAGCGGTGGCGCGTGGTGACGCTCGACATGCGCGAGCGCGGCGCGAAGCTGGAGGACCAGGAACTCGAGCGTCTGGTCGAGTGGCTGGGACGCACCAAAGGGACCAATGATAGTGACCGGCAGTAAATGGGGTCGGAGGTCATTTAAAGAGGACACCCGCGGCGCTCTCGTTGTCGCGGCGATGCTGTTTGCTGTCGCGAGTGTGCCGATTGCGGGCGAGGAACCGGTCCTGAAGTTCCGAGCGACCGTCGTCGGGGCGCAAACACCGCTGACGATCGAGGTCCACCGCTGGTCGACCGACGCCGAACGGTCGCCGCTGATGACGGCGCTGGCGCCGGTGCCCACGCCGGCAGCTGCTGCGGCTCCCGCCGCCGGTCGCGGTGCGCGCGCGGGCGGCCGTGGTGGACGCGGCGGCGCCGCGCCCCCAGCCAGCCCGATCGAACGCCTGACGACGGCCATCAAGGTGGCGCCGACCGTCGGCTTCGTCTGGGGCGACGGTCCGACCGGCTACTCGATCAAGTACGCGTGGCGCTCGGCATTGCCCGACGGCCGCCAGCGCCTGGTGCTGGTCACCGATCGCCGGCTCGGCGCCCACTCGACGTCCTGGCCGGCATCGACCTCGCCTGTCGACGCCTCGGCGACAGTGAAGGCGGGCGATGCGGAATTCACCGTTTTAGAGCTGCGAATCGATACGAAAGGCCTCGGCGAGGCGAAAACCTCCCACGCCTCACCCGTCATCGTCGACGCCGCGGCGAATACTCTGGCCATCGACAAGTACGACGCGGCCCCCGTCCTCCTCAAGGTGACCCGATGAGACGCATGAGCGTGTGCCTGATGGTCCTGCTGCTGCTGACCGGCGGTCAGACCAGGGGTCAGAACCGGGGTCAGACCCCTGTTGGTGATTCGCTCAAGGTGGCAGATCTTGCGATGCGGGGTGACGCTGCTGCGATTCGCGTCGCGCTCGCGCGCAAGGCTGACGTCAACGGCACGCAGATCGACGGCAGCACCGCGCTGCACTGGGCGGCCGAGCGCGACGATGTGGAGCTGGCGGACCTGCTGATTCGTGCCGGGGCGCGTGTGGTGGCGCCCACGCGGGAGGGCGTGACGCCGCTCCAGCTCGCGGCGACCAACGGCAGCGCGGCGATGATCGACCGGCTGCTCAAGGCCGGCGCCGATCCGAACGCGCCGCTGACACCGGCCGGCGACACGGCGCTGATGATGGCCGCGCGGACGGGAAAGACCGACGCGATCCGCGTGCTGCTCGAAGCCAACGCCGGCGTCAACGCGAAGGAAACCTGGGGCGGGACGTCGCCCTTGATGTGGGCCGTCTCCGAAGGGCACATCGATGCGGCTCGTCGCCTCATCGAGGCCGGCGCCGACACCAACGTGCGCTCGAATTACGTGGCGGCGGCAAACGGCCGCGGCTTCGAAGGGCGGACGCCGCTTGCCGCGGCGGCGGAGTCAAAGCCAGCCGACTTCGCCAGTGGCTGGCTGACGCCGCTGATGCTCGCCGCGCGTGAAGGCGACCTCGAGATGGCCCGCCTGCTCGTCGGCGCGAAGGCCGACGTCAATGCCGTCGCTGGCGACGGCAAGACCGCGCTGGCCATGGCCGTGTTCAACGGCAACTACGACGTCGCCTCGTTCCTGGTGGACAATAAGGCCGACGTCAACCGGGCCGACGCGCAGCGCTTCACGCCGCTCTTCTGGGCCGTCGACCGGCGCAACATGGAGA
>DATLLJ010000027.1:0-16508 GCA_035537875.1 Vicinamibacterales bacterium | reverse complement strand
GTGTGAAACACCACCAGGTCGAATGACGCGTCAGGCAGCGTCAGCGAGTGGCCATCGCCTTGCACGAAGGTGAGGCCCGGCAGGTGCTTTCCGAGTTCCCGCGCTCGCGCCACAAATACCGGTGAGAGATCGACACCGGTGACGTCGAAATGCAGCGACTCGACGAGCGCTCGACTCACCGCGCCGGTGCCGCAGCCGATTTCGAGTGCTCTCGCGCCCCGGGGCAGCTCGATTTCCGACAGGTATGCATGCAGCATCGCCTGCTGTTGCGAGTCGCTCGCCCGGAGCTCCAAAACGTCTGACAGACGCTCCTGCAGCGACGGGGCGGCGTCCGCGATTGTGGCGTATGGGTCTGGCATGGCCGTTCCAGGGACGATTAACTCCTAACGACATGCCGCTCATCCACGAGCTACGTAGAAGCGGGCCGATGCGCCCGGAGAAAGGAGCGGATCTGGCGCACCGCCAGGGGAATCCGTTCCGCGGGCTCCTTCCACGGGAACATGCTCACTTCGGCCTTCGGTGCGAGCATCGCAGCCTCCATCGCGACAGCGTACGGATGCGCCGGAATATCGTCCGGCAGAATCAGTACCGGCGTCTGGCACTGGCGCACGAAGTCACGTGTGACGGTGAACACGAAGTCGGGGTTGGTGCGGTACATCCTGGTCAGAAACCTGTCGACCATCTCCATCGAGATTTCGGGCCGGCGCTTCACCAGCTCTGGGCCCCAGCCCTTCATGTTGTTCTCGTAGAACAGATCGCGCATCTCCGGACGGGACCCGCTGGGCTGCGCCAGTACGGCGGCGACGATTCGATTCGGCGCCCGGCGCAGGAGGTTCCAGATGAATGGGCCGCCAATGCAGAAGCCGAGCACCACGAACTTGTCGATGCCCAGGTGATCCATCAGACCGAGATGGTCATCGGTATAGGCGTCCCACGGCCGGTCGATCTCGAGCGGGCCGGAGGACTGGCCGCCGTTGGCGTTGCGCAAGTCCGACGCGATACAGCGGTACTCTCCCTTGAACTCGTCGATCGGATTGAAGGGATTGGTCAGGCCGGAGATCGTCGAGTTCAACCCGCCGCCGGCAATGAGCAACAACGGGAAGCCCGAGCCGACCTCCTCGTAGCGGATGCGAACGGGACCTTTTTCGTAGAAGGACACGGCAGCCCGCCCTTGCTCAGCCTGCTGCGCCAGCACGCGCGGCGCGGCGGCCACGACGGTCGCCGCCGCTCCGGTTTTCAGTATCTTGCGTCTGATTGGATCCGTCATTGGCGTCCTCCGGTCGTCAGGAACGCGAAACGCATTCGATCGAGCCACTCTGCCGGTACGCGTTCGCGACTGTCAAGGTTTGAGCGATGGTTTGCGGAAATGACCATTTCTAGTCATGATAAGACCATGAGGCAAGTGCGTATCTCCGAGCTCAAGGCCAGGCTCAGCGAATACCTCCGGGCCGTTCGCCGTGGCGAGACCATCGCTGTGCTCGACCGCGAGACACCAGTCGCCCACATCGTGCCGGTTCAGAGCCGCGCGGTGCTGCACATTCGAAAGCCGGCAGCCGGCACTCCCCCACCGGGCCGCGTCAAAGTTCCAAGAGGCCGGAAGCTCAACGTCGACGCCGTTCAACTGCTCCTCGAAGAACGGCAGGGGCACCGGTGATTGCTTACGTCGACGCGTCGGTGCTGCTTCGTGTGGCTCTCGGCCAATCGGACGCTCTGGTCGAGTGGCCGCGGATTGAGCAGGGCGTCGCCAGCGCTCTGGTGATGACGGAAAGCCTGCGCACGCTGGATCGTCTGCGTCTGCGCGCCAGACTTGCAGACCCAGAGGTCGCAAGGTACCGCGCGCTGATCTTCTCCCTCATCGCATCGCTCGACCTGGTGGACATCGACGCTGCCGTGCTCGATCGGGCGGCCCAGCCCATGCCGACGGAACTTGGAACGCTCGACGCCATCCACCTCGCCACGGCGCTTCTGTGGAAAGAGATGACGCGCGTGGATCTGACGATGGCCACGCACGACGCCGCCCTGGCGCTCGGCGCGCAGGCTCACGGCCTGCCGGTAGTCGGCGCGGCCTCGGCCTGAACCCAGAGCCGCCGAGCCGCGACAGCATTTCGCCTCACCTCTTCAGCCCGGCAGTCCAGTTGACGACGACGGTGATCGGCGTTGGCGTGGTGTCGGGCGCGGACGCCATGTTGAACAGGAATCGCTTGCCGTCCGGTGACGGCTGATAGATTGAGCCGCCCGTACCGGGCGGCCGAACGGCAAACAGCGGCGTGACGGCGCCTACATCGAGCGCCGTCCCTTGAACGCTGACCGACGCCGCCATCAGCTGCAGGGCCGGCGCCTGCGACAGATAGTAGATCTCCCGGCCATCAGGGCTCCAGTGGGGCTGGTTACCGCCGCTGGTCGACACCTGTCGCTCCCGCCCGACGCGCTCGAGCCGTTGAACGGAGAGACGTATATCTCCGCGCGTCCGGATTCGCTCGAAACGTACGCGATCCATTTGCCGTCGGGCGAGAAGCTACCCCCTCCTTCCGCAGCCGGCGTCTGGAGAAACGGAAATGGTCTGCCGTCCCCGAACATGGGCAGGACCCACAGGTCAGTCTGCGTTTGGGCGCTCGTCCGCGTAAACAAGAGGTGCCGCCCGTCGGACGACCAGTCAGACGGAACCTGGCCCTCCATCGAGGCCAGCAACAGCTCATCGCTGCCAGCGCCGCTCGACGCCTTCTGATACAAGGCGGGCGGGCCCTTTCGCAACGAGCTGAAGATCACGCGCTCGCCGTCCGGCGACCAGACCGGCGCATAGTCGTCCGCTGAATCAAACGTGAACCGCGTGGTAAGGCCGTCACGCGCCAGGTCGAGAAGCCACAAGTCCTGCGCGCCCTGCCCGGCGACAATCCTGACGATCGCGCGCCGCCCGTCCGGCCCCAGCGCGAGATCACCGAAGGCGGCAGGCTTGCCGATCGTCTCGACGACCTTGCCGGTCCGGTCGAGCCAGGCGAGTTGCGGAAAGACCACTGCTGTCCCGATTTGGTAGGTCAGCACGCCATTGGCGGAGGCGGAAAAGAAGCCGTACGGAGTCGCTCCGAGCGTCTGAATCTGCTCCGCGATCGGAAAAGGCTCGCCGGCGAGCGCCAGCCGATCGGGATCGAACGGCTGCGCCATCAGCGTCCGCTCGCGCAGGAAGAGCAGGTGGCGCTCTGAGTAGACCACGTTGGTCGAATCGACCTCCATCAGACGTGTGCGCTCTGCGGTCGAGTCGAGCGAGCCCACAAACGCCGGTCCTCGCGAGCCGGTGGGGAAGTTCGCGCGGAAGACGAAATGCCGGCCATCAGGAAGAAAGACCGGCCGTGCGTGGTCTCGCTCGCCCTCTTGCAGAACAGTGGCCGGAGTCGGCACCCCCCCGAAGCGGAGACCTTCTGCAGCGGCGTGCCCAGGCCTTCCGAGAAGACTATGACGCCGTCGGGGCTCCACGCGCCGCTGATGCCCGGCATGGCGTTGCACAGTGTCACAGGCGGACCGCCTGCGACGTCGATCCGCTTCAGCTTTCCGTCGGCGAAGAACCCAAGCGATCGGCTGTCGGGCGACCAGAACGGTGACACGCCGCCTTCAGTGCCAGCGAGCCCCTCGGCCTCACCGAGTCGATACGAGACGCTTCAACTCCTGATCCCAGTTCAGAATGATCCGTATCGAGGAGGAAAACAGTCTCTTGTTGGATTCCGCTGCGAGGTCGGGGATCAGCTGCATCGCGAGGAATCGCCCGTCAGGGGCTACGTCATACACTCGGGCAACAGCGCCTGCCTGAAAATTCCACGCAAAGAGCACCATGGGTTTTTCTGGAACGAACCCCGAGTTGGAAGCTGCAAAACGCACCGACATCATGTTGCGGCCGAGGTCACGATAGAAAAGCTCTTTGCCGTCTCTTGACCAGGCGGGTTCCAACCCGCCCTCGGTCGAAATCTGCACGCGCTTGCCCGGGCCGGGATACGGCTGCACAAAGACTTCATGCCGGCCGGTTTCATCCGAGCCATAGGCGAGCCACCGTCCATCCGGCGAGAACTCCGGATAACTCTCCGCGGCGGCATTGTTCACGACGGGACGGGGCTTATTGGGCGACGCGAGCGAAACGACATAGATGTCGTATGACAACGCACCCTTTGCGAATTCACCATGGACGAAGGCGAATTCCTTGCCGTCCGGCGTCCACGACCCTGGCTCATCGTGCGGGCCGGGTGTGATTGGCGTCAGACCGGGAGAATCCACATCCTTGACATAAATGCGGGTCGGTCCATCGCGATTGGATCGGAACGCAATGCGTGAGCCGTCCGGTGACCAGATCGGCCGAAAGCTCTGACCTTCGGAGATCTGCCGTTCGAGCAATTGACGCACAGTGTCGAAAACCCAGATGTCTTCTGTCCCCTGGCAACACTCGGTGAACGCGACGCGCCTTCCGTCCGAAGAGACTCGAGATGGGGAGAAGGCTACGGGTTTGTATCCCAATGGAGTGACCTTGCCATGGCGATCCACCCACACCAGCGAAAACGGCCGCTGAGGTTCGATCTCGCCCGGCGCGAAAGCCATCGAGCCATTCCGAGCCGTGCTGAACTGCGCCGCGCCCGTCCAGTCGTCGACGCTGCTGGCGATGTAGATGGCCTGAGTTACTCCGTCAAGCACGGAGGCGGCAGTTCCCGTGACGGACAGTGTCTTCAGATCGAACCGGACTGCGAACAGGCGTCCTTCGCGAGCAAACACCAAATGGCCGGTTTCCACATATCGGGCATCGGTTGCGTTTTCGATCAGTAGCCTGCGCTCTCCGTTGTTCAAAGACTTCAACCAAACCTGGGCTGAGCTCCAATTGGGTTCGATATACGTGTGCCGCAACACCGTAAAGAGCACGGCGCTGCCGTCTGGAAGAAAGTGAGGGAGACGGTGCGACACTTCGTTTGTTGTGTCGTCGAGAGTGGTGAGTTCTTCGGGCTCGCCTCCACTATCCCGCAGCATTTTGAGGCCGCCGGCCGCTTCGGGAGCGAACACGATCGTTCCGTTCGGTCCCCAGGTCGACCCGTACGGTCGGCGCCATCCGGTCTCTGCCACCACAGCGACGGGCGTCGCTCCAGTCAAATGAACTTTCTTGAGTTGGGTGCCCGAGTGGAATCCCAGCCACTCGCCATCGGGAGAAAAGAAGGGATTCAGCCCTCCTTCTGTTCCGGTAATCGGGATTGCTTCCCATTGATCCATCGCCTTGATGTAGATTCTCCGTTCAGTCTCAGGACGTCCAATCGTGTTTGCGACGAACGCCATCCTTTTGCCGTCGGGCGATAGCGTCAATCCGTGCCGGAATTCGTGCATCAGCCTCTGTTCGCCGGGCAGAACAAATTCGAAACGCGCGAGTGCAGTCTCCGTGGGAACGGTTGTGAAAGATTTCAAAGCCCAACCGGACGCCAGAATTAGCGCCGCAGCCCACGGAAGCAACTTCTTCCACAACGGATAAACCGGACTGCGCGCCTCTCCGACCAACGCCGCAGGATCGGCAAGGAACTCTTGAATCAACATCCGGGCGTCGCCGATGGCTTGAAGCCGGTCTTTCACACTCTTATTCAGGCAACGTTGCACCAGCTTCCGGAGAGCGCCAGGCGTGTGCGCCGGAAGTTGTTGTAAGTCGGGCTCACGCTCCAGAACCTTGGCGAGCGTGTCGGCCACCGTCTCGCCGTCGAACAGACGCCGGCCTGTCAGCATCTCGAACAGGATGACGCCGAACGACCAGATATCGGCCCGGCGGTCAGCAGCCTTTCCGCGCGCCTGTTCCGGCGCCATATATCCGGCTGTTCCCAGGATGAAACCGGCGCCCGTCAGCGCCGCGCTGAGTGTGGGAGACTGAGAGAAGTTCGGCGAGACGCCTTGCTCATCTTCCAGGGCTTTGGCGAGGCCGAAGTCGAGGACTTTCACCACGCCTTGCGATGTGATCTTGACATTCGCGGGTTTGAGATCGCGATGGACAACCGTCTTTTCGTGCGCCGCCTCCAGAGCCTCCGCAATCTGCAAGCCAATCCTCAGCGCGTCCAAGACGGGAATAGGTCCTTTCGCAATCCGCTCCGCCAGCGTCTCTCCATCGACGCATTCCAACACCAGCGCCAACACGCCACCGGATTCTTCAATGCCGTAGATCGCTGCGATGTTTGCGTGATTGAGAGCCGCCAGCACCTGCGCTTCGCGACGCAACCGCGCCATGCGCTCGGAGTCACGCACCAGGACGTCGGGAAGAACCTTCAACGCGACATCGCGGCCGAGCTTCGTGTCGCGCGCCTTGTATACCTCTCCCATGCCGCCCGCCCCCAACGGCGACAGGACCTGGTACGGACCGATTTGCATTCCTTTATGGAGCATGGCCAAGCCGCATTATCAAAGCCTGAGATCACCTTGTCGACTGAATTCCGGGGCGGGAAGCGTCGGACCGAGTCGCCCCCGAAGTGGTTCGCGCTTACGAATTAGTTAGCCCTCCACTTCGACAGTTTTTGACTACTTAGAGGATCAATTGGTTGACAATCGGTCGATTGATCTTCGAATAGTGGGCTGGAGGCCTCCCTGTCACGACAGCTTCGACGGCCCGCAATTGCTGCAGGATGCCCTGGTTGGGACCTTCGCATTCCGTCACGGCGCCAGCGGCGTTGACAGATGTCGGCGTTCGATTACGAAAGGCGCGTCAGTGCGGCTGAGTGCAGCGTTCGGGATTGACCGGCTTCGGCAACACCAATGGAGCCGGGGTCACGGTTCCGGCACTCGCCAGCTGATCGAAGGCCACCTGCTGCAGCGCCTTGACCTCCGCCCGCGACAGGCCCAGTTCGTACGCCGAGCATTCGTTGTCGCCGAGTGACCGCGGATCGCGGCCGGTGAGGCCGCCGAAAACGATCAGCGCCTCGAGGTAATAGCCATGAGCGCTGGCGTGATAGTGGTCATAGGTCCACAGATTGATCTTGCCCACGTCGATGCCGTCGTAGGGATTGGCATCGGCCACGCCGGACTGCATCGCCCGCGTCCACGCCTCCCCGACCGGGAGCACGGCCTTGACCGAAGCCGCGGTGCCGGCCTTGTCGTAGGCAGCGCGCACGTCGCGAGCCATCGCCTCGATCGGGCGCCCGGCCCAGGCGCCTCTCTCGGTATAGGTCTGGTCGGCGCGCGACCACGTCGCCGTCAGGTACAACAACACGTTCGAGTTGCGGAGGCGGAAGAAGTCGGCCAGCCGCTTGCTGGTGTCGATCAGCTTGGCGGGGTCGCGGGGCTTCTCCAGGTCCAGCAGGCTGTGCCCGTGCATCACGACCGTGTCCCACCCGCGCTGGCCGAGCACGCCAAGCTTGTTCTCCAGGTGGTAATCGAGTCCGACGCCCGGACGTGTTTCGAGGAAGACGTCATAGTCCAGGCCGGCCTGCCGGGTGAACGACTTGAACAGCGCCGGCACGCCGCCGATGCCTTCGCTGTTCAGGTCCGTGACGGTGTCGGCGCGATAGAAGCGAACCGGTGATCCGAAGCCGAACGTGAAGCTGTTGCCGACAAACAGCACGCTCCTGCCGGACTGGGCCCCGGCAACGCTCGGGACCAGCGTGATGCAGGCAACGAGAGTGAGCGCGAGCTTCATGTGCGTCCTCCGTGTCTCGAATCGCAGCGGCTAGAGCGCGGATAAGGCCTCTGTCTGCGGCCGATTATCGCCACAGAGGCGGGGAATACCAAAGGGAAATAAAACATCGCGGAACAGGAACGACGCGCGCGCCGGCACTCCTCCTCGCGGGACGCGACGCCCTCACCAGGCCACATCGAATTCAAGAAGCGTCTTGGGATTGATCTTCGAGTGTCTCGAGTTGCCGGGGCGGCGCCCGGACAAGCCGCGACTCGGGTGCCTCTGTCGGCAGACCGAGGTGTCGCAAGATGCGCGCGTCGCTGACCCACCGGGCTGACTCGAAGGGGTGTCGGGCACCCGCTGTTCGGAGAATGGTCAGGGAACGAACGACACGCCGCCCGACGGAAACGTGAGCTCGCAGAGTGACGATCTCAGATGATTCGTTGCCGGACGGTGTCACGCGTAATGACCGCGTCCGCCACGATCTGCTCGGGGTCGAGCGTGGTGAGCTTCCCGCCCCGTTTCAGAATGCGCCCGTCAATCATCACCGTATCGACATTCGACGGTTCGGCCGCCTCGACGACCATCCGCGTCGGGTCCGTGAACACGCCCATCGTGATGACGTTGGTCTGAATCATGATGAGATCGGCGCGCTTGCCTGGCGTCAGCGATCCAACTTTCGCCTCGATGCCGAGGGCGCGCGCGCCGGCCATCGTGCCCATCTCCAGCGCCCGACGCGTCGACAGCTTGAACTCGCTCAGCGCCTTCGCGTTTTCCGCGTTTCGGAGCAGCTTGAGGATGCCGAACATGTGGCAGTTCCCCGTCAGCGGCGCCGTGTCCACCGAGACGCACACGTTGATCCCGGCGTCCATGAACTCGCACGCCTTGGTCAGGCCGTAGCCGATGCGCAGCTCCGAACCGGGCGAGGCGCTGATCGACGCTCCCGAGGCGGCAACCAGCTTCATTTCGTCGGGCGTCGCCGCCAGCATGTGGATCAGCACCATGTCTTTGCCGAGGTGCTTCGCCTGTGCCTGCACCTGACCGGGCGGCGTGCCTTCTCTCGATGCCAGATGCATCGAGATACGAAGACCGAGACGGCGAGCCGCCTCGATCTCCTTGACCGCGTTCTCCACCGCCTGCGCCGGAGCCGGCCCTGCGGCGGTCGCAGAAGGAACCCCTCCCCACGAGTACCCCAGGGTTAGCAGCCCGTCGTTCGAATACTTCGCCCAGTTCTGGTGCAGCCGCTCCACGCTCGCCAGGTTCCTGAGCTCGCCGGCGGGCACGCCGCGATAGGAGCCGTAAGACCAGTTGCCCCTGAGGCCGGATTCGGCGAGCGCGCGAATATCCTGCTCCGCGTGCTCGTGCGTGCGGACGTTGTGGCAATCGTCGTTGACCGTCGTGATGCCTGAGTAGATCGCTTCGGCGGCGGACAGGCGTGTGCCGTAGTACATGTCTTCCGGCCGCATCACCTGTCCGTACGCCGTCGTCACCGGAAAGTAGCCGTCTTCTGTCTTGTCGCCGGCCATGCCCCGAAGGTAGGTCGTCCACATATGCCAGTGGGTGTCCACGAAGCCGGGCATGACGATCATGTTGCGCCCCTCGAGCACGCTCGCTCCCGGCGCTCGCAGATTCCGGCCAACGGCGACGATGTCGCCGTTTCTGACGTGCACGTCGCCGTCCGTGATGTCGCCGAGGCCGGGATCCAGGGTCAGGACGTAGCCTCTTCGGACCAGGAACTCGCCGCGGGCAGGCAGGCGCCGACCAGGTCCGGTCGTGCGCTGGCCGGTCGCTGGTGCCTGCGCGCCTTGCGCCGCGGCCCGAGTGTCAGCGACGCCGGCGATGCCAAGCCCCGCGAGACCGCCGAGAAATCCACGTCTGGTGACGATCGAGTCCATCGCTCCTACTCTGATCCCTAACCTCTAACCTCTAACGTCCTGCCTCCATTCCCCTGCCCGCAGCGCCAATGTCACCGCACGTTCTTCTTCACCCAATCCAGCATGATGTCGGCGATTTTCAGGTTCTGTTTGTCCAGCATCATCATGTGCGTCACGCCCAGGATGCCCATGTCGTCCAGCTTGAGGTATTCGGCCTTGGCCGTGCCCTGCTTGGCCGCTCGCCGCGCGTTGATGGCGTCGACCGTGTCCTGGCACACCATGCTCGTGTTCGTGTAGTCCCCCTTGAGCGCCATGTAGGGAATGTTGTCGAAGTCGGCCGCCGTGAGCCCGCTGTTCGGCAGCGAGCAGGATCCTTCGAGGGTAATCAGGCCCTTGAGCATGCCCAGATTGCCGTGCTCCTTGAGAATACGAGCCATGTGATGTCCCATGATCCCTGACTGGGAATGGGTGACCACGATCGCGCCGCCGAGCCGCTCGACGAGGGCCGCCAGATTGCGCGGCGTCCACGTATTGGCCGGCGACAAAGCCGTCGGATCGCAGGTCGGGCAGGTCGATCCGGGCAGCGTGACCTCGGCGTTCGGCACCAGTTGCTTGTAGTACTCGAGCCCGTAGGACGGATCCGCAGAGGCCGGCGCAGGTCCAATGGCACCGTGACGCGATGCCAGGTTCTGATCGACGGCGTCGAGCGGGAACACGGGCTTGACGTGGGCATACTTGTCGGGCGTTGGATTGGGATCTGCGGGATCGCCATGCGGGATCAGCTTGCCCGTGAGGATCGTGGAGTTTGCCGGCACCAAATGACCGAACCAGTTGGTCCAGGCGCCGTCATCGGTGATGCGGCCAAAGCCAGGAATCAGCTCCGCCGCGGCAGCCGCGTTGCCCGCTTCGAGCTTCGCTTCGCCCTCGTGGATGACCGACTCGTCAAAGCCCGAGCGTCCGCGTCCGGCCTGATCCACGACGTAGCTGGCCACGCCGTTGCGCACGAAGTACGGGTACCACCCTTCGCGGCCGTCCGGGGTCGCCTCGAGGCAGGCGCCCGTGTGGCTGGATCCGTGCACCATGATCACCGGCCACTGCGACGACTTCTTGGCCGGAATCTGGAACTGCACATACATCTGTCCGATCGTGATCTGATGAGGAACCGGACCCGTTGGCGCCGCCGGAGCGTTGGCGGGCGCCGCCCCAGGCGCGGCGGCGGCGGGCGGCGGTGTGGCGTAGTCGGTGATCTTCGGCACACCGCCGATGAAGAAGCTGCCTTGATCCTCGATCGTCAGCGGGCCGCCAAGAAACTTCTTCTGGCTTCGCTGCGCCGACACGTTCGCCGCCAACGCACCGAGCACGACGCCGGCCGCAAGGTAACAGCTGACCAGCCGAAAAGAGTAACCGTCGCGTCTCATCGAAGCCCCCTTTTTCTGCATTTCCTCAATCTGCACTTCTGCACTTCTGCACTTCAGTACTTCAGTACTTCAGCACTTCAGCACTTCTGCACTTCTGCACTTCTGCAATCCTGCAATCCTGCAATCCTGCAATTCTTCTTCAGGGAATCGCGAACACCAGCAACGCCCCTCCCAGGTTCGTGAAGCTCGAAAGCGACGACGTCAGGCCGACGGCGCCGAGGCCCTCGGTGCCCTTGGTCAACCCTTCAGCGAGGCCGATGGCCGCCCATCCGCCGACGCCGCTCAGCACCGCGACGTACTGCTTGCCGTTGTGCATATACGTGATCGGGTTGCTGATAATCCCTGACGGCGCGTGGAACTGATAAAGCAGCTTGCCGCTCTCCTGATCGACCGCCTTGAACCAGCCGTCCAGCGTCCCGTAGAACACGAGGTTGCCGTCGGTCGTCAGCGGCCCGCTGTACGCCTGCCACGGTTCGTTGATGGTCCACTTGGTCTGCCCCGTGACCGAATCGAAGGCAATCACTCGTCCGCGGATATTCGGCTCGGCCGGGAACATGTTGACCAGGGCGCCGACATAGGGGAAGCCGCTGCGGTACTTCACGGTGAACGCCTGGTAGTCCATGCAGATGTGGTTGGTCGCTGCGTAGAACAGCCGCGTGCGGGCGTCGTACGACACCGGCTGCATGTTCTTGGCGCCCATCGCCGCCGGGCAGATGTTTCTGACATTCACGTCGGCCCGCGTCATCTTCGAGGCGTCGACGACCGGGCGGCCGGTCTTCAGATCGATCTCCTTGGCCCAGTTCACCGACGGATCGAACTTGTTCGCCTTGAGCAGCTTGCCGGTGCGGCGATCGAGAAGGTACGCAAAGCCGTTGCGATCGAAGTGCGTCAGCGTCGGCACCGTCTGCCCATCCACCTGGCTGTCGCTCAGGATGCTCTCGTTGACGCCGTCGTAATCCCAGGCGTCGTGGGGCGTCATCTGATACGCCCAGGCGGCCACCCCGGTGTCCGGATTTCTCGCGAAGAGGGTCATCGCCCACTTGTTGTCGCCCGGCCGCTGATCGGGATTCCACGTGCCGGGGTTGCCGGATCCGTAGTACAGCAGGTCGAGCTGGGGATCGTAGGTGAACCACCCCCAGGTCGTGCCGCCGCCCAGTCTCCATTCCTCGTTCATCCAGCTTTTGAGGCTCGAATTCGCCCCGGCTGGCTGCTGGGTCGCACCGTCGACCGTCTTTGCGTCGAACAGGATCTCGTTGTCCGGCCCAACGCTGTGCGCGCGCCACACCTGCTTGCCGGTGTTGAGGTCGTACGCGGTGACATACCCACGGACGCCGTACTCGCCGCCGGACACGCCCACGATGACCTTGTCCTTGACCACGAGCGGCGCGCCCGTCACCGTCTGCCCCAGCTTCGGGTCGCCGTTCTTGACTGACCACAGCACCTTGCCGCTCTTCGCGTCGAGCGCGTAGATGGTCGTGTCCAGGCTCGAGGCCAGGATCTTTCCGTCGGCGTAGGCCAGGCCGCGGTTCACGACGTCGCAACAGGCGACCGAGGGCGCCATCCGGTCCTGCTGGGGCTCGAACTTCCAGGCGATCTGCCAGAAGCTGTTGAGATCGATGGCGTAGATGTAGTTTGGAAACGCGCTGACGACGTACATCATGTTGCCGATGACGAGCGGCTGCCCCTCATGTCCTCGAAGAGCGCCCGTCGACATGGTCCAGGCGACCTGGAGTCTTCCGACGTTCTGCGCGTTGATCTGGTTGAGCGCGCTGTGCCGGGTCCCCGCATAGTTCCCCAGCGGCATCACCCATTGGTTGGCGTCCTTGGACATCGTCTCGAGCGCCCCGGTCGGCTGCTGGCCGCCGACGAGAGAAGACCCGATGGTCACGGCCGCCGAGATCGCTATCCCGCAGAGCAAAAACCGTCTCGTCCTGCTCATCTTGAGACCCTCCCTCATGGGCGCGAAAAAAAGGGCCACCCCGTTTTTCGCACCGTGTCATTCGAATTCCGAAGCCGGCCTGCCCACGGCGAGCAGCCCGACGCTGCGACCTTTCACGTACCTGAAGATGCTCGTCATCTCCTCTTCGCTCAGAAACCCCGCCCAGCTCGGCATCCCCTTGTCTTCGCGCCCGGGCATCGCCACCGCCAGAAACTGCTGCGCCGTCATCGCCTCCACCGAACGCCGCAGGTTCGGACCCAGTTGGCTCTCGGTCGCATCGGTTCCATGGCACCGGAAGCAGTACGAGTTGTACAGCGCATAGCCACGAAACACGTCCTTGGTCACCTTGGAATCGCTGCCCTCGACAAACAGCGGAAAGTCCAGACTGATCGCCTTGCCGTCTTCGAGCTTGTAGCTGTAGCTCTTCGTTGTCGCGCGGGAGGCCGCCGTGGCCGGCGCGCCCTTCAGTGCGAGAACCCACTGAACGATCTGCCCCAGCTGATCGTCGGTCAGGTCCGGGTGCGCGGGCATTCGAGTGTCACCCCAATTGCCCGCGCTGCCGTCTCGAATGCGTCGAGCCAGCGAGCTCGCGACATCGGCAGGCTGCCCCGCGTATTTCTTCGCGATCTCGAGGTACGCGGGTCCCACCACGGCGCGGTCAACGGCGTGACACGAGGAGCAGTCGCTTTTCTGTATGAGCTGTTCTGCGGGCGACGCGGCGCCCGCTTGCGCGGCGTCGACGGCTCGGGCCGCAGACGGCATGCTCGACGCCTCACCGGTCCACGGGTTGGCCTGGAAGAACTGGGCAAGAAGCATCGCGACGATGGAGACCGCCCCGATGCAGGTACTGCCGTCGCTTCTGCGCATGGTTCCGCCCGCCCCCCATCTGCTCAGCCGCCACCGGATTCCGACGCGACCAACGCCCCGAAGGTGTCCCGGGAACCTACGGCGTGTACAACCGCACGCCGAACTGCGTCAGGATCGCGGTGAGCTCGGACTGCCGCTCGGCGATCACCTGATCCAAACGCTTCCGCAACGCGTCGTCCCCGTGGCGCACGCCCATCGACATCGGAAAGGTGTATTGTTCCGGCGAGCCAAGCGTGCGGGCGTTGGGCACGGACACGACCTGCAGGTCCGGATACTTGCTGAGGAACTGCCCGATCGCGGGCTGCCAGGTAATGATCACGTCGACGTCCCCCCGGTTGAGCGCATCGAGCATCGTCGAGGGCGACATGCCGCTCGTCACGCCGACGTCGAAAACGGTGGCGCGATCGAGCATCCCGCGGATCTTGACGCCGTCTTCGACGGGCGTGTCGCCTTCGAGCCCGATCTTGATCTTCCGGAGAATCGGCGAGTCCATGCTCGTCAGGTCGTACCCTTTGCTTTTCTTGAAGACGAAGACGTACGACGAAACGTAATACGGCTGCGTGGTCAGCTCTTCGCGATTGCCATACGGAAGGCCCATGACGGCATCGCACTTCTTCGCATCGAGCGTCAGCCCCAGAAATTCACCGAAACCTCCGCGGCCGCGGGTATCGGCCCAGGCGTACTCGAGCGGCTGGCCGAGTGCGCGTGCCACCACCTGAGCGATTCGGTTCTCGAATCCCTGTCCAGCGCGATTTGAAAAGGGCAGGTAATCTGGATCGGCGCAAACACGGAACGGTGTGCGCTGCGCCGAGAGCTCCGACGGCGAGACCCCGGCGAGGGCCAGGGCGGAAACCACACACATCGTTGTGAATTTCATGATGCGCGGATTCTACACCGGAGCACGCGGGATCGACCGGCTTTTGGTCTGACCGGCAACACCGCGAGTCGGGACGCCCCCGCTGGCTGATGCGTGGCCGGAACCGTGAAGTGCGCTGGCCAACGGTTCGGAGAGCTCTCCGGGCTCGTAGCGCCGCGTGGCTGACCTGCGCCGCGCCATTGGGCTCATCGACACTCGGTGATCATCGACTTGGAGCTCGTCGAACCGGCCGACCTGCCCGAGCTCGCGGTCCAGAACACCGCACACATTTGACGCTCGACTCGCCGTCAGGGCCTCAACACGTATTCAGGCGCCGTGGTGTTCTGGTCCTTGAAACAGCAGGAACCAAGGAAGTTCGGCCGGTACGGATTGGCGCCGCTGTTGGCGCCGGCCGGCAGGCTCCCGACTTTCGCGGGGCCGTTGATGCGCGCCAGCACGCGCTCGCGAGCTTGCTCGATGCGACCGAGCAGCTGCCCCACGTCCCACCCCACCAGCCCGCCCTTCCAATAGACTACCTTTCCGGCAATCAACACATCCCTGACGTGGCGCGGGTTCATCATCGTCACGATCGTGCCAGGCACGTTGTTCATCGGCCATGTGTTGATGCTGCGTGCGTCGAGCACGATGATATCGGCCTCCTTGCCCGGCGTCAGCGTGCCGACCTTGTCCAGAATGCGATTGGCCGCCGCTCCGGCGATCGTCGCCATCTCGATCACCTGACGCGACGTGACCAGCTGCGGAACAGGCAGATCACCCGGGTTGCTCTCCCTGAACGCCAGGTCGTTGGCCAGCGCACGCTGCGTGCAGAAAGCACCACGCATCAGCGAGAACGGATCGGTGGTCATGTTGGTGTCAACGTCGGGACTCAGGCTGGGCAGGATGCCGTGATTCAACGCCTGTTGAAACGGAGGCATTCCGTGTCTCATCTGCATTTCGATGAGGTTGGCGATCGAGATGTGAACGCCACGGTCGCGGCAGATCTCCCACGCCTTCGACTGGCTGCCGTTCGGATAGCCCGATGCGCCGCCTCCAATCTGACCAACAGGTTGGTCCTGCCATCGCGTGCTGTGGACAAAGGTGATGTCCGACCAGTCGGTACCGTTCCGCGGGTCCGCAGCCGCGTTGACGATGCCCATCGGGTTGCCGACGCTGTGCGTGTTGATGAGCGCGCCGAACGAGCGGGCGAGCTGCCATCCGGTGTACGACGCACCCTGGAACGCCGGCCCCCCGCCAGCCCCCAGACCCAGGGTCACGAGCTGGTCCTTCGAGCTGAAGTACGTCTTGGCGAGCCGTCCAATCCCCTTCGTCGTGTCGTCGACGGCGCCGGGCGCTTCGTACGGGAAGCCCTCGGCGCTCCGGTTCGTTCCTCCGCTGTAGTCGAAGACCATGCGGCGACCCGATTCCATCAGCCCTCTGACCATGGCGTCGGTGTGTTCCGGCGTGTGATTCGATTGTGACGTATCCGTGCCACACGTGACACCCTCGCTGATCTGGCTCAGACACGCCACCAACTCGGAAATGTAGCAGTCCTCCGGATCGTACGGGACACGTCCCAGGTCCCACAGAAAGCTGCCTGCCTTCGCCGGATCGGGAATCCGGCCTGCCGTCCAGATGTTCTGTACTACCGATCCGTAGCTTTCCAGCGGCCAGGCGCCAGCCAGAAGGCCATCCGCGATGATGCTCCGCTGCAGCGTCTCGTACTGGTGATGGTGGGTCGTGATGAAGCCGGGCATGACGATCGTCCCAGCGCAGTCGACGACCTCGGCGTCGGTGACCGAAATGCTGGGCGCGATTCGCGCGATCAGCTTTCCCTCGACAAGGACATCAGCCTTCTCGAAGTCGCCGACCTTCGGGTCGAGACTCAGCACGACGCCGCCGCGCAGCAGGATGGGACGCTTGCGGCCATCACCGATGAGGCCCTGAGTATCCG
>DATLLJ010000026.1:0-4995 GCA_035537875.1 Vicinamibacterales bacterium | reverse complement strand
GGTTCGGCCCGGATCGGCGAGGCGCCCGGCCCAGTACAGGTGATGCGCAATCCTGGACACGTGCACGCGAGACTCGTGACCGAGCCGCGTCATCGCATCAGCCGCGCGCAAGTGGAGACGCTGTCGCTGCGGCTGAGGGATGGCCGCCGTCAGCATCTGGCAGGTCAACTGGTGCGCGAAGCGCCACGTGACGTCGCGCCGTCCCGAGGGGCCGGTCACGATGCGGGCGCGCTCCGCTTCATTGAGCGCCGCCGTCAGCGCTTCACTCTTGACGTCGGCAACCTGTTCGAGGAGGTCCGGCTCGAACTGGTGTCCGAGCACCGCCGCGGCGCGCAGCAGACTCTGCGTATCGGACGACACGCGCGTGATCCTGCGCTCCAGCACGAGCCGTACGGTATCCGGGAGCTCGACATCATCCAGGTCGAGATCGCGCCTCCATTCGTTCCGCACGTCGAACAGCCGTCCGTCGTCTTTCAGCTGCCTGAACAGCTCGACAACGAAGAATGGATTGCCGCCCGTGCGATCGGCAAACTTCTGCGCGAGCCTGGCTGGCGGGTGCGGCTTGCCGAGCGATGCGAGCGCGCTCTGCACGTCGGCGTGCGTGAACGGACGCAACTCGATGGCGCGGGCCTGCCGCTGACCAACGAGCTGATCGAGCGCTGCCTTGATGGCCTGCGGTGTGAGGAGGTCACGCGACTGACCACGGACCCGGTCCATCAGGCTCTGAAACCGGCCCTTGCTGACAGCAATGGGAGCCTCAACCTCACGGTAGGCCACGATGACGACGATCGGGAGGTTCGCAAGGTGCTGGGCCAGGTGCTGCGTCAACCCTAACGTCGACTCGTCCGCCCACTGCGCGTCGTCGATGAAGATGACGAGGGGCATGAACCGTCCGCAACGTGTCAAGAACTCTCGGACATTCGTGAACAGGTACCGTTGTCGCAACTCCGGTGGCAGTTGCATCGGCGGCGCCAGGCCGGGGAAGAGACGATTCAGCTCGGGCGTCAGCTTCGCCAGTTCGGGCGCGCTTGCCGCGACGGCCTGACGAAACGCCGCGGCCGGCATCAGCCGAGAGGCCTCTTCGAGGACTTCCGTGTACGCGATGAGCGCGGGCGTCCCCGCCTGCTCGTAACAGCGTCCGACCAGCGTTTGGCAGCCAAGCCGGCGCGCCGTAGCCAGCGCGTCTTCGGCGAGTCGACTTTTCCCCACGCCCGCGTCGCCGAGAAGGATGATGAGGCTGCCGCTACCGGACTTCGCCTGATTCAGGCTCTGAAGCAGTTGGGCGCGCTCTCGCTCGCGTCCGATCAGTTTGACGCTGCCGTCGTTCGTCGGCTGATCCGCGACACCTGTCAGCGTGATCGATGTTGAGGGCGACAAATCGATCGAGAGCTGGCGAAGGGCGCTGCGCACGTCGCCGAAGGACTGAGGTCGCGCGGCAGGGTCTTTCGCCAGCAGTCGTGCCACGAGGGCGTCGAGAGCCGGTGGAATCGTCGAGCGCGGGGCACGCAGCGTCGCGATCGGCTCAGCGAGAATGGCCGCAAACGTCGCTGCGACGTTCGCGCGAGCGAACGGGTTGGTCCCCGAGATCAGTTCATACAGCAGAATGCCGAACGAGAAGATGTCGGATCGGCGATCCGCTGGCTCACCGCGGGTTTGCTCGGGCGCCATATACGCCGGCGTACCAACGACGAGATCGTCCGTTGCGGTCACCGCAACGGTCATCGCCTGGTCGATGGCGTCGCTATGGGGGAGGCGCGCGGCGAGTCCGAAGTCCATGACCTTGATGTGTCCGTCTTCGGTCAGCATCACGTTCGCCGGCTTGAGGTCGCGGTGTACGACGCGCCGTTTGTGCGCGGCGTCGAGCGCCTCGGCGATCTCTTCGGCTACGCGCAGTGCCTCATTGAGCGGCAGCGGCCCGCCCCGGAGCCGCCGTTCGAGTGACTCGCCGCGGACGTACTCCATGGCGATGCAGGCACGGCCGTTGAGCGTCGTGACTTCGTAAATCGAGCAGATGAACGGATGATCGAGCGCGGCCGCGGCGCGCGCTTCGACGAGCAACTGCTCGCCATCGGTCTCGCCAGGCGCGGTGACGAACTTGAGGGCCACCTTGCGGTCGAGCATCACATCGTCAGCAAGGCAGACCTCTCCCATTCCTCCGCTTCCGATAATTTCGAGAATCTGGTAGCGCCCCTCCGCCATCACTGGAATGTTAGCTCTGGTATCGGGCCACCCACACCATCACTCAACCGGGCGGATGTTCTGGTTGTGGTGGAAGACGTTGTCGGGGTCGTACGTGGTCTTCACGTCCATCAGCCGGTCGTAGACGGAGTCGCCGTACGCCTCGCGGACCCGGCCGGGGTCTTCGTCGCCGCCGAGGAAGTTGACGTAGACGCCTTCACGGAAGGGGCCGAGGGCGGCGAAGAACCTCCTCGTCCAAGCGGTGTCCCGGTCGCCGTAGTCCTCGCCGGGCCGCCACACACTATCGAGGGTGATCGCGTGCGACGCCTGCCGGTTCCCGAACGCCGTCGCGCCCTCGGCCACTCGGCTCACCGCTCCCTTCAGATGGAACATCGCTACGTACGACCGCGGCGACGAGCAGGAGAACGCGTGCTCGGCGATCACGTCGATGAGCTCGTCGCGGAGCTCGGGGAGGTGGGTGGACTTCCAGTAGTAGTTCCAGCCGTGAACGACGGTCGAGTCGAGCGCGCTCTGAAATCCGACGTACGGCGTGGCCCCGACCAGGTCGAGTAGCGGAGTCCGGCATGCGCGGAGCGGGCGGAGCGCCTGCTCTCCATCCTCGATCGGCCCGGCATAGCAGGTACCGACCATCACCACCTGGCGCCAGTGCAGATGCTCGGGAATGACCGATAGCGGCGGCGCGGTGCCGAACCTCACGACCGTGCCAAGCTCGTCGGGAGCGTCGCGGACGAAGTCGCGATAGAAGCGCAGCACCTTCCCAGCCTCGGTCGCGTCCCAGAGGATGGGCCCGGCGAGGACGGTGGGACCGAGGCAGTGGAGGCGGAACTCGAACGAGGTAACCACGCCGAAGTTGCCGCCGCCGCCCCGCAACGCCCAGAAGAGATCGGGGTGCTCGTCCTCGGACGCCCGCAGCCGCTCGCCATCGGCCGTCACGATTTCGACGGCAAGGAGGTTGTCGACCGTGAGGCCGTGCTTGCGCATCAGCCAGCCGATGCCACCGCCGAGGGTGAGCCCGGCGACTCCGGTGTGGCTCACGATTCCGCCGGTGGTGGCCAGGCCGTGCGCCTGCGTTTCGCGATCGACGTCGCCCCACAGCGCACCACCCTGCACCCAGGCCCTGCGGCCCGCGGCATCGACCCGCACGCCGCGCATCGCCGAGAGGTCGATGACGAGCCCGTCGTCGCAAACGGCGGTGCCCGCCACGTTGTGGCCTCCGCCCCTTATGGCGATCTCCAGATCGTGGTCGCGGGCGAAGCGCACGGCTGCGACCACGTCGCCGGTCCCGATGCATCGGGCGATCAGGCGCGGGCGCCGGGCGATGGCACCGTTCCAGACTGCACGCGCGTTGTGGTATTCGGCGTCCTCGGCACCGATCACCCGGCCTCGGAACCCTTCGATTTCCATTACTTCCGCGACGGTCGTCATTCGATCCTCCGTTCTCGACGGCCCCATCGGACCACCGGCGAGCGCGGCCGTCTAGTCAAGAATCTGGACTTCACATTCGAAGGCAGGTGTAGAACACTGGCGTCATGAGGACGTACGGCCAGTACTGTCCCATCGCCCGTGGCGCCGAGATATTCGCCGAGCGCTGGACACCGCTGATCATCCGCAACCTGCATCTTGGCTGCGGCAGCTTCAGCGAGATCCTGGAGGGCGCGCCCGGACTGTCCCGTACCCTGCTCTCACAGCGGCTCAGGCAGCTCGAACGGCTCGGTGTGGTCGGGTCGGCACCCAAGCCCGACGGACGCGGACACCAGTACGAGCTCACGCCTGCGGGCCACGAGCTCTTCACGGTTTGCCAGTCGCTCGGCGAGTGGGGTGCGCGTTGGCTCGAGATCGCGCCCGAGAACCTCGACCCTTTCGTGGCCCTGTGGTCGATGTGCAAGGCTCTGCGCCGGGACCGACTCCCGGATCGACGCGTGGTCATCCGCTTCGACTTCACCGGCCGAGCGCGCCGTGAGCGCTATTGGCTGCTCATGGAGCTTGGAGACACCGAGATCTGCAAGACGTACCCCGGCCTCGACGAGGACCTGTACATCACGGCGGAAGCTGAAGCCTTCGTCAAATGGCACGCCGGCCAGCTCACCTGGGCGCAAGCCATCCGCGAGCACCGCATCCAACTCGACGGCTCCCCGTCGCTTGTAAGAGCCTTCCCAACCTGGAACGCCCGCAGCGTCTTCGCCCACGTCAGGCCGGTCTCCCGCAGCGCTACCGATACTCAGGCGACGGACGAGCGACAACGACCATGAAGAAGAGTAAGAGCGGCTCGAAGGAGGCAAAAGGAGGAGACTCTCCCGCTCGGCTGATAGACGCGAGAATCAAGGAGCTGAGTGATTGGCGGGGCGAGACCCTCGCCCGGGTCCGGATGCTCATCAAGCAGGCCGACCCCGAAGCGCTCGAGGAGTGGAAGTGGCGAGGGGTTCCGGTGTGGTCGCACGCCGGCACGATTTGCACCGGTGAGACGTACAAGAATGTCGTGAAGATGACCTTCGCCAAGGGCGCCTCGCTGGAGGACCCTTCCGGCCTCTTCAACTCCAGCCTCGAAGGCAACACCCGGCGTGCCATCGATTTTCACGAGGGCGACAGGATTGATGAAAAGGCGTTGAAGGCGCTCATTCGCGCCGCCGTGGCCCTGAACACGTCGGTGCGAGCTGCCGTTCGCCCCCGCTCTCGGAAGAAACCAAAGAGCGCTTGAGCGGCAGACCGGCGCTACGGGACCCAGCCTGGCAGCTCCGATGCCTGTCTTATCCAACTCGCCACCCGCTCCTCGTCGAGCGGGTCGTCCTCGTAGATGTC
>DATLLJ010000025.1:0-4030 GCA_035537875.1 Vicinamibacterales bacterium | reverse complement strand
GAGGGTGGGCGGGGCATTCAGCAACGTTCGAAACGACTCGTCGACGGAATGGGGCGCCAGCACCGGGGCGCCGGCAGCGGCCAGCAGCGCTGCCGCGAGCACGAGCATTCCTGTCGTCCGCATCGGCTCAGGACTCGGCGGCGCGCGGATCGACAAAAGCGAGCGCCGCATCGGACAGAAGGCTTCCGATAGCGATGAACAGCGACCCGGTGGCCGCGCACCCTGCAACAAGATAGACATCCCGGGCGCGAAGCGCCTCGAGCATCAGCCGAGCCAGGCCGGGCCACGCGTACACGTATTCCACGACGAACGATCCGCTGAGCAGCGTCCCGACTATCAGGCCGTAGATGGCGGCAATCGGTCGCAACGCCGGCCTGAGCGCATCGCGCCAGACAATGCGGAAGCGAGGGACCCCACGGGCCCGGGCGGCCAGAACGAAGGGCGCTTCGATGGCTTCGGACATGGCCTGCGCCTGCAGTCGTGCGATGGTCGCCGCCAGGGGCAATGCCAGCGCGCCGGCCGGCACGATCAGGTGACGAAGCAGATCAAGAGTCAGACCGCTGGACGGCTCCCCCGCCGAGCGCATCCCCGCGATGGGCATCCAACCGGTCCGAGCAGCAACAAAGAGAAGGAACAGCGACGTGAGAAGCGGCGGCATCGACAGCAGCACCACCGCAATGCCACGTATGACACCGGCCAGCGGACCCCTGCGGCTGCTGCCCGCCACGACGCCGAGCGGCAGTCCGACAACGGAGGCGAGGAGCAGCGCGGTGACCCCCAGAATCGCCGTGTTCGCGGCGCGTTCTGGTATGAGATCGCCGACCGGCCGATCGTAGAGGAGCGACCGCCCGAAGTCGAGCCGCACGATGTTGCCGAGCCAGTCGCGATACTGTGCGGCAATCGACTGATCGAGGCCGAACCGCGCGCGCGCCTGCTCGACCGTTTCCCGCGTCGCCTCGATCCCGAAAGACTCGGTGACGTAATCGCCACCGGCCAGTCGCGCCAGGATCAGTCCGGCCGACGAAACCGCGAACACGAGGAGCAACGCGGAAGCCAGCCGGCGCGCGAGGTGCGCGAGCATCACGGCCCTACCGCGATGGTTTCCGCCGACCACAAGGTCTGCGGCCTCGAAACCGCCGGCGCCAGATTCGTGATGCGCGATGAAACGGCGACGTACACGCGCGGCGCCGCAAAATACAAGACGGGGGCGTGCTCGGCGAAGACGCGCTGAACCTCGTCGAACAGCCGCTTGCGCTCCGCCTCGTCGGGAGACGCGATTTGCCTGGCCATCAGCTGGTCGATCTGCCGTTCCCAGTCGGTGGCAGGCGTTTCCTGCGCCATGTTCCACAAGTGCGCGCTGCCGAAACTGAACCAGAAATCGGGGTTCAACGCCGGGTCGATCCCGGTCATCGTCGGGCTGAAATACACGGCTTCGTACGCGCCGGTGTTGGCGAAGCGGTCGATCAGGGCGCTGGCTTCGAGCGTCACGATATCGACCGTGACGCCGATGTTCTTCAGCTCGTCGCGAATGAACGCGCACGCTCGTTCCAGCTCGGGTCGACCCTTTTGAGTGAGGAGCGTGAAGCGGACGGGCCTGTTCCGAGCGTCCTCGAGCATGCCGTCGCCGTCCCGATCGACGAGGCCAATCGACGCAAGCTTCTTCTTCGCACCTTCCCGATCAGGCGACGGACGGGGCAGTCCCTCCCAATACCACTTCTTGTTGGCCGGCGTGATCGGGCCGTACACCGGCACGGCGGCCCCCAGGTACACCGTATCTGCAAACGCCTGTCGATCGACCGCGAGGGAGATGGCTTGACGCAATTCGTCCCGCTGAAGCCAGGCGGCACGCGGATCACTGGCGAAGACGCCCGGCTTCAGGTTGAACCACAGGCTGTTCGCGTTGAGACCCGCGCCGAGGTCGTGCATCACCAACTTTCCGGCATCGGCTGCGCGCTTGAGCGGTGCATAGGCTTCGGGCGCGATCGCGGTTTCCGTCGTATCGAGCTGTCCCGCTTCAAGTCGCAGCAGCTCCGCGTTCTGATCCGTGATGATTTCGAGAATCAACCCGTCGAGATACGGCAGCGCCTGTCCATCGGGCGCTCTTCGAAAATAGCGGGGGTTCCGGTCGAAGACCATTCGCTGACCGGGGACGTACGACTTCAGCACGAACGGACCGAGGCCGACGACGTCGGTGGGGGATGTGGAAAGACCCCATGCGTTGGCCAGCTGGCCCGCATCGAGCGCCGCCTCCAGCTTGTGCCGAGGCAGAATCGGCAAGTTATCGAGAAGGCTGACACCAGCTGCAAACGGGTCCGGGAAGACAATCTCCACCGTCAGTGGATCGAGGGCTGAAACCTCCAGTTTCTTACCGTTCGCCGTCAGGGAATCGGCCAGGTTGCTGCCGGTTCCGGCGTCGTAGATCGCTCTGAACATGAAGACGACGTCAGCCGACGTGAACGGCTGCCCGTCGGAGAACGCGACGTTCGGGCGCAGCTTGAGGGTATAGCGTCTGGCATCGTCGGACCGGGTCCAGCTTTCGGCGAGCCACGGTTCGACGTCCTGGGTGACGCGGTTGACCCTCACCAGCTTGGCCTGGGTGAGAGTGGTCAACAGGTCGGTCGTGCTGTCGCGGGCGACGATGCGGTTGAACGAACGAGGCTCGGCGCGCACCGACGCAACGAGAGTGCCTCCGCGCTGGATCTGCGACGGGGCGGACCCAACCGGTGGGGGCGACGACTTCTCGGGCGTCCCGCAGGCGCCCGCCAGCGTGACCGCCAGGGCTGCCGCGATCGACCGCAGCCCGATGCGCATACGTCTGGTCAAATGCTGCCTCGGCGGCCAAGAAGTTGGCCGCACCACGACGCGTCCAATGGCCCGTCCGTTTTGCAAATTTGCGTGCAAACTGCCGTCATCGGCGCCGGACGCCTCGAACCGGCCAGCTTCTTGGCTGAGTTGGCGCGCAGCCGGCACCCGGCTCGCCCCGATCGTAACCCAGCAAGTTGATGACCCGCAATCACTTACCGCCTCGACTGTGTTCCATCCGAGCCGCCTCGACTGCGGCACCGGGCGTGCCATGACACATGGCACCGGAGGGTCAAGGCAATGGCAGCTACGGACCGTGCTCCTGATCGCGGTTTCGAACCTCGTATCGGTCGGAGCGTCTCGATTGATCACGCCGCGGCACTGTTAGGGGTCTCGCGCCGGACCATCTACAACCGTATCCGCGACGGACGCTTGCACACCGTGCGAACAATCGGCGGCTCGCAACGCGTGACGCTCGAGTCGGTCGAGGGCCTCAGTCGCCGCCCGGTCGAGGGGGCCCAGGACAAGACGTCCAGAGCACCCAGCCAGGTGGCGACGGCGATCGTGACGCTGCTGTTGCTGGCCACATCCATCCGGCCGGCCGCGGCGGAGCCCCGTGCGCGGCTGAGCGAAGACCTGACGCAGCACCTCGCCCTCGGTTCTCAGACAATCGACGTGATTCTGCACGGAGACGCGGCGACAGTCGAGAGGCTGGCGCGGAAGTACAACCTGTCGATTCAGAAGCCGATGCGGAGCGGTGCCGTCGTCCGGCTGAACGCGAGCCAGCTGGCGGTGCTGCAGAGCGACGGAGAGGTCGACCATCTGTCCGGTGACCTCCGGATTCGGGCGCTCGGGGATGTGACGGCGGAGACGATCGGCGCGGACCAGGTGTGGGCCGGCGCCGGGTCGCTGAGGCCGTTGAACGGGAAGGGTGTCACCGTCGCGGTCATCGATTCGGGGATCGACACGAGGCACGTGGCGCTGCGCGACCGGGTGATTGCGTCGGTGGACTTCACCGGCGGGGACGGCATGGACCGTTACGGGCACGGGACCCACGTCGCATCGCTGATCGCCGGGGGTGGTGGCGCGACGCCCGAGACGGCCGCCTACCGCGGCATCGCGTATGGCGCGTATCTGGTCAACCTGCGGGCGCTCGGCGATGACGGCTCGGGTTCGGCGAGCAATGTCATCGAAGCCATCGATTGGGCGATCGAGAACCGGCATCGCT
>DATLLJ010000024.1:0-72872 GCA_035537875.1 Vicinamibacterales bacterium | reverse complement strand
TCTTCTGTACGTTCATTCGCAGAGCGCCGTCGCCGCGCTGGGGCTCGTCCCGCCGCCCGCGGGGACAGCCGACGTCCGCTACCACCAGGGCAACGTGCTGACTGGCGCCCGGACCACGGGAGGATCGGGCGCCGCTCCGGGCGCGGCGGGGGGCGGCAATGTGGTTTCGCTGACTGTTCAGGGCCTCCCGATGGTGAAGCCGCCCTACGGACGGATCAGCGCGATCAACCTCAACACCGGAGACATCGTGTGGCAGGTCGCGCACGGCGAGACGCCGGACAACATCAAGAACCATCCGGCGCTGAAGGGCCTGAACATCCCGCGCACCGGCCGCCCAGGCAACGTGGGGACCCTCGTCACGAAAACGCTCGTCATCGCGGGCGAGCCGGGGTTTGGCGTGACGGCGAACGGCCAGCGCGGTTCGATGCTGCGCGCCTATGACAAGGCGACGGGCAAAGAAGTCGGCGCGGTCTACATGCCGGCGCCGCAAAGCGGATCAGCGATGACGTACCTGGTCAACGGCAGGCAGTACCTGGTGGTCGCCATCAGCGGCGGGGCGTACACCGGAGAGCTGCTGGCATTCCGGCTGCCGTCATAGGGCGCGATGCGATTTCTGCCGCAAGCCACGAAGACACGAAGCCACGAGGGTAAAGATTCATTTCGTGCTTTCGTGTCTTCGTGGCCATGTCTGGTGTGCGCCTGTCTGCTCGCGACAGCCGCCTGTTCGTCGCCGGCAGAAACGCCGCCGCCTCGGGTGGCGAGTAAAGCCATCCTGTTCGAAGGAGCGCAGCTCATTGTCGGCGACGGGAGTCCAGCCATCGCGGACTCCGCCTTCGTGATCGAGAACGGTATGTTCGCCCGCGTCGGAAAGAAAGGCGAGCTCCAGATTTCCGAGGGTGCCGAGCGTGTCGATCTGACAGGCAAGACCGTGATGCCTGCTCTCGTCGACGCGCACAGCCATCTGGGTTACACGAACGTGAAGACGATGACCACGTCGGCCGCCAACTTCACGCGTGAGAACCTCGTCGATCACTTGAACCGTTACGCGTACTACGGGATTGCGGCGACGTTGAGCATGGGTGTGGATCGGGGCGAGTTGCCGTTCGAGCTGCGGGCCCAACCGGTTCCAGGCGCCGCGCTGTTTCGAACGGCAGGCCGCGGCATTGCGTTGCCCAATGCCGGGCCAGGCGCCGACTACCGACGGGATGCTCCATACGGCGTGACGACGGAGGGAGAGGCGAGACAAGTGGTTCAAGAGCTCGCCGCGAAGCAAGTGGACATCGTCAAGATCTGGGTCGACGATCGGGACGGCACGGTGCAGAAACTGCCGCCGCCGATGTATCGCGCGATCATCGACGAGGCTCACGCTCGCGGCCTCCGGGTGGTGGCACATATCTTCGATCTCGCCGATGCGAAGGAGCTGCTGCGCGCGGGCATCGACGGTTTCGCGCACGGAGTTCGAGACAAAGATATCGATGACGAGTTCCTCGCGCTTATGAAAGAGCGGCCCAACGTGTTCGTCATCCCCAACCTCCCTGACCGGGGCATCGCCGACGATTTGTCGTGGCTGGCCGACACCGTGCCGGCGGCAGAGATTCAACGAATGCGCGACGAGGTGGCGAACCGAAAGCCGGAGACTGCCCGTCAGGTGCGCGAACTGTACGACGTTCAAGCGCGGAACCTGGCGAGGCTCAACGCGGCCGGCGTGAAGATTGGTTACGGGACCGACGCGGGGATCTCGGTTGGATGGAACGCGCTCACCGAACTGTCGGACATGGTCGCCGCTGGGATGACGCCAGCTCAGGTCATCGTCGCCGCGACGCGAACATCCGCAGACATCCTGCAGCTGGACGATCTTGGCACGATTGCTCCCGGCAAGAGCGCTGACTTCATCGCGCTCGACGCGAATCCGCTCGATGACATCACGAACGCCCGGCGGATCTCACGCGTCTACCTGAGGGGACAGGAAGTCGATCGCGCCGCGCTGAGGAAGGGATGGAGCGGCGAATAAAGCGCCCGCGCTATCCGCCCGCATGATTGGTACCAGGCTCGCACACTACGAGATCACCGGCCACCTCGAGGCCGCTGAACGGACGCGCCGCTACGCGATCGATGAGACCCCGGACGCTCCACGATTTCCTATCGCCTCGGCCGAAGATACCGTCCTGGCAAAACTCGAGTGGTACCGCCTCGGTGGCGAGACCTCGGAACGCCAGTGGTGGGACGTCGTCGGCATCTTGAAAGTCGCCGAAGATGCCGACCGCGCGTATCTCCGGCACTGGGCGCCGTCGCTGGAAGTGGCGGATCTCCTGGAGCGCGCGCTGGCCGACGCGGCCGGGTAGCGCAACGGCGGGCCCGATGCTCCGGCGGAGATGTCGGCCCAGCCACAACCGGCCCGCTCGGCCTGAATAGATTCGTGTTCAGTTTCGTTGTCGTGATTTTCGCGCCTTCGTGGCAGTTCTTTGCGTCACCTGTAGTAGGCGCCCATCATCGCGCCGATGACGGCCAGCATGAGCGCGACCTGGATCCCGACAATCCACGTGAAGTGCCGGTCGCCCTTTGCGTCCAACGCCTGAAACCGGTACTCGAACTGTTCGAACCGGCGATCCACCTGCTCGAAACGCCGGTCAACGTGTTCGAATCGCTGGTTCATGTCGGATCTGAGCTCTCCAAGCTGGCCGTTCATCACGTCGAACTGGCGGTTCATGTCTGCACGCAGCGCCGCCGACTGGCGATTCATATCTGCGCGCAACTCCGTGGACTGACGGGTCATTTCTTCCCGCAGCTGGGTCACCTGCTGGGTCATGCCTACCCGAAACTCCGTGAACTGGCGCTCGATGAGCTCGTAGAGATCGTCCATGCGGTTCATCCTCGCTTCGAGGGAAGCGAGGCGCTCGGCAGTGCTCGAGTCGGGGCTCGTCATGTCGCGGCCTCGTGACCGGGCGCCAGCCCGATTCTACATCGTCGTCGTCACGCACGGTCGATGCCACCGCGCCTCGGCGCGACGGCGTCCTGCGCTCGGCACGTGCGTCGCATGGCCGGACTACAATGGGCTCATGTCCGGGCGCGACGAGATGAAACCGACCGGCGCCGGCGTGAAGCTCACCTACGACGACTTCGTGCAGTTTCCGGACGATGGAAGACGGCACGAACTGATCGACTGGGAGCACTACGTGACGCCGTCTCCGAACACGAGCCACCAGCGCATCGTGTCAAATCTCCACTGGCTTATCCGCTCGTACCTCCAGACGCGTCCGATCGGCGAGATCTTCCTTGCGCGCTTCGACGTTGTTTTCTCCAACGTCGACATCGTCGAACCGGACCTGCTGTACATGTCGAAGGCGCGGGCGGCGGAGGTGTTGACCCCTCAGCACGTCAGAGGCACGCCGGAGCTCGTCGTGGAGATCGGGTCGCCGGGCACACGGAGACGTGACGAGACGATCAAGCGCCGCCTTTACGAGCGGGCTGGCGTCACCGAGTACTGGATCGTCGATCCCGAGCTCGATCTGATCAGAGTGTATCGGCGCTCCGGCGAACGCTTCGGCCGCGCGATCGAGCTCGCGTCCGAGGCCGGAGATGTGCTGACGAGCGAGCTCTTTCCGGGCCTGGAGCTGCCGTTGGCGAGCGCGTTTACCGAGCCAAGGTAACAGGAAACTGCCACCACTTGATCACGACAGACGAGCCGTTCGCTATCTTCACGGCCGACTGCCGACTGCGACTTTCCCCGCTATGCGGCGGTCGTTCCGATCCGGTTGCACCGGCCGATGCCTGAGCGCACCCGTACGAATCAGAAGTGAGATTCTGGCCCGTGAACCCGGGCGGCGGGCTACAATCACGTCGCTGCTCGTTCCCAGCCGGGCCGACCGTTGACCTGGCGCTACCTGAATCGCATGAAGCGACACTTTCCGCTGCTCGTCCTTCTGGCCGCCGGATCGATCGCCTTGGCGCAGCAGCCTGCCGCGCCGCCCGCGCCATCCGGCCTGGCCGAATGGCTCTACTACGGAGGGGATCAGGGCGGCTCGAAGTACTCGCCGTTGACGGACATCGGTCCGGGCAACGTGCAGCGTCTCAAAGTGGCGTGGGAGTGGAAGCACTGGGAGACCGTGCTGAAAGAGTACGGGACGAGCCCTGGCTTCAACGAAACGACGCCGCTCATGATCGACGGCGTCCTGTACGTCACCACTCCTTACAACAACATCGCGGCAGTGGATGCCGAGACCGGCCGGGAGCAGTGGCGCTTCGACGGCAAAGCCTACGAGCTCGGTCAGCTCCTCTCGTCGAGCGGCTGGAAGCTGCGCGGCACGGCGTTCTGGCGCGACGGCAATCGGACGCGGCTGTTCCTCAACAGCCGGCATCGGCTCTTCTCCCTCGATCCGCAGACAGGGAAACCGGATCCGGCGTTCGGCAACGGAGGAGCCGTGCTGCTCACCGACGGGCTGCCGCGCGTCTCCGACATCACGCACTCCACACAGAGCTCACCGCCCGTCGTGTATCGGGATCTCATCATCGTGGGGAGCCAGGTGCCCGACCGCGTGCAGCTGCCCGATCCGATGGGCTACGTGCAGGCATTCAATGCCCGTACGGGGCGACGCGTCTGGACGTTCTCGGTCATTCCGCAGGCACCCACCGACCCCGGCGCCGAGACTTGGGAAAAGGAATCGTGGCGCGACAACGGGCACGGCAACGTGTGGGCGCCGATGGCGCTCGACGAGGCTCGCGGACTCCTGTACCTGCCGACGTCGACGCCTACCAGCGACTACTATGGCGGTCAGCGCCCGGGCGCGAATCTGTACGCGGAGTCGCTCGTGTGCCTCGACGCGGCGACGGGGCAGATGAAGTGGCATTTTCAAACCGTCCACCACGGGCTGTGGGATTGGGACATCCCGGCGCAGCCCAATCTCGTCACCATCACCGTGGACGGCCAGCGCATCGACGCCGTCGCCCAGGTCACCAAGCGGGGTGACACCTTTGTATTTGATCGGGTCACCGGCCGGCCCGTTTGGCCCATCGTCGAGCGTGCCGTGCCGACCGACACCGACGTGCCGGGGGAAAAGCCGTTTCCGACGCAGCCGTTTCCCACCAGGCCTCCGCCGTTCGTGGACCAGGGCGTGTCGCTCGACGATGCCAATGATTTGACGCCGGAGATCAAGGCGTTGGCGCAGGAGCAGATGCGCAAGTTTCGCATCGGTCCGATCTTTACGCCGCCTTCCCTGGTCGGCACGCTGCAGCGTCCCGCGCAGACCGGCGGGGCGAACTGGGGCAGCGCCGCGGTCGATCCGGAGACCGGATACCTTTTCGTTCGAGCCACGAACGCGGTGGGCGTCAACCGCGTTGCCCGAAACAACGGTTCCAATCCACTCGTCAAAGTCGATTATTCCAACGTCTTCGCAACGGGCGGGGAAGCGGTCAGCCTGCCGGGCGGGCTGCCCATCATCTCGCCGCCCTACGCCGTCCTGGCGGCCATCGATTTGAACAAGGGCGAGATTGCCTGGAAGGTTCCGCTCGGCGAGGGCAGCGACGATATTCGGAGCCATCCACTGCTCAAGGGGGTCGCGCTGCCCTCACGGCTGGGATCGCCGAACAACCGGGGCGGCGCGCTGGTCACAAAGAGCGGCCTCGTCTTCATCGGCGGTGGCGACGGCTACCTGTACGCCTTCGATGCGAAAACCGGCCGTGAAGTCTGGCGCACGAAGGTGCCCTATGCCAACAGCGCCAACCCGATGACGTACCGGGCACGATCGGGCCGGCAATACATCGTCATGGCCAGCGGTTCCGGCGCCGAGAATGCTCTGACCGCGTTTGCATTGGGCAGCGACTGAGAGCAGCCGTGAGGCAAAGCTCCTGCGGCGTCGCGGCGGCTTTTTCTCTGGTGACCCTGCTGTCGGTCGTGCCGTCTTCCGCGCAAACGCCTCCGCCCGGTGGTACGCCGGGGCCTGCGCGGGGCGACGCAATCGACTACGACGCCATTCGGGCGACGAAGAGTGTCCGCGCGGTCAGGATCAGCGAACCGATCACCATCGACGGACAGCTGGAAGAGCCGGCCTGGCAGCGCGCCTCGCCGGCCACCGGGTTCTACCAGTTGTCCCCGAACCCGGGCGAGCTTTCTCCGGAACCCACCGACGTGCGTTTTCTGTACGATGACGAGAACCTCTACGTGGCCTTTCACTCCTGGGACTCGGACATGGCGCACCGGACCGTCACCGAGCTCAAGGAAGACTTCAGCCCCACCAACTCGGACACCGCGGTGATCGTCATCGACAGTCTCCACGATCGGCAGTCGGGGTATCAATTGGGAACCAACGCGGCTGGCGCCAAGCGCGACGCGCAAATCTCGAACGACGGTCAGTTCAACAACGACTGGGACGGATTGTGGGACGTCAAGGTCAGCGTTCAGGAAGACGGGTGGATCGCGGAGTTCGTGATTCCGTTCTCGACGTTTCGCTTCTCGAACGCGCCAACCCAGGAATGGGGTCTCAATCTCGGGCGGCGAATCCTTCGCCGCAACGAAGACGCCCACTGGGCGCCGATTCCCGTCCGTTTCAGAAGCATTGGCAAGGTTTCGCTGGCCGGCACGCTCACGGGTCTCGAAAACATCCGGCCCGGCCGGAACCTGAAGATCGAACCGTATGTGTCGGCCGCTGCCGCCCAGACGCGCAGCGATCCGCTGCTGCCGCTGCGCTCGACTCAATCGCTCGGCACCCTGGGCGACTACAACGGCGGCGTGGATCTCAAGTATGGTGTCGGTCCGTCGCTTCTGCTCGACGCGACCTACCGGACCGATTTCGCCCAGGTCGAGGTCGATCAGCAGCAGGTCAACCTCACGCGGTTCAGCCTGTTCTTCCCGGAAAAGCGCGAGTTCTTCATCGAGAACGCCGGCATCTTCGGCTTCGGCGGCGGCGGGGGCGGGACGGCTCGCAGTACCAACAGCGGCGGAAGCTCGACGTCGGCAAGCGGCACCATGTCGCCGTTCTACAGCCGGCGGATCGGTCTCAGCCCGTCGGGCACTCCGATTCCGATCGTCGGCGGATCGCGTCTCTCGGGGCAGGCGGGCGCCTACGACGTCGGCTTTCTGGCGATGAGAACGGAGGAACTGGATCTGCGCGACACAGGGGGGAACCTGCTGTCCACCACGCCGGCCAACAACTTCGTCGTCGGGCGGGTGAGGCGCAAGCTGCTGCGGAATTCGTTTGTTGGGGGCATCTTCACCGACCGCAACTCGACGATCGACGGCGACTACAATCGCGTGTACGGCGCCGATGCGTTCTTCGAGCTGGACAGGTGGCAGTTTGGTTCGCATCTCCTCAGGAGCGACACGCCGAACCGGCCGGGTCTCAGTCTCGCCAAGCGGCTCTTCGGCACCTGGCAGACCGACGAGCTCTACGTGTCGACGGAATACAACGCGATCCAGGCCAACTTCAATCCGGAAGTAGGGTTCCTCCGCCGCAGCAATTTCTCGCAGTACTCGGGTGACGTCGCCTGGCGTCCGCAGCTGGAGGAAAGCCAGACCATCCGGAATCTCGATTTCGGTGGCAGCCTCGACTACTACGAGAACGGGGCGGGAATGATCGAGACTCGAACCCAGGACGTCAACGCCGGCATCCTGTTCGAGGACAACGCGTCGATCAACTTCGCGGTCAATCAGACGTTCGATCGCCTGGTCCGCGACACACGGATCAACCAGGTGATCGTCCCGGCCGGCGACTACTCGTACCGGTCGCAGACGGCGAGCTTCCGGACCAATCAGAGCCGAAAAGTCTCAGGCAGCGGCAGCTTCGGGTGGGGCGAGTTCTGGGACGGCCACCGAAAGGCTCTGGAAGGTGGCTTTGGCTTCACCCCAAACTACCATCTCAATCTCGACGTCACTTACAGCCGCAACGACGTGGATCTGCCGAGCGGGGCGTTCATCACCGATCTGGTCGGCCTGCGCATGGTCTACGCGTTCACCGGTCGAGCCTCGCTCAATGCGTTCGTCCAGTTCAACACCGACACGAACCAGGTGAGCTCGAACATCCGCTTCAATTTCATCCATCACCCGCTGAGCGATCTGTATCTCGTCTACAACGATCGCCGGGACACGACCTACGGCGCGGTGATGGAGCGGTCGTTCATTGTGAAAGTCACCCGGCTGTTCGACTTCTGAAATCCGGTCATCCCCAACGTTTCAAAATCTGGCCGCGACGCTGCTTGTCGCCGTAGCCGAGGTGAGCGCTTCCGGCTGCCGCTTGGCCTTACAATAGACGGCACTCGAGATGGGACGCGTCCTGACGCTGTGTTGCGCCCTGTCGATCTGCGGGTTGTCCGCGGTGGTGCCGGCCCGCGCCCAGGGGCCGGCCGTCGCTCAGGACGGAGGAGCCGTCCAGGCGAGCGCGCCGCGGCCCGCGCCGATCGACTACGACGCCGTCCGCGCAACCAAGGTCGTCAAGGCCGTCCGGGTCTCGGAAGAGATCAGCATCGACGGCACGCTCGAGGAACCCGCCTGGGCACGCGCGGTTCCCGCCACCGAGTTCTACCAGTTCACGCCCAACCCGGGGGAACTCTCGCCCGAACCCACCGAGGTCCGGTTTCTGTACGACGACAACAATCTCTACGTCGGCTTCCATTCCTGGGACTCGGACATGGCGCATCGGACCGTCACCGAGCTCAAGGAAGACTTCAATGCCGGCAGCTCGGATGTCGCGACGATAGTCATCGACAGCCTCCACGATCGGCAGTCCGGATATCAGTTCGCCACCAACGCGGCCGGGGGGAAGCGCGATTCGCAGATATCCAACGACGGGACCTACAACAACGACTGGGACGGTCTCTGGGACGTCAAGGTCACGGTGCAGGAGGACGGCTGGATCGCGGAATTCGTGATCCCGTTCACGACCTTCCGGTTCTCGAACGCGCCGAGCCAGGAATGGGGGCTCAACCTCGGCCGAAAGATTCTTCGACGGAACGAAGACAGCCAGTGGGCGCCTATTCCCATTCGCTTCAGGGCCATCAGCAAAATATCGCTGGCGGGCACTCTCACCGGTCTTGAAAACCTTCGGCCTGGTCGGAATCTCAAGATCGAGCCCTACGTGTCCGGAGGCGCCACGCAGACGCGAGCTGGACTCGATCTGCCGTTACTGACGACCCAGTCGCTCGGACGGATGGAAGACTACGCAGGTGGAGTCGATCTCAAGTACGGCGTCGGTCAGTCGCTCACGCTCGACGCCACGTATCACACCGATTTCGCGCAGGTGGAAGTCGATCAGCAGCAGGTGAACCTCACGCGGTTCAGCCTGTTCTTCCCGGAGAAGCGCGACTTCTTCATCGAGAACGCCGGCAACTTCGGTTTCGGCGGTGGCGGCGGCGGCAGCAATCGTAACACCGGGGGTGGGAGCTCGACGTCGGCCGGCGGCAACATGTCGCCGTTCTACAGCCGGCGAATCGGTCTGAGCGCCGCCGGCACGCCGATTCCGATCGTCGGCGGCGCGCGCCTTTCTGGCAAAGTGGGCGGCGCGTACGACGTCGGCTTCCTGACGATGAGAACCGACGATCTCCAGACGCGCGACGCGCTGGGCGTTCCGCTGGCGACGGTTCCTTCCAACAACTACACCGTTGGCCGGTTGAGACGGAACCTTCTGCGGAACTCGTTCGTCGGCGCCATCTTCACCGATCGGAATTCGACGATCACAGGCGACTACAACCGCGTATACGGCGCCGACGCCTACTTCGAGCTCGACAGGTGGCAGTTCAACTCGTACATGCTCAGAAGCGACACGCCGGGCCGAGTGGGCAACGATCTGGCCAAGCGCCTCGGCGCCGCCTGGCAGGACGACGAGCTGCTCGTGTCGACTGAATACAATCAGATTCAGGCGAACTTCAACCCCGAAGTGGGGTTTCTACGACGATCGAACTTCTCGCAGTATACCGGCGACTTCGCCTGGACACCCCAGATCGAAAGCAGCGACACGATTCGAAACCTCGATTTCGGCACCACCCTCGACTACTACGAGGACGGCGTCGGGAACATCGAGACGAGGACCCAGGACGTGAACGCCGGCATCCGGTTCGAGAACAACGGGGCGGTCAATGTCGCCGTCAACCAGTCGTTCGATCGGCTGGTGCGCGACACGCGCATCGGCCGGGTGATCGTGCCCCCGGGCGACTACAGCTACAGGTCGCAGACGGCGACCTTCAGCACCAATCAGACGCGCAAGGTCTCCGGCAGCGGCAACTACACGTGGGGCGAGTTCTGGGACGGCCGCCGCAAGACGTACGGCGGCGGGCTGGGTCTGACGCCGAACTATCACCTGAACGTCGACCTCACGTACAGCCGGAACGACGTCGACCTGCCGGGCGGGGCGTTCACGACGGATCTGCTCGGTCTCCGCATGGTCTACGCGTTCACGGGCAGGTCGGTGCTGAACGCGTTCGTCCAGTACAACTCCGACACCCGTCAGGTCAGCTCGAACATCCGGTTCAACTTCATCCACCATCCGCTGAGCGACTTGTATCTCGTCTACAACGATCGTCGAGACACGACATATGGCGAGGTGATGGAGCGGTCGTTCATCGTCAAGGTGACGAACATGTTCGACTTCTGAGATCACGGGGAAATCTGGACATCGGGTCATTCTCCCGTGATCTCTATTGAGCGAAGCAGTAGAAGAGTCCCGCTCCACCGGTCGAGACGAGGTTCGCTTGACTGCAGCCGCTCGATCCGTGCGCCGAATTCCACGAGTTCGGGTTCTGGCCGCCACCCTGCTTGTCGTGGTGCCCGAGCTGGGCGCTGCCCGATCCTGAGCTCGTCCAGTTGCTGCAGGTCAAATCGCCAGGGAGGGAGCGGCCGTCCGGGCCTGAACCCGTCAGGATGTCATGGGTGTTCGGGCTGTCCCCGCGGCCGTTCACCGTGGCGCCCTTCTCGGTCAGCGAGTTTTCTTTCCCCAGCCTGTTCTTGTCGCTGTGCAGGTCGTCGACGGTTTGGGCCACGACGACACCCTTGGCGTTCTGCCACGGTCCCTTGCCGATCCGATCGCGTGCGTTGACGGCTGCCTGACCACCCGAGGCGCTCGTGCTGAGATAGGCGCGCCAGGTCCTGGCGCCAGCTCCTGCCGAGGCCGCCAGCTTTTGACAGATCGCGTCGGCGCCGGCCAGACCGCCGAGGTTGGCGCCGTTGCCCGACCCGGCGCTGGTGATGAAGAAACCGAGGTTGGGCGCCTGCTGCGCCACGGCCGACAGAAGCCAGAGCTACGAGGATCGCGCCCAGGCCAGCCGAAATCATCCTCTGCATTGGATCTCTCCCTGAAATGGTCCCATTCGGGACGGCCCAGTGTAAGACGGCCAGGAATGGGCGAGGCCAAGAAATGGCTCACCCTCACAAATTCGTCCGTGCTACTTTGTCGCGCATGCGCAGGAGCACGAGCGGTCGCTTGGCAGTCGGGGCGGTGCTCTCGGCGGTGTTCGCGGCGGCCCTCGCCGCACAGAAAACCACGACCAGGGCGCCGACGGCTGCGGACTGGGCGGCCGTCGCAAAACTGCCCGACTTCACCGGCGTCTGGGAGCGAAGCGGTGGCGGTGGCAACGCGGCTGCGACACCGTCCCTCACGCCGGCGTCCGAGGCGAAGCTCAAGGCGTTTCAGGCGTCCCCACCACAGGATGCGGAGACGGCCAACTGCCTGCCGCCCGGCATGCCGCGCATCATGACGCAGCCGTACCCGATGGAGTTCCTGCTGACGCCCGGCAAAGTCACGATCGTGATCGAAGCCTACACGCAGGTGCGCCACGTCTACACCGACGGGCGTCCGTTGCCCGAGGATCCCGATCTCGAGTTCCACGGGACGTCGGTCGGTCGCTGGGAAGGCGACACACTGGTCGTGGACACGATCGGCTTCTCCCCGCTGACCGAGATCGCGCGGGGAATTCCGCACAGCGGCAGGATGAAGATCGTCGAGCGGTTCCGGCTGACTGGACCCGATACCATGGTCATCGAGACCACCATCACCGATCCGGACGTGCTGGCGGCACCGTTTGTCTCGAGCTCGACCTTGACGCGACATCGCAACTGGACGATTGCGGAGTACATCTGCGAAGAGAACAACCGGAACTTCATCGACGAAAGCGGGAAGGCGGGGATCAACCTCGCGAACCCGGCGGGTCGTCCGCCCGCAAAAGAGTAGGCCAGAGCGCAGGTAGGAGGGCCAATGCGTCGCGCACTCATCACCGCAGGTCTGATTGCCGTGGCGGTAGGCGTTGTCTCGGCGCATCACTCGTTCGCCGCGTTCGACACCTCCGCGGAAAAGACAATCAGCGGCACCGTCAAGCAGTTCGACTGGACGAATCCCCATACCTGGATCTGGGTGGACGTGGCCAACCAGAAGGGAAGCGTGGACACGTACGGGTTCGAGGGCATGAGTCCGAACTATCTGGCTCGCCGCGGTTGGACCAAGACGACGGTCAAGCCTGGCGACACGATTACCGTGACATACCGGCCGATGAGAGATGGCTCGAACGGCGGCATGTTCATGACCGGCAAGCTGTCAACGGGACAAGTCGTGAGCATGTCGGGACTGAAGATCACCCAGTAGTTGCCCGTGGCCTGAAAGGAGGCGCGTATGCGCAGATTGCTCACCCTGGTGCTTCTCGGTTGCACGTCCCTGGTCGTCGTCGCGGGTGCCCAATACGCGCAGCCGACGCCCCCCGGGCAGCCGGCGTGGGCGTACGCGATTCCGATTCCTCCGCCAACGCCAGCACCCGGCACGCCGCCGCCGGCGGCGCCTCCCGATACAACACCGCGCAGCCTGCCGGGCACCGATAGAACCTTCACCCGCGCCCAGATCTCGGACGCGTTCGGTCCGGCCGATTGGTATCCCGGCGATCATCCGCCGATGCCCGATGTCGTCGCCAAGGGGCGCCGGCCGGACGTGCGTGCCTGCGGGCTGTGTCACATGCCGAACGGCAAGGGCCGTCCGGAAAACGCCAGCGTTTCTGGTCTGCCTGTCCCGTACTTCCTTCAGCAGATGAACGATTTTCGAAGCGATCTGCGGAAGAGCGCGGAGCCGCGGAAGAACAACACGAACATCATGATCGCCATCGCGAAGGCGATGACCGAGGACGAGATCAAACAGGCGGCCGAGTACTTCTCGGCGATCAAGTGGACGAGCCGCTACATTCGCGTGGTGGAAGCGGCCACAGTGCCGAAGACGCGCGTGCAGGGCGGCGTGCACCTCGTTCTCGAGGGAGCCGAGGCAGGAACCGAGCCCATCGGCCAGCGCATTATCGAGTCCCCCGAGCATACGGAACACTTCGAGATTCTCCGCGACCCGCGTGACGGCTTCGTGGCGTATGTCCCAGTCGGAAGCATCAAGAAGGGAGAAGCGCTCGTTCGCTCGGGAGGCAACGGCAAGACCGTGGCCTGCGGCGTCTGTCACGGCGCCGACCTGCAGGGTGTGGGCCCCGTTCCGCCGATCGCCGGCCGTTCACCAAGTTACATCGTGCGCCAGATGTACGACATGCAGCAGGGCGCGCGGAAAGGGCTGTGGGCGGATCTCATGAAACCGGTCGTGCAGAAGCTGACGAACGAAGACCTGGTGAACATCGCCGCGTACACGGCGTCGCGGCCTGTAAGTGCGAACTCGACGAACTAAGGTGGGGCGCTGCCCCACACCTGACGCCCACGCGGGGCTGCCGCGCGTAGGGCCGCCCCGGCTCGGTCGGCCACGATGACACGAAGGAACGATATGCGCTTCGTGTCTTCGCGCCTTCGTGGCCCGCGTCAGGGCGTGGGCTTCCAGGGTCGAAAATCTCTCGCACTCATGCTGGACTGCCCAAGGGAGAGAGTGCCAGCTCGACACGGTAGCCCAGGCTTCGGAGTTCGCGGATCATCTTGGCGGTGCGCCGGTGCTTCCGGTGTTGAATCACGGCCGGACCACGTTCTTCGTAGGACACGCCCTGGCGCAGGATCTTCCAGATCAGCCGACAGAGACGATGGGCGATCGCGCCAATCGCCTGGGCGTGTCCCAGGCGCGGCATGAGACGTCGATACACCAGCTCGAAGATACTGCCTTTCGTCTTGACGGCGGCATTGGCGGCCTGATTGAGCACCCGTCGCATCTGGCGGTTGCCGTGCGGCGAGCGGTGACTGTAGTTCACGCCCGCGCTCTCCTCATCGCCGGGACACACGCCCACCCACGAGGCGAGATGCTTGGGCGAGGGAAACGTGGCCGCCGCGGCGCCGACTTCCGCGATGATCTGTTGCGCGGAATCCACGCCCAACCCGGGCACCTCGGCCAGCCGTTGCACCGCCGGCTGGTGCGGGCTGAGGAGCCGCGCCATCTCGTGGTCGAGTTGGGCGATGTGGTCTTCGATCAGCCGTAATTCGTCGAGCGCCAGTGTCAGGATGCGCCGGTAGACCGGATGGAGGTCTCTGCAGGCGCCGAGCGCGTCACACAACTGGTCCGGTGTCGCGCGCAGCCGCCGACTGGCCAGGCCCGCGAGTGTCGCCGGGTCCGTTTCTCCGTCCGCGAGCGCCTGCAACATGCGCCGCGCACTGGCGCCGAGCAGATCCGACACGAGGCTCGACAACTTAATGTGGGCTTCCTCCAGCAAACATTCCAGACGGTTCTGTAGCTGCACGCGATGACACGTCACTTGGTACTTGCGGCGCATCACCGTCCGCCAGAGCCGCTGCTCGGCATCCGGCACAAAGCTGAGGGTGAGCTCTTGAGCGACGAGCCGTCTCACGAGGCGTTCGGCATCCGGAAAATCTTTCTTCCGTCCCGGCGCCCCGCGATTCGATTGCGCCTGGGCCAGATGCAGCGTGCCCGAGAGCGCGCCGGCGTCCTCCCGGGTCCGGCGAAGGGGCGTCCAGAATCGCTCGAGCGCTTCCCACACCGGTCGCCAGTATTGCGCGGTCGATTCCATCACAACTTCCTCGACCTCACGCTCCACGAACCAGGCCGCCAACGCGCGCAGGGCGCCCGGGCTCGTGCTCACGGTCCGCCGTTCAAACTGGTACTCGCCGTCAACGGCGACATCCGCGATCACCACCGCCAGCATCTTCTTGTGAACATCGACGCCCGCAATCCAGTACGCCATCGGCCTCTCCTGGCCAGAGCGGAGAGCGTGCCTACGTTTGCTTAATCAGGGTCGCAGGCTGTCGCCGCCGCCCCGCCAGGCGGCCCGTCACGACGCCCAGTTATTCGCTCAATCACGCACGCTCCGGATCAGCCAATTCAACGGTGTCGACGCACCACTGGAAGCTCGATCTCGCCGCTCCACGCCGGTCTCATTGTGGCAAACGGGCACCGATTTTCATTGCCTTTCGCGCGCTGAAAGCGCTGGTTGCCAGTTCAGGACGACCGTGATGGGTGGGGTGACGGGCTCCCCCAGCGGCGTGTTGATCAGGAAGCGCTGCCCATCGGGTGCCGCGATGTACGCAGATCCCGGCCGCAGAGAAAAAAGCGCAACAGGTCTGCCGGAGTCGACGGAAGCTCCGTTTGCCGGAAAAGCGACCTGAACGGCCATGATGCGATCATCCGGCGTCCTGTAGAAGATCTCTCGGCCATCCGCCCGCCACTGAGGGTTGGTGCCGCCTCCGGTCGATATCTGCCAGTTGCGGCCAGGGCCGGGGAAAGCGCGGACGTAGACTTCGGTCGGTCCGGTTTCGTTCGACTGGTACGCGATCCAGCGGCCATCCGGCGAAAACCGTCCGTTGTTTTCCTCGAAGGCGCTCTGCACCACCGCGAACGGCTTTCGATCGCCGCCGAGCGGCAGGGCCCACAGATCGCGGGCAGTTTTCGGGCGGAGGCTCGAATACAGAATGAAGCGGCCATCTGGCGACCAATCCGTGACGTTCTTGTTCTCGGAGGATTCGAGCAGCACATTCTCGGCCCCGCCGCTCGCGACCGGCTTCTCATAGAGATCATAGAAGCCACCGCCTTTTCGAGACGACTGGAATACGATTCGACTTCCATCCGGCGACCACACCGGGTTCTGGTCATTCACGGCCTCGAACGTGAATCGGCGGGGGACTCCCTGCTTGATATCGATCAACCACACGTCCGTGTTCCCACCGACTCTCCGGGTCAGCGCCAGGGTGCGGCCGTCGGGTGAAAGCCTCATGGTATTGGTCTCGGCCGTGTCCAGATCCGCTACCGCGGCGATCTGTTTGCCGGCGCGATCGAGCCACACCAATTGGCGAGGCTCCGCGACGGCCGTCCTGAACGCCAGCGGACCAGCCACCGAAGCCGACAGGGCCACGCTCGCAAAATTGTTGGGATTGACGGCCAGCCGCTCTGCTACCTGAAAGGGTTCGCCGACCGGTTCCAGGCGGTCGAGATCGAGCCGCTGCGCGAACAACGTCTCCTGGCGCACGAACAGCACGAAATCGGGCGGCGTGAAGACCGCAGCCGTATCGGCCTCCAGGAGACGCCGCGCATCCGTCGTATCGAGAGTGCCTATGTAGACCCCCTGAACACCTGGCGCGCCTGTCGCAAAAAACAGGAAATGACGCCCATCGGGAAGGAAGTGGGGAAATCGGTGCCCGATCTGCTGAGGGGGACTCGATCCGGGTGGCTTCGACCACTTCGTCGCCGCTCGCCGGCACGCGAGAGATCGGCGTCGTATTGGCCACACCAAACAGGATGGTGCCGTCAGCGCCCCAGGTGCCACCGTAAGTGGTGGTATCGTCGCCGCCTCCATCAGCCACGACTTGAGCGCTTCCGCCGGAAATGCCGATCCGTTCAGTTTCTGGTCGGCGAAAAACCCAATCGACCGGCTGTCGGGTGACCAGAAGGGAAATCGTCCGCCTTCGGTTCCGGCAATAGGTTCCGCCGCCTCGGACTCGAATCGCCGGAGCCAGAGTTGAGTGTTCCCTTGGGTCGTCGCGGAAAACACGACTTGCCGCCCGTCAGGGGAAATCGCCAACTGGGGGAGCGCTGCGGTCGCGGCCGGCGGCGTGACGATTTGAAATCGCGCCTCCGGTGCCTCGACGGCGGAGGGCCGCAAGAACACGCGGGTCATCAGCGACGCGGCGACCATTCCCATCGCCAGCGCAGCCACCCACGCGAAACGCTCGCGATTTTTTCGAGCCGGCGCAGTCAGCGCGGCGGGAGCTGACGGCTCGCTCAGCGCGTCCTCGATCTGAAAGCGCGCATCCGCGATATCACGCAGCCGCCGGTTCGAATCCTTCTGAAGGCAGCGGCGGATCAGCGAGCGAATACCTGGAGGCGTCGTCGCCGCCAGCGCTCCCCAGTCGGGATCGGCCTTCATCACGCCGCCGAGCACCTCCAGCGTCGTCTCGCCGCCGAACGCCGCCCGACCGGTCAGCATCTCGTACAGCACGACGCCAAACGCCCAGATGTCGGAGCGCGCGTCGGCCGTCCTGCCTTTGGCCTGTTCCGGGGCCATGTAGGCCGCCGTGCCGAGGATCACGCCCACCTGCGTGCCCGCCACGGTGAAGGTCGGTGATTGCGAGACGCTGCCCGTCGACGAATCCCCAGACACCGCTTTGGCGAGGCCAAAGTCCAGGACCTTGACCGTTCCGTCGGACCTCAGCTTGATGTTCGCGGGCTTGAGATCGCGGTGGACGACGCCGTGCCCGTGTGCGGCTTCGAGCGCTTCCGCAATCTGCTGTGCGATGCTCAACGCCTCGTCGAGCGGGATAGGGCCACGGGCGAGGCGATCGGCGAGCGTTGGGCCTTCCACCAGCTCCAGCACCAGCGCCCGGACCGCGTGCCCCGAGCCGGCCGGCAGGTGAGCATCCTCGAGGCCGTAGATGGCGGCAATGTGAGGATGGTTCAGCGACGCCAGGACCTCGGCTTCGCGTTGAAAGCGCGCAAGGCGATCGGGATCGTTGGCCCAGGCGTCCGGCAGAACCTTCAGCGCGACCTCACGCTGGAGCTTGCCGTCCCTGGCGCGATAGACCTCTCCCATCCCGCCCGTGCCGATGAGCGCGAGCACCTCGTAGCCGCCGAGGCGCGTGCCAGCTTGAAGCGCCATCTGATGGTGAGCTGCGGTCGGATTATACGCGCCGCGGGACGGTCATATCGACGAGATCGACCTCAGGTTTGTGACGCAGCCACCGGGGCCGATTTCGGCTCGGCCGCCCGCGCACCGCTGCCGACGCGCCACGCCGTCGTCAGCGCGGCGACCTGCAAGAGAGCGACGGCGATCAGCGCGTCGTTGAAACGCCCCGCGTCGAGCAGCGGACCGAAGAGCATGGGCGAGATGGCAAGCCCCGTGTCCAGGCCCGAGTACACGAACCCGTACACCCGGCCGAATGAGGTTTTGCCGAACCGGGCAGTCGCCGCCTGTCGCACGAGCAGATCCCTTGCGGGGCTCGCCATGCCGACGCCGAAGCCGAGCGCCGCCATGAGTGGCCACAACGCCGCGGACGGCAGCGCGCCCGACGCGAGCACCAGCGCCATCAGCGCGGCGAATCCCAGCGACGGGGCGACCACGCGATCGCCGTGCGGTGCGAGGAAGCCGCCTGTGATGACGCCGGCACCGCTGCCCAGGAGGTACGCGGTGAGCCCGCCGCTCGCGAAGACGAGCGAGACGCCGTACACCTGGCTCAGAATCGCCGGCGCGTAATTCTGCAGGATGCCGAACGCCGTCGTGGTCAGGAAGAAGAACGAGAAGCAAAGCCATACCGCGCCCGAGCGGAGGAAAGCGAGCGGCGCCGTGCGCGCGATCGCCGCGCCGCGCTCGCCAGCCACGACCAGTTCGGCGGCCGCATCCGACAACACATGCCGCCGCGTGTACAGGAGCACGAGCGCAAGCGAGCCGACCGCGGCGGCACCGAAGCCGGCCGCATGCCGACCGGCGGCGCCGGCCAGGCCGGCCATGAACACGGGGCCGGCTGCCCAGCCGAGGTTCCCTGACAACGCGTGAATGGAAAAAGCATGTCCGAGCTGTGAGTGCGTGACACGCTGGTTGAGCAGTGTGAAGTCCGCAGGGTGGAAGACGCTGTTGCCAGCGCCGGCAATCGCTGCCGTCAGGATCAGCATCGGATAGCTGCTCGACACACCAAGGACGACGCCCGACAGCGCCAGGGTTGCTATTCCGGCGAATAACACCCGACTTGCGCCAATACGGTCCACCAGAAACCCGGCAAGCGCCTGGCCCACGCCGCTGACCACGAAGAATGTCGTCGTCAGCAGGCCGACCTGGGTGAACGTCAGGCCGAACTCGGTCATCAGCCAGGGAAACAGCGGAGGGAGCATCAGGTGGTAGAAGTGCGAGACGCCGTGGGCGAAACCGACGAGGCCGATGATTTCGGCATCGAGGCGTCTGTCGGCGCCGACGAAATTCCTGCGGCTCGAGAACACGAAGCCAGTGTAACGCGGGACGCGTTTCGCGTCTTTACTACGCTCCGAAACCGGCATACATTGAACCATCGAGGTGAACGATGCCGTGGCGTGCGATCCGGGTATCCCTGCTCATTCCTGTGCTGATGGGATCGTCTGCGCCGTTGTCGGCCCATCACTCTTTTGGCGCCGAGTATGACGTGAGCAAACCGATCACCCTGACGGGTGTCGTCACGAAGGTCGAGTGGACGAACCCGCACACCCACTTCTATCTTGACGTGGCCGACGCTGCCGGCAAGGTCACCAACTGGAAGTTCGAAGGCTACAACCTTGCCGTGCTCTACCGGATAGGCTGGAAGAAGGACACCACCTTCAAGCCCGGCGACCGCATCACCGTGTCCGGATGGCAGGCACGGGACGGCGGCGCCTGGGGCCACTCCCGGCAGATTACGCTGCCCGACGGGAAGAAGATGTTCTTTGGTCCGCCGGCTGGAACGGGTGATGGCGGGGCGGCGCCGGCTGTGGAGGTGCCGTGATGCGCGCGCTCGTCATCGCGGCAGTCATCGCCGTTGCGGCATCCGGGATCGTATCGGCCCAGGGCCCTGGTTCCGTCCCGCGCACGGCCGAGGGGAAACCGGACTTGACGGGAGTGTGGCAGGGCGGCAGCACTCAGCGCGGGACGTGGGAAGAGGCCAACCGCGGCGTTGGCGTCGGCGGGAGCGGGGTGGACCCGTCGGCTCCCACCGTGCTCTCGTCGAACGACCGGCCGGAAGGACGGGAGGCTGCGCCGTATCAGCCCTGGGCCGCCAAGAAAGTCGTCGAGGCGTACAACCGACGAGGCATCGACGATCCCACCGGACTCTGCCTGCCAGCCGGGATCCCCCGCATTGTCATGCTGGGGTTGTTCCCGCAGCAGTTCGTGCAGACCCGGGACCAGATTGTCATGCTCTACGAGTACATGAACGTGTTCCGAGTCATCCCGTTCAACGCCAAGCGCCCCGACGACATCATTCCGAGCTATATGGGCAATTCGGTCGCGCAATGGGAGGGCGACACGCTCGTCATCGACGTCATCGGCTTCAACGACAAGACGTGGCTGGCCGGGACCGGCACTTTCCACACTGACGCCTTGCACATCACGGAGCGCTACACACGCGTGGACAGGGACCAGATCAACTACGAAGTGACCATCGAGGATCCCAACGTGCTGACCCGGCCGTGGACGCTGCGCTCAACGCTGATGCTGCGGGAAGGCACTCGTCTCCAGGAGATGGTCTGCGCCGAGAACAATATCGACCCCGACCGGTATGAGAAGCTGCTGAACGAAGGTGTCAAGTTCACCAGGGATTGATCGCCGGCGTCATTTCCCTACCAGATGGGGAAGGTCGCGCTCATTTTCGAGACAGACGTATTCGAGCAAATCCGTGTCGAGCACGATGTTGTAGCTGAGCGTGACCGTCCACGGCGCAGTGTACGCTTTCGGATCGTTGACGGTGACCGCAATCTCCATTCTGCCGTAGTTGACCCGGGTGAAACGTTCAGTCAACCTGGCGGCATCGGTCAGCGGACTGCCGTTTCGGTCGATCCAGAGACCGTCTTTGAAGCCCACCGTCTCCACGACAAGAGTCTCGCCCTCCCATTTGGCCGAGGAATACCCATAGTAAGACGGGTTCGGATCCACGGGCAACGGTCGTCCATCGGTGAATATCTGGCGGTAGCTCACGGCGAACTCACTGAGAATGACGAGGACGTCCGACAACTGAAGGATCTTCCGGAGCTGCGGCGTCGTGTGCAACTGGAGGACGCTGGGAGGGAGGCATCGCGTCACTGGATCGTCTTTTCCGAAGTGCTCGGAGCGTTCCTTGACGGCCGTCGCCGCCCAGGGCTGGTAAGGCAGCCCGTCTTTGAGCGACCAGCCAATGTTCAGAAACTCCTGTGGAACCTCCATGTCCGGGCATCCATCCGCCGGACAAGGGCGATTTTTGACTGGTTCCCACATGCCGGAGAGATCCGGGTTGCCCGCCGCAGTCCTGGGCGCGGGGGCGCTCAAATTCACCGCTCCGGTCGAAGTTCTCGGGACGCCGGCCGTCGGATGCTGCAGCCACTGCGCTGCGAGGCTCGGATGGGTGAACAGGATCGCGATCAGGACGAGACTTCCGGTTTTGAGTCGTGGCTCCATGCGGCGTCTCCCCTCGGGATTCTACACTTCAAAACCTTTGACAGACCTCGCGGAATGCAAGTACCGTTCGCGGACGAACCGAGTGCGGAGGTGCAATGAGATTTGGAGTGTACGCTTCATGCGCCCTTGGGTTCAGCACTCTTCTGGTTGCGACGTCGGCTTCGGCCCACCACTCGTTCGCAGCCCAATACGACAGTACCAAGGTCATGACGCTGACAGGAAAAGTCACCAGGGTGGAGTGGGCGAATCCGCACATCTATTTTCACATCGACGTCACCGATGAGAAAACGGGGAACGTCACGAACTGGGCCCTTGAGATGGGCAGCCCGAATGTTCTCATGCGGCTTGGCTGGACACGGAACTCGCTGAAGCTCGACGACGTCGTGACCGTAGTGGGCACGCTGGCCAAAGATGGAACCAAGCTCGCGAATGCCAGATCCGTCACGCTTCTCGACAGCGGGAAGAAGCTGTTCGCCGGTTCAAGCGAGGGAAATGCCCCATAAGCGTCGTGGGGCTTGACGCCGGATGCAGGGCGGGCCTGGACGCGCGGTAGACTCTCGCAGAGAACGGAGGATCTCATGGCTCATGGCTTGGCGCTGAGGGCCCGGGGCATGTGCGCCCTCACTGTCGTAGCGCTGCTCGCGCTGTCGCCGGCGTCGGGTGCACAGGTCGGCGTCGCGGATTTTACGCCCGTAACACAGGCGATGCTCGAGAATCCCGGACCCGACGACTGGTTGATGTACAGCCGCACTCACGACGCGCAGCGATTCAGCCCGCTCGACCAGATCAGCCGCCAGAACGTCAGTCAGCTCCGTCAGGTTTTCAAAAAGGAGCTTGGCACCGGCGCTCAGGAAAGCATTCCGATTGTCTACCGGGGAGTGATCTACCTGGTCGCGCCCGGCGCGAGCGTGCTCGCCATCGATGGAACGACCGGCGCGACCATTTGGGAACACAAGCGGCCGTCGGGTACGAGCAGGACGAAGGCGATCGCCATCTACGACGACATGGTGTATTACTCGTCTCCGGACGGCTTCATCGTGGCGCTCGACGCGCGCACCGGCGCGGTGAGATGGGAAACCAAGTCGAGTGGAAATCTCACGTCGGGCGTCATCGTGGCCGACGGCAAAGTGCTTTCGGGCCGCGCGTGCGGCACCGAGCGCGACAACTGCTACATCTCGGCGCACGATGCGAAGAGCGGAAAAGAAGTCTGGCGCTTCTACACGGTGCCGGCCGCCGGCGAGCCAGGCGACGAGACGTGGGGAGGTTCGCCGCCGGGAGGACGGCTCGCGTCGCCGTGGGGTCTCGCAGGCGGCTACGACCCGGTGCGCCGGCTGGTTTTCTGGGGCATCGCCAACCCGATGCCGAATACCCGGGCCGACCGGCACGGCGGGAATGCGCGCGCGATCCCGCTGTCGGCGCCAGCCGATCTGTACAGCAACTCCACCGTCGCCCTGAATCCCGACACCGGCAAGCTCGTCTGGTACTACCAGCACCTGCCCGGCGACGACTGGGACCTGGACTACACCAACGAACGGGTGCTGCTGCGAACGACCGTCAACCCCGATCCGAAATTCGTCAAGTGGATCAATCCTGACGTTCCCCGTGATCAGCCGCGTGATGTCGCCATGAACGTGGGCGAAGGCGGAGGTGTGTGGTCGCTCGATCGGCAGACGGGCCAGTTCCTGTGGGCGACGCCGTTTCCGTACGACGTTCCGGAATTTCTCATCTCGAAGATCGATGTGAAGACGGGCCAGACCTTCATCAACGAGAGTGTGCTCGTCGATGCGCCCGGCAAGCGTCGCACGGTCTGTTTCTGGAACACGAAGAGCTACTGGCCGATGACGTACCACCCTGGTGTCAATTCCCTCTTTGTTCCGTATAACAACAACTGCCTCGACATGACCGCCGCCGTCCCCGCCTCGGGAGGACAGCCGGCGGTGCCGGAACGACGCGTCGGCATTCCCCGCCCCGGCTCGAAGCCCGACGAGTTTGCGGGGCTCGCGAGAATCAACGTGGCAACCGGTGAAATCCGCCACATCTACAAGGGGCGGGCGCCAGGCCAGGGCGCCGCGGTCGCCACAGCGGGAAACCTGGTGTTCTGGGGAGATCTGGACCAGAAGTTCAGGGCGTTCGATGCGCGCAGCGGAGAGATGGTGTGGGAGACCACGCTTGGCGGCACGATCCAGAACAGCACCATCACGTACGCGGTGAACGGCAAGCAATACGTGGCGGTGCTGACGGGCGAGGGGTTGCTGACGGGTGGGCTGATCTCGCAGGCCGGCATTCAGCCGACCCGCCAATACAATGCGCTGTACGTTTTTGCGTTGCCGTGACAGAGCAGAGGCTGGAGGTTAGAGGCTAGAGGTTAGGGGACAGGGCTACGAAGGCACATGAGGAAACGCCGATGGCCAGATGGCATGAAGAAGGACGTTCGTGGGAAGACGACCGCGGGTTCCTGGACGAGGAGCAGGTCGCCAGGTGTGCGAGGGCCTACGAAGGCGAACCGATCCCGTCGCCGATCCCGACCCGCATGATCTCCAACGGCGAATACATGCCGGTTCCGCAGACCGAGAAGCAGAAACAGGTCGAGGCGCGGATCCAGGAACTGTCGGCGCTCGCCAGCAAAGAGCTGGGTGTGAGCCGGCGGCGATTCCTGAAGAGCAGCGGCGGCACCGCCGCGGCGCTTCTGGCGATGAACGAGGTCTTCGGTCGGTTCTTCGACGTGGATCCAATCGAGATGTTCGAGCCCGCTGCCTTCGCACAGGCCGGGACGCCCCGCGACCTCTTTGTCTTCGACGACCAGCTCCATTTCGTGCGCGGCACACGTGGAGCAGTCGGAATGGGCCTGCGGTCGCTGTCCCAGGGCCCATCGTCCGGAGGGAAGGCCAATCAATTCAACCCCACGAATGCTGTGGACGAGCGAGGCGAGGCCTGGGGTGTCTGGAACCCGGCGCTCGTTGGATTGCCGAACACACCCGACAACTTCCTCCTCGTGCAGTTCATGAAGGACGTCTATCTGGACAGCCAGGTGACGGTCGGGCTCTTGAGCAACGTCACCGCGAGCGTCGTCAGCGTTGACGGGGAGAAGCCTCGAGCGCCGCGAAACGCGCGGGAAGCGATGGCGGGCGAAATGCTGACGGCCGCGCAGACGGCGGCCGCGCGAGACTTCGTGAACAACATCTCGGGGTCGCCGCGGATGCTGGCGCACGGTCTGCTCTACGTGGGCAGGGGCAATCTGGACTTCATCCGGGAGCAGATCGACCAGAACAAACCCGACTCGTGGAAGGGCTACAACATTTCGAATGCGGCGAAGATCGACACCGATCCGATGAGTCCGATGCGGCAGTGGCGCCACGACGACGAAGCGGTGGCCTACCCGACCTTTGAGCTCATCAACAACACGTATCCAAAACTGAAGGGGCAGAAACCCGGGTTCAACAACATCTGCGTCCACAAGGGCCTGACAAATGGTGAGCCGGTCCGGCCGGAAATCGGTCACCCCGCCGATCTACCCAAAACCGCCCGCGACTGGCCGAACCTCAACTTCATCACGTACCACTCGTGCATCCGGCCGCCGTTCTTCATGGGCGAGGCGCTCGACGAAGTCAAGTCCGGCCGGCTGCGTGGCGGCGTGCCCGATATCAGTTGGACGACGGAGTATGCGCAGCTGGTGGCGCCGTACCGGAACACGTATGCGGAAATCGGCACGACGTGGGCATCTTCCATCGTGACGTTTCCGACGGTCGCGGCCCACATCATGGGACAGCTGATGAAGTTCCTGGGTCCGGACCGCATCGTGTTCGGCTCCGATTCTGTCTGGTACGGATCGCCGCAGTGGCAGATCGACGCGCTCTGGCGGTTCCAGATCCCCGAGGACCTGCGGAAGAAGTACGGCTACCCGGAGCTCACTCAAGACGCGAAGCGCAAGATCCTCGGCCTCAATTCAGCCAGGCTGTACGGCATTGGCGTCTCGGGCAACCTGCAGGAACAGTTCAAGCCGGTGCCCAAAGACTACGAACAGCGCATCCCCAACGAGCTGAAGAAGGTTCTGGAGCTGCCCCCGTTCAAGGCCGACAACCTCTCGAGGATCAAGGACCAGTACGCCGCGTTGGACGTGGAGCCGACGCTCACGCGATACGGATGGATACTTCTGTGATGGAGTAGAGGCTGGGGGCTGGAGGTTAGAGGCTGGAGGCTTGGGCCGGGTGCGACCTGTTGCGACTCTATTGATCTCCGCGCTGGTCGCCGTTGCGCCGGCGCGGTCGCAGGCGCCTGATTCGAGCGGCGCGACAGGTGCGGACGCGGCAACTGGTGACGCCAGGCGTCGTGACCGCCTCGGCAGCGGGCGAAACGATGCCCGCGCTGCTTGTGAGCAACGCGAGCAGGTCGGCGATCTACTACGATTTGACCACCCCGCCGCCGGTGCTGCGAACGGCCGCTCCGGCATCGGTGACATTCACGGATGGAAGCTCGTGGCAGCACTCTTCAGTGATTGGCTCTTATACTGACGGTGAACTCGCGTCGATCCTGACGTATCTGCGTGCCGTCATTCGGCCCTAGAAGGAACACGTGGCCTTCGGGCCCAGATTCCTGGAGGAGAGACATGTCTCGTGCCCGGACACCACACTGGTTGATCCCGCCGATGGCGGCAATCGTCTTCTTCTGTGCCGCCACGATGGATGCGCAGGAAAGCCGCAGCGGCACGCCGGTGGTAATCCCCAAGGTCACCGGTCCCATTCCCGTGACCGCCGATTCGTACCCGTCGATGGCAGCCTCCAAGCTTCAGGACGTGGTCGATCTCCCCGCGCGTGGGTACGTCGAAGAGGAATTCTTCGTCAGCGGCGCCGCGAACGTCTACGACTGGAACGCGGACGGCAGTCTCACGGTCAAGATGCCGAACGCGCCCTACACCACGCGCATCCTCGTCCGGCGTCCCGCCGATCCCGCCAGGTTCAGCGGCACGGCGATCGTCGAGATGGGGAACAACGCCCGCCGATATGACTGGGGTTTCACCTGGTCGCTTTCCTACGATCATTTCCTCGAGAAAGGGGATGCGTGGGTCCTGCTGACGTACGTGCCTGCCGCCGTCGACGCGCTGAAGCAGTTCAACGCGACCCGGTACGCTCCGTTGTCGTTCGCGAACCCGGCGCCGGGCGTCGCGTGCGCACCCGATCGCCCCGCATCGAGCTCGGAAGAGGGTCTGCGGTGGGACATGATCAGTCAGGTGGGGGCGCTGCTCAAAAGCGGCGGGGCTCCGCTCGCGGGCTTCCGCGTCGAGCGGCTCTACGCCACGTCGCACGGCGGCGAGCTGCCGACCTATGTCACGGCCGTGCACCCGCACGCCAGGCTGGCGAACGGCCGACCCGTCTACGACGGCTTCGTCATCCACCGGTACGCCGGTCTCGCGCGCATCAATCAGTGTGCGGCTGCCCCGGCGGCGACCGATGCGAGGCAGATCACCAGGAACGCAGGCGTTCCGGTCATCCGGATCGTCGCCCAGACCGACGTGCTCGGCACGTATCAGCGGCGTCGAGCCGACAGCGATGAACGCGGCGACGCGTATCGACTGTACGAGGTGGCTGGCGCGCCGCATGCCGATGCCGCGTTTTACCGGCACATCCCGTCGTTGAAGGAGCAAACGGCCCTGGGCACCCAGCCCTTCCTGGCGTTCTGGCCGTTTGGTGAGCAATGCACGCCGGAAATTCCGCTCATGGAATTTCCGGTCATGCGCTACACGGTGGACGCGGCATTTGCCAATCTGGACCGCTGGGTGCGGGACGGCATTCCAGCACCGAAGGCCGCGCGTATCGAGGTCAAGAACGGCGGAACACCCCAGGCCGCCCTGGCAACCGATCAGTTTGGAAACGCCATTGGCGGGGTCCGCAGTCCCTATCTTGACGTTCCGACAGCCACGTACTTCGCGTCCACTCAGGGGCCGGGCACGTGCGGCAATCTCGGTCACAAGGACGAGTTCAGTTGGCAACGCCTGGAAACAGTGTACGGTTCCTCTGCAAAATACACTGCGAAGTTCAACGAGGCCATCGATCGGCTGATGAAGGAACGGTGGCTGACCGAGTCAGATGCCAAGAAAGTGAAAGCCGAAGTTCGCGAGCCGTGATCGATAGGCCCCTGGCGTATCGCTCTTCGCCAGGGGCTTTGACGACGATCGAACGACGAGGCGATCTGGTTCACGCGCGAGGAGTGGCGTGGGCGAATGCGTGCGCTCCGCGGAGTTGGCGCGTCACTTCGTCCCGAGCAGGTCGAGGCCTTTGATCGAGATCACGACGCCTTACTCCGAAGCATCGCGCCGGAGCGATTTGCCCTCATGCATCGGATCGATGCTCACGTCTTCGCCTTCACATAAGCTTTCTGCCCAGTCGCGTCTTGACAATTGTTGGTGAATCAGACGAGACTACAGCCAGCTATACATAGCTGGCTGTAGATATGCCCAAGCATGCGAATGACCGGCTGCAAGGCACGCTCGACCTGCTGATTCTCAACGTCCTCGCTCGATCAGGAGCGCAGCATGGCTATGCCATCGCACAGCGAATCCATCGCGCGACCGACGATTCCCTGCGAATCGAGGAGGGGTCGCTGTATCCGGCCCTGCAACGCATGACCCACGAGAAATGGCTTCGCGCCGAGTGGGGAACCACGGATACCGGCCGAAAGGCGCGCTTCTATACGATTACGCCCGTGGGACGACGCCAGCTCGAGGCAGAAGAGCGGCGCTGGCTGGAGCTGACCGAGGCAGTCGGCAGAGCTTTGCGGTTCGCGTGAAAGCAATCGTGTCACCTCTCCGCCGGCTCTGGAACGTCGTGCGGCGGTCGCGCATCGATGACGAGCTTCGACAGGAATTAGACACGCACCTCGCGCTGATCGAGGAAGAAGGGCGGAGAGCAGGCTTGACCGCGGAGCATGCGCGGCAAAGCGCCCAAACGCGGTTCGGCAACCCGCTGGCCTACCGGGAGCGCGCACTCGACGCCGTCATCGCCACATGGTTCGAGGATGCGCGCCAGGACGTGCGGTTCGCCATTCGCCAGCTGCGCAAGGCGCCGGGATTCACGGTCATCGCGGTCACGGGTCTCGCACTCGGCATCGGTGTCAACGCCGCCATCTTCAGCCTGTTGAATGTGCTCGTGCTCCGGCCGCTCGGCTATCAGGATCCGGACCGCGTGGCCTTCGTGCTCGGATGGAACGAGACCACGCAGGAAATGCGATTCAACCTGCCGCTCGCCGATGTGGACGACATCCGGGCGCAGGCCACGTCGTTCGATGGGGTCGCCGCCTACGCATACTGGGACGCCAATCTCAGCGGCGGCACGGAGCGCCCGGAACGGCTGCAAGCCTATCGCGTCGGCGCATCCACGTTCGACTTGCTGGGCGCCCGTCCCCTCTACGGTCGAACGCTGGAACCGGGCGACGGGGCGCCGGACGCGCCCGACGCCGCGGTGTTGAGCTATCAGCTCTGGCAGCGACGGTTCGGCGCCGACCCCGCCGTTGTCGGCAGCGCGATTAGGCTGGACGAACGCACCTACAGCGTCGTAGGCGTGATGCCCCGCACGTTCGAGTTCCCGGTCTTCAATTACAAGGGTGAAGTCTGGACGGCGCTGAAGACGACGCCGGGTACCGCCGCTCGGGGCTCGCCGCTCTGGGTCGTGGCCGTCGCGCGGCTGAAGGACGACGTGAGCTACGAACGGGCGCAGGCTGAAGTGCGAGCCATCATGGATCGGCTCGCCGCCGACTATCCGGATACAAACCGTGGCGTCGGGGCGCGCGTCATCGAGATGAGCAGGCTCAACACCGACATCGTCACTCCGGCGCTGATCGTGTTGGCGGTCTCGGTCGCCCTCATACTGTTCCTCGTCTGTGCGAACATCGCGAACCTGCTGCTCGCCCGCGCTACCACGCGCGGGCGAGAGCTGGCGGTCCGCGCGGCGCTCGGCGCCGGCCGCGCCCGCATCGTCCGCCAACTGCTGACCGAGAGCCTGTTGCTGGCGTTCATGGGAGCCGCGGCGGGGCTCGTGGCGGCATTCTGGGCGCTTCGCGCGCTGCGGGCCAACCTGCCAGACCTGGTCCGGACCACCGTGCCGCACGTGTTCGACCTGGGCGTCGACGGCTCGACCCTGGCATTCACCATCGGCCTGGTGGTGCTCTGCACCGTGCTGTTCGGCATGGCGCCCGCCCTGCGCGCGGGCAGACTCGATTTGAACGATTCTCTGAAACAAGGCAGCCGAGGGACCGGCGGCCCCGGCCATCACCGGCTCCGCGCCGCTCTCATCGTCGCCGAAGTCGCCGTTTCGCTGGTCATGCTGGTCGCCGCGGGGCTGCTCGTGCGCAGCTTCGCGCAGCTGCAACAGGTCGACCTGGGGTTTGCCACCGGCCAAGTGGCGACGATGACGATCTCACTGCCGGACTATCGCTATCCGGATGCCGCGTCGTACCGCCGGTACGTCGACGAGGCGCTCGCCGGAGTGCGACAAGTGCCCGGCGTGCGCTCGGCCGGGTTCGTCAACGTGCTGCCGTTCAGCGGTTACAACGGCGACACCCGCTACGCCATCGACGGCGAGCCGCCGCCGGCGCCAGGCCAGGAACCGTCTGCCGACTACCGGGTGGCGACGCCCGGCTATTTCACCGCGCTCGAGATCCCGCTGCACGCCGGCCGCGCCTTCGATTCGCGCGACCGCAGCACGACCGCGCTGGTCGCGATCGTCAACCGGGCGCTGGTCCGCCGGGCCTTCGGCGATCGCAATCCGCTCGGCCGCCGGATACGGCTCGGCCTCGGCGACGGCGCGCCCTGGCGCACCATCATCGGCGTCGTCGGCGATGTCGGCCATTCCGAGATTGATGAACGGCGAGCTCCGGAGATCTTCCTGCCGTTCGAGCAGGCACCGCAGTCCATGATGATGCTCGCGGCCAGCACGACAGGCGATCCAGAGGCGCTGACGCCGTCGATCCTGGCGGCGCTCGCCGGCATCGACGCGTCGCAGCCGGTGTATCACGTGAAGCCGATGAGCCGGCTCGTGAAGGACGCCATGCTGACCAGCGCGTTCGCCACGTCGATGATGTCGTTTCTCGGCCTCCTCGCGCTCGTGCTCGCGACGATTGGCATCTACGGCGTGGTGTCGTATGCCGTGAACCAGCAGGTGCCGGAGTTCGGCGTTCGGCTGGCCCTCGGCGCTTCCCCCGCGGATCTGCTGCGGCTCGTCGCGGTCCGCAGCCTCACGCTCATCGGCGCGGGTGTGGCCCTTGGCCTGGCCGGCGCCGCCGGCATCGTGCGGCTCATGCGCGGCTTCCTGTACGGCGTTACGGCGTCCGACCCGGCCACCTTCGTTGCAGCGCTGGGACTGCTCGCCGCGGTCGCCGCGGTCGCCTGCCTGATTCCGGCCCGTCGCGCCATGCGGACGGATCCGGTCTCCGCGCTCAAGGCGGAATAGAACCTGGCCGGATGCCGTTCTCGACTGAGTCGCACCAGCAAGAGAATCGTGGACGCGAAGTTTTGTCCCGCGATCAGCGCAATTTCAGTCCGGTGACGTCGACCGTCTTCGCTCTTTGGTCGAAGCGGATGCTACGTCGGCGACAGGGCGGGGCGAGCCCCTCGAGAGATTCCGCCATTAGAATAGGGCTCAGCCCATGGTGTGAGCGAGGGCTTCCGGAGTCTGGATGCGTCGCACACGACTTCTTTGCGCGATCGGCGTGAGCCTTTGCTCGGCCGTGGTGTCCGGCAGCCAGGCGGCGGCACCCGTAACGCTGTCCGGGGCGCTGCAGGCACACGTGAAGGACGAGCGGTTCGGGATTGTCACGTCCGTTAGAGGGCTGCCACTCGGCGTCCGCGACGAGCTGCAGACGCTGTTCGGTAGCCGGACACTCGACATCGCCGAGCCCGGAGCCGAGTTTCGGGTTACCGACGCCATCGTCAATCCGAAGCTGCCGATCCGTCGGCTGGTCGCGGCGGGGTGCTCGATCGATCACTGCCTCGTCTACTACGAGCGTGGCGGCGCCGCCCATACCTGGCATCTGGCGCTGTTTCACTGGACGCCGGCAATGACTCGGCTCGAATGGGGCGGTCCCGCGCCAGGCGGCCTGGCGACAATTGACGACCTTCGGACAGCCATCCTGACCGGAGCGATCAAAGGCCCGACCATGTTCTGGTAAGGGTTCCAGTGTCCAGCCGAACATGACGCGCGTGGGCCTGATCTCCGATACGCACGGAATCATCCGCCCGGAGGCCGTGGAAGCACTGCGGGGTTCCGAGCTGATCATTCACGCTGGTGACGTCGGCGCTCCGGAAGTCCTCGATCACCTGAGGGCCATCGCACCGACGATGGCCGTGCGTGGAAACGTCGACAGCGACCGATGGGGACGATCGTTGCCGCCGAGCGAGGTCGTCCGTGCCGGTGATGTTCGAATCTACGTGTTGCACGACGTCTCGGAACTCGATTTCGACCCCAGAGCCGCAGGATATGCCGCCGTGATATCCGGCCATTCGCACCGCTTCAGCGCCGAGCACCGTGATGGCGTGCTCTTCCTGAATCCGGGCGGTGCGGGTCCGCGACGGTTCGCGCTTCCGCTCACGGTCGCCAGACTGCAAGTCGATGGGACAACCCTGTCCCACGAGCGTGTCGAACTTCGCTTGCGGGACACGTAATCACCCTCGAGCGGGCGAGCCACCCGGACACACACCGACATTGAGTGGGTTGGCGAGGCTATGCTTGACAAACATGCAGACGGTCCTCTCCGGTGCCAGCTACCTGCTGATGATTGGGGCCCTCGTCACCCTGTATCTCACGCGCTCGCTCTTTTCGCTGCACCCCATGGTGATCGCCCCTCAACTGGCTGCGATCGCGCTGATGATGTGGGCCAGGCTCACGTTTGGGCGCCGCAGCTTCCACGTCACCGCGGCACCGACTGAAGGTGGCTTGGTGACGACCGGTCCGTATCGTTACATCCGTCACCCAATCTATGCGGCCGTCTGCCTCTTCGTGTCGGCCGGTGCGTTGGCTCACCCGAGCCTCATCGCGGGCGCATGCGCCACGCTCGTCATCGGAGGCTCTATCATCCGGCTCTTGGCGGAGGAGCGCCTGCTTGCCAGGCGGTACTCAGAATATGGCGCGTATGCGGCCAGCACGAAGAGAATGGTGCCCTATGTGTTCTAGTGGCCTCGACGGGGCCGGCAAGGGTGAGGAGTAAGGGGCAATGGGGAAGCAGGAACGAGGACCGCGCGCACCATCAACGGGCAAGAAAGCAAGCAAGGTCAGCCATTTCCGGCCGCATCCATGGCACGGTCTCGAGGTCGGGCCTGAGCCACCGGATGTCCTCAACGCCTACATCGAGATTACGCCGTTCGATCTGATGAAATATGAGGTCGACAAGGTCTCCGGCTATCTCCGCATCGATCGCCCCCAGCGATCATCTGCTCAGCATCCCGCCCTGTACGGATTCGTCCCGAGAACCTACTGCGCCACGCGGGTCGGCAGGCTCGCGCCTGGGGCCAGACGAGGCGATGGCGATCCGTTGGACATCTGCGTGCTGAGCGAACGGGCGATCACGCGAAATGAGATTCTCATACGCGGCCGCGTTATCGGCGGGCTGCAGATGATCGACAACGGGGAAGCCGACGACAAGATCATCAGCGTCCTGGAGAACGACTACGTGTGGGGTGACGCTCGCGATCTCCAGGACGTCCCGCCGGTGTGGGTGGAGCGGCTTCAGCACTACTTCGAGACGTACAAGCTGGTGCCTGGCCAACGGGCCCGGGCGCGCGTAGCCTCGGTCTACGGACGCGTTCACGCCGTCAAGGTCGTGCGTGCTGCCATGGCCGACTACGACGAGGCCTACGGTGAAGGCGCCCGATGAAGGTATGCATCGTCGGAGCCTCTGGCAAACTCGGCAGGGTATCTGGTCAGCACGCGCTGGATCGCGGCCACGCCGTGGTGGGGGTGATCCCGGACGAGGTCTGGATAGGCGCCAGAACAGGCTGCATAATATGGCGCCAGCCAATACAGACAAGGAAGGACCATGGCCGAAGACAGAAGTGACGATGGCGTGCTGTCGCGGCGCGAACTGCTGAAACGGGCGGGCCTGGCCGTCGGGGCCGTGGTCGTGGTGCCGGCGCTCCCGGCTCCTGCTGCGCAGACGACGTCGGCGGCGCAGGAGACTGCGGAGGCGCTCAGGACGTTCACGCGCCTCGAGTACGAGACGCTCGACGCCATCTGCTCGCGAATCATCCCCACCGACGCCAGCGGGCCCGGCGCGAAGGAGGCTCGCGCGGCGCGGTACATCGACTGGGGATTGAGCGGGGCGCTCGTCAACCTCCGCGACCAGTACGCGGCGGGCCTCGCCGCAGTGGAGGCTCACGCGATTCGGTCGAAAGGTTCGTCGTTTGCGAAGCTCTCGCCGGAAGATCAGGATGCCGTCGTCAGCGATCTGGCGCAGAGCACGGTTCCGCAATCTCCGCAAGGCTTCTTCAACACCGTGCGGACGCACACGATTCAGGGGACGTTTTCGGACCCCTTCTATGGCGGGAACGCGGACTACGTTGGCTGGGACCTCATCCGATACCCTGGTGTCCGCGTGGCGGTTCCGGCGGAGTACCAGCAGTGGGGGACGGATTTGAAACCCAATCATCAGTCGGCTTACGACTCGGAAATGTTTTCGAAGGGCACGATCTGACCCATGGCCACGACGCTGCCCAGGACCGGTGTCGTGATCGTCGGCGTGGGCGCCGCCGGGGGAGTCGCCGCGCTGCCGCTCGCCGAAGCGGGCATCGACGTCGTCGGTGTCGAGGCTGGTCCGTGGTTGAGCACGCGCGACATGGCGCCGGACGAGCTGCGACTGCAGCGGGGCGTGTGGCCGCCGGGACCGCAGAAGGTGGACGGCGAAGTTCCCACCAGCCGCCCGAATCCTGCGGCGAATACCACCCGCGGGGCGAATCACCCGATGATGAACGGCGTCGGCGGCACCGCAATGCACTACATGGCCCAGGCCTGGCGCCTGAACCCGTGGGATTTCAGAGTCGTGAGCGAGACCACACGCCGGTACGGCGCGTCGCGCATTCCGGCCGGATCGACCGTCGAGGATTGGCCGCTCAGTTACGAGGACCTGGAGCCGTCCTACGACCGGGTGGAATACGAGCTGGGCGTCTCCGGCACGGCGGGGAACCTCAACGGGAAGATCATCGAGACGGGGAATGTCTTTGAAGGACCGCGCCGGCGCGAGTACCCGATGCCGGCGCTTCGCAGCAGCGGCTTCATGGACAGGATGTCGTCCGCAGCGCAATCGCTCGGCCTGCACCCGTTCACTGGACCGGCCGCCATCACCAGCCGTCCGTACGAAGGGCGGCCGGCGTGCGTGTATCACGGCTTCTGCATCGGCGCCGGCTGCCATGTGAATGCCAAGAGCTCGCCGGCCGTGAGCACGATTCCGAAGGCTCAGAAAACGGGTCGGTTCAACGTGGTTGCCGAAGCTCACGTCACGCGGATCGAGGTGGGCCGCGACGGGCGCGCTGCCGGCGTCGCTTACATCAAGGGCGGCGAGGAATTTCTTCAGCCGGCTGACGTGGTGCTGTTGGCCAGCCACACGTACGAGAATGTCCGTCTTCTCTTGCTCTCGACGTCCCCGGCGTTCCCGTTTGGACTGTCGAACAATCACCGTCAGGTCGGACAGCACTATTTCAGTCACGCTCAAGGGGGAGGGTTGACGGCGTTGTTCCCCTTCGATCTGCGCAACTGGTATGGCACGCCTGGGCAGGGCATCTGCGTGGATGACTGGGCCGACGATAATTTCGACCATGGCGGCCTCGATTTCGTCGGCGGCGGAACGATGTACGTGTACAGCGAGCGACGGCCGCTGGCCGCGGTCAATGGTCTCGGCGCGTGGGGGAGATCGGGTCCGAATTGGGGATCGGATTGGAAGGCTCACGTGGTCAAGAACGTCGACCGGACCAACGGCGCGTACATGCAGCGCACCACCTTGCCGTATGAGGGCAACTACCTCGATCTCGATCCCGCAACCCGGGATCCGCTGGGTAACCCGGTCATCCGAATCACCGCGTCGTACCGGGACAACGAGGAGAAAATCGGGACGTTCGTCGGAGAGAAGATGCGTCAGTGGTACATGGCAGCCGGCGCCGTTCAGGTCCAGGGTAGCGGCACGGTAAACGCCGGCGCCGCCATGGGGCCGTCCACGCACGCGTACGGCGGCACCCGCATGGGTCATAATCCCGACACGAACGTCGTCGACCAATGGGGGATGTCCCACGAGGTCCCCAACCTGGGCATCATGGGGGGGTCGGTCATGGGAACGAGTGGCGCCCGGAACCCCACGCTGACGCTCCAGGCACTCGCCTGGCGCACCGCCGACCATGTGGCCCGGAATTGGAAGACCATTGTAAAGTGAGCAGTTAGTCGCGCGCAGTCTCCGTTGCGGTTTCCCAGAAGGAGGGTTTTGGACGTGAAATCCCATCGCGTGGCTGAACTCGTCGGGACCGTGGCCGTCGTCCTGTTCGTGCTGTTCCAGGGCCTGGTGGCAGACGCCCAGGTCAATCCAAACCCTACGCTGCCGCCGAAGCCGTACCCTCCCGCGCCACGACTGGCCGACGGCACACCGAACCTGGGACCGACCGAACCGAACAAGGGGTACTGGCATCTGGCGCAGTTTCAGGACTACAAGCAAGTGTTGCTGCACCCCAAGGAGATTCCGTACCAGCCGTGGGCGCGGAAACTGGCGATGCAGCGCCGCGCGGATCTGTCGAAGTACGATCCGCAGGGGATTTGCATGCCGCCCTCGGGACCGCGGCTGATGACGACGCCTTTCCCGATGGAAATCGTTCAGCTGCCTCACCAGAAGCGAATTCTCATGATCTATGAAGGGGGCGCGCACGTCTGGCGTGTCATCTACATGGATGGCCGGCCTCATCCAAAAGGCGATGAGCTGAATCCGAGCTGGCTTGGACACTCGGTGGGGCACTGGGAGGGAGACACCCTGGTCGTGGACGTCGTGGGATACAACGAGGGCGGCTGGGTCGACATGGTGGGCGACCCGCACACCGATCTCATGCACGTGACCGAACGGTTCACGCGGAAGGATCTCTATACCCTGCGTTACGAGGCGACGATCGAGGACCCAGGGGCGTACACTGAACCATGGACCGTCGGCTTCGACATCGTCTGGGACGAGAACGGTGAGATTCAGGAATATATCTGTCAGGAGAACAGCCCCTGGATGCGACGGCTCTTCAGCGAGATCAGGGAGGCGGTCGATCCGAGGTAGAAACATGGCGCGCTGGATCCTGTCGTCGCTGCTTGGGCTGTCGCTCTGCGGAGTGTCGGTCGGAGCGCACCATTCGATTGCGGCCGTCTACGACAGCACGAAACGGGTCAAGGTCGAAGGCGTGGTGACGCGGTTTCAGTTCACCAACCCGCACCCGCTTCTCATGATTGACGTGAGCGATGCCAGCGGCGCCGTGCGGGAGTGGCGCCTGGAAATGGACAATCGTTCCGAGCTCGCCGGCGTCGGCGTGACGACGGCGACTTTCAAGGCGGGGGATCGGGTCGTGGTGACCGGCAGCCTGGCACGGGAGCAGGCGAACGGTCTCTACATTCAGAGACTGGATCGACCTTCCGACGGGTTCTGGTACGAGCAGGTTGGCGGCAGCCCCAGGATACGGGGGACGCGCGATAGGTAGTGTTCAGTCATGAGTTTTTAGGAGCACTCACATGAGAGTCTCTTCGGCCGTCATCGTCGCCGTCGGTCTGTTGCTGGGCGTCACGTCCGTGACCGCCCATCACTCGTTCACGTCGGAGTTCGACAACAACAAACCGCTCACGCTCAAGGGAAAGTTCACCCGAATGGACTGGGTCAACCCGCATTCGTGGGTCCATTTCGACGTCACCATGCCGGATGGTTCGGTGGTGAACTGGGGGGCCGAGACGCCTCCTCCCAACGTCCTGTTCCGCAGCGGCTGGAAGAAAGACATGTTGAAGGGTGGCGAAGAGATCGAGATTCAGGGGTTTGCCGCCAAGGATGGTACACCGCACATGTGGGCGTCGTCGGTCGTTCTGGTCGCCACCCAGCAGCGGATCTTCCGAATGACGCCGCCGGCTGTCGCCAAGTAGGACCTTCAATGAGATCGCTCATTGGCGTCGCTGGACTCGTCGCGATGGTATGCGCGGTGCCCGCGTACCTCGGCGGCCAGGGCGCCGCACCAGTCAGCCAAACGTATGCGCCGCCGCGCACCTCGTACGGCCATCCGGATATCCAGGGGATCTGGCAGGTTCTGAATACGGCGACGGCGTGGAATCTCGAGCCGCATACGGCGACGTGGGAGGTGCCGGCCGGCCTGGGGGTCATCGTGGACCCCGCCGACGGGATGATTCCGTACCAGCCCCCGGCGGCCGCGAAGCGGGCCGAGAACTTCAAGAATCGAGAGGCAGCCGATCCTCTCGGGAAGTGTTTCAAGCCGGGTGTGCCGCGACTGACATATCTGCCGTTCCCGTTCCAGATCATTCAATCGCCGCAGGCCGTGACGATCTTCTACGAGTATGTTCACAACTTCCGCACGATTCATCTGGACCGGAAGACGCACGTGGACGGTCTGGATTTCTGGAACGGGGACAGCATCGGCCGGTGGGAAGGCAACACGCTCGTCGTTGACGTCGCCAATTTCAACGGCCAGGCGTGGTTGGACAGATCCGGCAACTTCCACAGCGAGGCGCTGCATGTGGTCGAGCGCTACACCAGAATCGATTCCGGCACGATGACGTACGAAGTCACACTCGAGGATCCGAAGGTGTTCACCCGGCCCTGGAAGATGAGCATGCCGCTCCATCTCCGGAGAGAGCCGAACGTCCGACTGCTCGAGTACGAATGCCACGCATACGCAGAAGACGTGGCGCAGGAGCAGAGCAGATGACACACGAGGGCTCAAAGCATCGGGCTCAGGGCGCATGCGCCCTGGCCGGCGTCGTGCTGCTCGTTTCGTGGATGACGACGCCTGTCGCCGGTCAGGGACGGACGCCCGATGGCAAGCCCGACCTGTCGGGATACTGGCTCGGCAGCTTTTTTGTCGGGCTCCAGAACATCGAGACGGCGAAGGGTGTGATCGTGGACCCTGCGGACGGGAAGATTCCGTACCTTCCCGAGATGCGGGCCAAGGCGACGGACATCCGGACCAATCGCATGGCCGACGAGCCGGAGCTGCACTGCTTCATGTCCGGCGTGCCGCACGTGATGTACGTCCAGTTCGGCTTTCAGATCATCCAGACTCCCGCCAACGTGACGATGGCCTGGGAGTTCATGAACGCCTTTCGCATTATTCCCACTGACGGGCGGGCGCACATCTCACCCGCGATAAAGCTGTTTCAAGGGGACTCGGTGGGCCGCTGGGAAGGGGATACGCTCGTCATCGACACCACGAACCAGAACGATCGCACCTGGCTCGACACCGCCGGCAACATCCATACTGACGCCATCCATGTGGTCGAACGGCTGACCCTCGCCGACGCGAACACTATCCGTTACGAGGCCACCATCGAAGACTCCAAAGCCTACACGCAGCCGTGGAAGGTGGCCGAAACGTTCAAGCGGATCGCGGAGCCCAACTACGAGCAGTACGAGTTCGCGTGCATCGAAGGCAACCGCGACCTCCAGCACTACACCGAGCAGGCCGGCGGCAAAGCGCAGTCCAAACCGCAACCGCCGCTGCCCGCAGTCGCGAAATAGGTTCGGGACTCCCGACCCCTTCACGGAGAGCGGCCATGCAAAGGGCACCTACCATCTCGCGGCGCAGATTTCTCAACACGGCTGCCGCGGCGGGTCTCGGCGTGGCGGCCGGCCGATCGTCGCCGGGGGGGGCGTTGGCCGCCCAGGCCGGACAGTTGTCGCCAGCTGGTGGTCCCGCGTCCGACCTCTTGCTGAATAACGGACGCGTCCACACGATGGACGCACGAAACACCATCGCGAGCTCCGTGCTCATCCGCAACGGCCGGTTTGCGAATGTCGGCAACGTGGCGCTGCCGGTGTCGGCCGACACCCGAGTGATCGATCTCGGAGGCCGCACGGTTGTACCCGGACTGATCGAACCGCACATTCACGGCGTTAGCCTCGCCAACCGGCCCGGTTATCACACGATCCTCGAGAACACGACGTCCATTCGAGAGATTCAGGAAACGCTCGCAGCCCGGCGAAAGGCCGTGCCTGAGGGGCAATGGATCACGTCGATGGGCGGGTGGCATCCGAACCAATGGGCCGAACATCGCCACCCGACGCTGAAGGAGCTCGACGCGGCGGTACCCGACCGGCCGGTGCTGCTGTACGAGCGTTTCACGGGACCGGCCGTGACCAACAGCCTCGGCAAGAAGCTGTTCGACGCGATGGACGTGGCGCCGCCAGTGCATCCGGACATCCAGCGCGTGAACGTCGCGAGCGATGGCGTCATCGCGGCGGTCACAGGTGGAATGGTCGGTCCCGCATCGAGCGCGCTGTTTCATCTGCGCCGGATGCAAACCTTCGAGGACAAGAAGAGAAGCACGCTCGACGCCATGGCGTATTCGGCCGGTGTCGGCCTGACGGCGTGGCTCGACCAGGTCCTCTTCCCGACGCCCGGACCGCTGCACCCGGGCCAGATCCTGTCGAACCTCGATCACTACCGAATGTACGACTCGTGGCACGCGATCCACCGAGAGGGCCGGGCGTTCATCCGGCTGCAGATGAACTTCCTGCACAACCAGAGCGATCCCGATCTGCCAGAGCTGAAGGAACGGCTACGCAACCAGTTCCAGTTTTTCGGCGACGACATGATGATGACGGGGGCCATCGGGGAATGGGCCGCGCCGCTCGGGAGCGGCGCCGTCTGGAGGGAAGCGCAACGGCTCGTGGCGCAAGCCGGCTGGCGCAACGAGAACAGCGCCGGGAACCTCGCGGCGCTCCAGCAGATCACTGACGCATACGAAGCTGTGAACAAGGAGTTCGATATCACCGGTCTGCGATGGGTGGTCCACATCGTGCCCGAAGCGACTCCTGAACTGCTCACGCGGCTTCGGGCGCTCGGCGTGGGTATTCAGATGGGCGCCTTCCGCTGGGTCACATCGACGGACCCGAAAGTCGTCGTCGGGCCGCCGTTCCGGATGATTGTCGAGCACGGCATTCAGTGCGGAATCATGGGCGACGGCGTCCATATCGCTCCGCTCAACCCGTGGCAGCAGATCTATTTTGCGACGACGGGCGTGAACTCGTTCGGCGCACGCGTCAACGGCGACCAACAGCTCACGCGTGAGGAAGCGCTCCGCCTCTTCACGCGCGCCAACAGCTGGTTTCTCCGGATGGAGGAAAAGATCGGCACGATCGAGCCAGGCAGACTCGCCGATCTGGTCGTCCTGGACAGAGACTACTTCGCCGTGCCCGAAGTGCAGATCAAACAGATTCGGTCGGTGCTGACGGTCGTCGACGGCAGGGTGGTGCACAACACAATCGGGTAAGACACAATCGGGTAATTGGATAATCGGGTAATCGGGTAATTGATTGGGGAATTGACAAGGCTCGCGAACCCTCCTATAAGAGACCGATCGCTTGCGGAAGGAGGGGAAGATGCCCTCGCGACACTGCGCACTCGTTGGCGTGCTGGCGTGCGTTGTCCTCCAAAGCTGGTCGTCGGTCCTCGGGCAACAGCCCGCTCTTCAGTCCACTCCACCTGAAACCCCCGCCGTGGTCCTCGCCCTGGCTGGGCGCGAGCTGTTCCCAAGCGTTGCGCCCGATGGGACGCTGGTGTTCAGCTGGATGGACGGCGACGACTGGGACGTCTACATGCGACGCCCCAACGGCACGCTGGTCAACCTCACGGCCGATTCGCCATCGGATGACTGGCAGGCCGAATATTCTCCGGATGGCCGATGGCTGGTCTTCCGGTCCGAGCGAGACGACGGGGGACTCTACGTGATGCCTGCGAGCGGAGGAGAGGCCAGGCGCCTGACGAGGGAAGGCTTCAACCCGACATGGTCGCCAGACGGCTCGGAGGTCATCTACTCGACGGCTCAGATCATTGCCAGCGCTCTGTCGCGCCCCGTCCGCGGGACTTTGCGGGGCGTCAGGGTCCAGACTGGGGAACGGAGGACCATCTTCAGCGGCGACGCCGTCCAGCCGCGGTCGTCGCCGAACGGTCACCGCATCGCATTCTGGGCATTCGCCGGTCAGGGTGGTCAGCGCGATATCTGGACAATCGGCGGCTATGCGCACGCGGGCGCCACCATCGGAGCGGAACCGGTTCCAGTTACGGACGACGCTGCCACCGACTGGAATCCCGTCTGGTCCCGCGACGGCAAGTATTTGTACTACTCCAGCGACCGCTCGGGGAGCACCGAGATTTGGCGGGTACGAATCGATGAGGTGACAGGTCAGATCCTGACGTCGCCGGAGCAGCTGACGAGCGGCGGCCATGGAGTCCGTGCGCACATGACGTTTGCCGAGAACGGCACGCGCCTGCTGTTCATTGACGAAACGCTGAATCAGACGGTCGAACGGGTGGGTTTCGATGCGGCGTCCGGGCGGATTGTCGGGACGCTCACGCCGGTCCTCGACGCATCTATTACGCCCACAGCCGTCGACGTCTCGCCAGACGGTCAGTCCCTCGCGTTCTATTCCGCCGGCCCTCCCGAGGATCTGTTCGTTTCCCGGTCGGACGGAACGGGCCGGCGGCGGCTCACCGACGACCCGGCGCGGGATCGCGGGCCTACCTGGTCGCCCGATGGCAGGCAGATCGCGTTCTTCTCCGATCGAAGCGGGAGCTACGAGGTCTGGACCATCAACGCTGACGGCACAGGCCTCAAGCAACTGACGAATACGCCCGGCGCGAACCGATCGGGCATTCTCTGGGCGCCCGACGGATCCCGGCTTCTCTACCAGCAGCGGCGTGAATCGACCTGGGACGTGTACGTCATCGATCCACGCAAGCCGTTTGCGGAGCAGGTTATCGAGGAACTGCCCGTGATCGGCCGATCGGACGAGTACTTCTCCGCGACGTCGTGGTCGCCAGACGGGCTCCAGATTGCTGGAAACCGCGCGTTCGTCGATCGGGCGGCGCCCGCCGGCATCTTCGTCTATTCCGTTCAGACGAAGACATTCCGTCAGATCGTCGAAGGGGCCGCCGGCGGCCGATGGCTCAGTGACAACCGGACGATCGTCTATCCCGACTCCGCCAGGAAGCGGATCTTCCTCGTCGACACCAGGTCGAACGAGCGGCGGGAGCTGCTGTCGGTGGTCCCCCGCGATCTCGGAGCGATTCGCTTGAGTGCGGATAACAGGACGCTCTACGTGCAGCTGTCGGTGACGCCCTCGAATATCTGGGCGATCCGGGTGGCGACATCATCATAGTGATTAGGAGAATTGGGTAATCGGATAATCGGGTAATCGGGTAATTGATTGGGGAATTGCACTCAGTTCTAAGGGACAATCGTCATGACGTGCGTGCCAGCGAGGTCCGAATAACCGAAGAGATCGCCCTCGAAGAACACGACCTGGCTCCGGGCGTACCGCGGCAGATCCACACGGAAGACGTCGGCCCCGTCGCTCGTGCGAATCACGTACACGACATCGCGAGCGGTCCCGATGCTGAGCGTGGTGGTCTCGCTCATGGCGATGAGTCTTCCCTCCGGATCCACGGCTGCCGACGTGATGCTCCGCCCGTTGTTCGCCCGGCTTGTGCCCGAACCTGCCGCAAGCGACCACGACAGCCAGTATGGACCCTCGTCCCGATAGGCATCCCAGGCGACCCATCCGCCGCGGTGTCGCAGGTAGGTTGAAGCCTGGGGCCGGATGGAGACTGGTGCGAACGGGATGTCGCGTCTCTCGCCGTCGAAACCGACCACGAGCGGTTGATCGTTTCTCCACAAAATCGCTTCACGCGCGGCGGTGTCGACCCCGAGCAGGGTATAGGAGGCGGGACCGAACGGCGCCAGCAGGATGTCGACACTATCCAGCCCTGGGGAGGGTGCGAGCGCGCGAATGGTGACACGTTCGAGCACCGGGGGAGTGGAGCCCTCAACGCGCCGTATCCACGCGACGGCGTCAGCGCTGTCTGAGAGGATGGGTGCGCCTTCCGCGAGGTCCGGCGGTTCAATCGGCGTGAGCGGCGTGCCGGGGGCAGTGAGCAGCCACCAGGTTCGCTCCGACGTTCGCGGGACGAGACGCTCGAAGACGGCTGCGCCGCCCGGCGCCGAGAACTGGAGTCCCAGCATGGAGTCCACGTGGCCGCCAGGCTGCACCGTGGGCGAAGGGAGGCCGGCGTCAATGACGGCGCAATCGGGGAGACGGAGGAGCGCGTAACTCCCGTCCGGTCGCTGCACCCACCATTCACGCACGCCTGCAGCGGGTTGGTTGACCGGGGTCCTGAGCGGCATGAGCGAAGCGGCCGGGACGAAGCAGTGTTCCTTCCAACCTGTCACTTCCGGTGCCGTGTCAGACTCGATGAGGAAATAGGACGGGATCGCGACGAGATACGCGACGTTCAACCCGGCCAGCAGCAGCGGGATGGTCGGAAGCCACGTCAGCAGTCGAAGGCGGGATCCTCGCAACGACCAGGCCAGCATCACACCGAGCGCGGCTTGCGTCGTCATCGCCAGTGCCAGATCTGCGACGAGCCACCACGGCTCACGGTCGCCGGCGCTCAGCTCCTTCAGCAGCGCTTCTCCGACGAGCCAGACGGCATGGGGTCCGACCAGGGGGACCAGATACACCGCAAACGACCCCACGATGGGGATCAAGAATCGGAGGCGTGGACTCATGCTGGTCGGCGACGAAGCCTGCTACCCACGCCTAGTTTATCGGGACGAGACGCTTCAGCTCCTGTGTGCGACGCCCCGGGTTGTTTGACTGCGCCTCGGGATACCGAGCATGGCCAGCGCGCCCACCACCAGGGCTGCGGACACCGCGTACATCCCGGCCTCGGTACTGCTCGTCAGATCCGTCAGCCGGCGTCTCTCGCGGCGGGTGTCGGCGCTGCGCCCGATGACCTTCTGTTGTACCCGGCGCCTGGTTGGGGACTGCGAAAGTTGCTGGCAATTTGGTTCGCGCAACCTATAATCTGCGCGATCCGCGCTCATACGTCCCGCAAGTCCGGGCAGTGTACTTGTCCGAGCCTTTCGTAACGGGACGGGCAGCGGTTCGCGGCCCGGTTCCGCGATGAACGCGGGTCGGTAACACTGATGGTGGTGACGCAGGGTACTCGTTTCGGCCCATATCAAGTCATCAGCGCGGTTGGCGCTGGCGGTATGGGCGAGGTCTATCGCGCCCGCGACTCGCGTCTTGGCCGGGACGTCGCGATCAAGCTGTTGCCGTCGGCGTTCTCCGCAGATCCAGAGCGCCTCAAACGATTCGAGCAGGAAGCGCGTGCAGCGGCTGCACTGAGCCATCCAAATATTCTCGCTGTCTATGACATCGGGCAGCACGATGGCGTGCCGTACATCGTCTCGGAGCTGCTCGAAGGCGAAACGCTGCGCGAGCGGCTCAATGCCGGGGCGATGCCCGTTCGACAGGCCGTCGAATATGCGATTCAAATGGCCAACGGTCTCGGTGCTGCGCACGAGAAGGGGATTATCCATCGCGACGTGAAACCTGAGAACGTGTTCGTCACCGCGGACGGGCGTGTGAAGATTCTCGACTTCGGGCTCGCCAAGCTGACGGAGACGACTGCCACGCTCGCGGGAGTGAGCAATCTGCCGACGTCTCCGGCTGGGACGCAGGCGGGCACGCTGCTCGGCACGATGGGCTACATGGCGCCCGAACAACTCCGCGGCCAGGCCGCCGATCATCGCGCAGACCTGTTCGCCTTCGGTGCGGTTCTGTACGAGATGCTCTCCGGGCAACGCGCGTTTCACAGGGCGACAGCCGTCGATACGATCACGGCAATCCTCACGGAGATCCCACCTGACCTTCCGAATGACGATCGCCGCCTTCCACCAGCGCTGTCTCGCATCGTCGAGCGGTGTCTGGAGAAATCGCCAGCAGGACGCTTCCAGTCGGCTCGCGATCTCGCCTTCGCCCTCGAAGCTCTCTCGTCGCATACGGGTCCCGTCCCCGCCCTGACGGCCGCGATTCCGGAATCGCGGGCGGCGACAACGCGTGAGCGGCTCGCATGGACACTCGTTGCGGGGCTGGCAATCGTTCTCGTCGGAGCGCTGGCGGTTGGCGCGATGGTGTACTTGCGCCGCACTCCCGTCTCGGTCGAGGCCACGCGCTTTGTCGTGTTGCCGCCAGAGGGGTGGAGCCTGGCGGCACAGCTGCAGGCCGCGGTGAGTGCCGGGCCACTTGCGGTCTCGCCCGACGGTCGGCAGGTGGCCTTCGTGGCTCGGAATGCGAGCGGTGGCAACTTGATTTGGGTGCGCTCGCTCGACACGCTGGCCGCCAAGGGGCTCGCGGGCACTGAAGAAGGCACCTCGCCCTTCTGGTCGCCGGACAGCCGCTCGCTCGGATTCTTCGCCGCCGGAAAGTTAAGGAGGATTGATATCTCTGGTGGTCCGCCCGTCACGCTATGCGATGCAGCACCTGGAATCAGCGGGACCTGGAGTCCCCAAGGCGTGATCGTGTTTTCGCCGGCTGGTGGCACTGTTCTGCAGAAAGTCTCGGCCTCGGGGGGGATCCCGACCGCGGTGACGGCGTTCCAAGGGGACGAAACCGGCCACGCGCGTCCCGCTTTTTTGCCGGACGGCCGCCACTTCGTGTACCGTGCCATTCCCCGCCCGGACAACCCCATAGGTCCGGTCTTCGTCGGCTCGCTCGATTCGACCGCAGGCGTGCGGGTGATGGACGACATCGTGTCGACGAACGTCGTTTACTCGCAGGGTCATCTGCTGTTTCTGCGCGAAACGACGCTGATGGCGCAACCATTCGATCCAGACCGGCTGGTCCTCTCTGGCGAGCCGTTTCCCGTCGCGGAGCAGATTCAAACATTCGTCAGCTACGGGTTTTTCGCTGCCTCACACAGCGGTGTCTTGGCATATCAGACCGGGACAGCGGGCCCCGGGCCCCAACTTGCCTGGCTCGACCGCACCGGCACGGTTCTCGGTACGGTCGGCGCGCCGGTCCTGAACGCAAATCTGGCCCTGGCGCCGGACGGCCGGCAGGCCATGGTCACGCGTTTGGGCGACCTGTGGCTTCTTGATCTTGTACGCGACGGGCTGGCCACGCGCTTCACGTTCGACGCAGCGCTCGACACCAACCCGGTCTGGTCGCCAGCCGGCGACCGCATCGTCTTCAGCTCGGCACGAAACAGCAGCGTCGACTTGTACCAAAAAGCAGCGAGCGGCGCAGGCGTCGAAGAGGTGTTGCTGGCCACAACGAAGGACGAGATCGCGACCAGCTGGTCGGCCGACGGCCGGTATCTGCTGTACAACGAGGGCCCTCCACCTAATGACATCTGGGCGCTGCCGATGTCTGGCGACAAGAAACCGTTTCCAGTTCTTCAAACGCAGGCCAACGAGACTCAGGGACAATTCTCACCCGACGGGAAGTGGATTGCGTACGTCTCAAATGAATCAGGACGGGGGGAGGTGTACGTCGCTCCGTTCAAAGGGTCGAGCGCGTCTGGAGGCAAATGGCAGGTTTCGACGAGTGGCGGAAACCAGCCGCGTTGGCGACCGGATGGCAAAGAGATCCTTTACGTGAGCCCGTCTCCCAACACGCAGTTGATGGCTGCGACCGTGAGTGCGGAGGGCGAGACGTTTACCGTGGGAGTCGTCACGTCCCTGTTCCGTGTCCGTCTACCAAATACCGGCGGCTCCTTCTATCAGGTCGGTCCTGACGGCAACCGATTACTGTTCAACTTGGCACCTGAGGGGCCAGCAGCGCCGGCGCCGATCACGGTGGTCCTCAACTGGACGGCGGCGCTCAAGAAGTGAGCGTTCCAACCGCCGCTCGTCTCGGCCCCTTCGAGAGATTCTGACTCCGCTCGGCTCATCCTTCCCGCACACGTCGCCTCAGATCGTGCGTCAACTTGCGGGCGGGCGCTACCGTTCTACCAGACGCCTCGGGATGCCGAGCACGGCCAGCGCGCCCACCACCAGGGCTGCGGACACCGCGTACATCCCGGCCTCGGTACTGCTCGTCCGATCCGTCAGCCAGCCGACGACGTACGGGCTCGCGAAGCCAGCGAGATTTCCTATCGAGTTGATCACGGCGATGCCGGCGGCCGCCGCGGCGCCGCTGAGAAATGCCGTCGGCAGCCCCCAGAACACCGGGCCGGCGCTGAAGACTCCAGCCGACCCCAGCGAGAGACACAGGATAGCAGCCGTCGTGTTGCCGCCGGCCAGCGCGCTCGCCGTCAGGCCGGCTGCGCCGGCGATCATCGGGATCGCCGTATGCCAGCGTCGCTCGCGTCTTCTGTCCGCGTTGCGCCCGATGAGAATCATCGCGACCATCGCTGCCGTATACGGGATGGCAGTCATGACGCCGATCCGCAGAGCGCCCTCGACCCCGGCGGCCTGGAGCAGTACTGGCAGCCAGAACGTGAGGCCGTAGTGACCCATCACGTAGCAGAAGTAGATGCCGCACAGAAGCCAGATGCGCCGGTCCGCAAACACGGCGGACAGCGACGGATGGACGTGCACCGAAGCGCGATCCTCGTCGAGACGCCGCTCGAGCAGGCGCTTCTCGTCCTCGGTCAGCCACGTCGCCGATCGAATGCCGTCGTCGAGATAAGCCATCACGCCGAGTCCCGCGACGATGGCCGGCAGCGCTTCAACCAGGAACAGCCACTGCCAGCCTCTCAACCCGCGGACACCATCGAACGCCTCGAGAATCCAGCCGGAGAGCGGGCCACCCAAGACACCTGCGACTGGCACGGCCGTCATGAACAGCGCGATCATGTGGACGCGCCGCTCGCTTGGATACCAGTAGGTCAAATACAGGATGATTCCGGGGAAGAACCCTGCCTCCGCCACGCCGAGAAGGAAGCGCAGCGAGTAGAACACGGCGGGCGACGTGGTGAACATGAACAGCGCCGACACGACGCCCCATGTGATCATGATTCGTGCGATCCATACGCGTGCGCCCACCCTGTGCAGGATCAGATTGCTCGGCACCTCGAACAGGAAGTAGCCGATGAAGAACATGCCCGCGCCGAGACCATAGACGGTGTCGCTGAAGCCGAGGTCGTCCAGCATCTCGAGTCTCGCGAAGCCGATGTTCACCCGATCGAGGTAGGCGACGACGTAGCAGAGCATGAGGAAGGGCAGGAGCCGCCACGTCACCCTGCGGTAGGCTTGGGACTTGAAGGGCTCGGTTGGCATCATGATGGACAGCACAGTCTACAGGCTCAGCAGCTGAGGACCGAATGAGAGTCGTCATCACGGGTGGCGCCGGATTCCTGGGAACGCGATTGGCTTGGGCGCTTTTGACGCGCGGCAGGCTTCGCGGGAGAGACGGCCGCGACGAGACGATCGAGCGAATGACGCTCGTCGACATGGCCCCGCCCGTTGCGTTTTCGGATCCCCGAGTCGTCGCCGTCACCGGAGACATCGCCGATGCGGACCTGATCGAACGTGTCGTCGCCGACGACACGGCATCAGTCTTTCATCTCGCGGCGGTCGTCAGCGGTCAGGCGGAGGCTGACTTCGACCTGGGGATGCGAATCAACGTCGACGCGACGAGGCTCTTGCTCGACGTCTGTCGGGTCGGTCCGGGCAGGGCGTCGCGACCGCTTCGTCCCACGGTGATCTTTACCAGCTCGATTGCCGTATATGGCGGGACATTACCTGACGTCGTGCCCGAGGACGCCGCTGTCGCGCCGCAGTCGTCCTACGGGATGCAGAAGGCGATCGGCGAGTTGCTGATCAACGATTACACGCGCAAGGGCTTCATCGACGGAAGGGTGCTTCGACTGCCAACGATCAGCGTGCGGCCAGGCCGTCCGAACGCGGCGGCGTCCTCGTTCGCCAGCACGATTATTCGGGAACCGCTGAACGACGAGGAGGCGATGTGTCCGGTGCCCCCCGACACGAGGCTCTGGCTGGCTTCGCCGGCAACCGCGGTCGATTGCCTCATCGCTGCCCATGATCTGTCCGGCCAGGTTCTTGGATCGAACCGCATCCTGAACGCACCGGGAATCTCGGTGACGGCAGGGGAGATGGTGGACGCGCTGGCACGAGTCGCCGGGTCTCGAGTCGCTGAGCGCGTTCGCTGGGAACATGATCCGCGGATTTCCGCGATAGTGGCGACCTGGCCGCGGGCCCTCGATGTCAGCCGGGCGCGCGCCCTGGGCCTGCCCGGCGATGAAGGAGTCGACGCCATCGTTCGTCGGTACATCGCCGAGGAGCTGCCCGCCTGGTCCGGATAGAGCCGACACTCCGGGCTGGCAAGACGGTGAGAACGGCGCTAGACTTCGCCGAAACAGCGAAGTGCAGTTAAACCCAGGACGGTGCATCATGCGAGCTCTGATTGTGGCTCTCGCTCTCCTGTTCGTGCCGGGCACGTTGCCTGCGCAACACGAGTACCCCGCGACCGACGTGGAGAACGGCGGACGGCTGTTTCTGTCGACCTGCGCCGCGTGTCACGGGCCGGACGGGGACGGCGTGGCCGGCGTCGACCTGGGGCGCGGGCAGTTCAGGCGTGCGTCCACCGACGAAGAACTCGTGGCGATCATCATGAAGGGCATCCCGAACACGGCGATGCCCCCGAACAACGTCTCCCCCGTCAATGCCGGTAACATCGTCGCGTACCTGCGCTCCATCGCTGCGGAGAAACGGAGCACGTCGGTGGCGGGCGATGCCGGCCGCGGCAAGGCCATTTTCGACGGCAAGGGGAGCTGCGGAAGCTGCCATCGCGTCGCCGGGATCGGACCGCGGACCGGACCCGATCTCACGACCATCGGCGGGCAGCGGCGTGCGGTCGAACTGGAACGATCGATCCTCGATCCGGGGGCCGTCGTGCTCCCCAACCACCGGTCGTTCCGCGTCGTCACACGTGACGGTGCGACGACCACCGGGCAGCTGCTGAATCACGATCTCTTCAGCGTGCAGCTTCTCGATGCCAAGGAGCGGCTCATGTCGTTTCAGAAATCGGAACTGCGCGAGTATGCATTCGTCGATACCTCGCCGATGCCTTCGTACAAAGGCAAGCTGAGCGCGGAGGAGGTAGCAGACCTGGTCAGCTACCTGGTTTCGCTGAAAGGACAGGTCAAGCCATGACCGCGCGTCGACTGCTGCCGCTGTTCGTCGTTGTCTGCGCCGCCGCTTCGCTCCGGGCCCAGGTGACCTTCGATCGGATCCTCCGCGCCGATCAGGAGCCGCATAACTGGCTGAGCTATTCCGGAAGCGTCCACAGCCAGCGTCACAGCCGCCTCACGCAGATCACACCGCAGAACGTCGGCAACCTGGAGCTCCAGTGGGTATTCCAATCGCGATCGCTGGAGAAATACGAGGCCACGTCGCTGGTCGTCGACGGCGTGCTCTACACGGTCCAGGCGCCGAACGACGTGGTGGCAATGGATGCCGCCACGGGGCGCGTGTTCTGGACGTACGCGCACAACCCCTCACCGCAGTCGCGTCCCTGCTGTGGACGGGTCAATCGAGGGTTGGCGATCCTCGGTGAGTCACTGTTCATGGCGACCATCGACGGCCGATTGATGGCGCTCGATGCCAAGAACGGGCAGCCGCTCTGGAACATCGCCGTCGACGGCGCACGACCGGAGGCCGGCTATGCGTTCACGCTTGCGCCGCTGGTCGTAAAGGACAAGGTCATCATCGGCACTGCTGGCGGCGAATACGGCATTCGCGGGTTCATCGCTGCCTTCGACGCTCGAAGCGGCAAAGAAGCGTGGCGGTTCTACACGATCCCGGGCCAGGGCGAGCCAGGCAACGAGACGTGGGCGGGAGACTCCTGGAAGATTGGCGGCGCATCGGTGTGGATCACCGGCTCCTTCGATCCCGAGTCGAACCTCACTTATTGGGGCATTGGAAACCCTGGGCCCGACTGGAACGGTGACAGCCGTGGCGGCGACAACTTGTACAGCAATTCGGTGGTCGCCCTGGACGCCGACACCGGCAAGCTGAAGTGGCATTTCCAGTTCTCTCCGCACGACGAGTTCGATTTCGATGCCGTGCAGGTCCCGGTCCTCGCCGACGTCATGTGGACCGGCTTCCCGCGCAAGGTGATGATGTGGGCGAATCGCAACGGGTACTTCTATGTTTTGGACCGGACGACAGGAGAGTTTCTGCTGGGGAAGCCGTTCGTCGAAGTGAATTGGGCGAGCCGCCTCGATGAGAAGGGCAGACCTGTCAGGGTACCTGGCATGGTCCCGAGTCGGGAGGGCACTGTCATCACGCCCGGAAATCAAGGCGGAACGAACTGGTATTCGCCATCGTTCAGTCCGGAGACGGGCTTCTTCTACATTCCGTCCTGGGTGAACTACACCTCGCAGTACGTCAAGCAGGATGCCGAGTACGTCGAAGGACGCGTGTACGGCGGCGGGGCACCGCGGACGACGGTGCCCGGTGTCAGGGCGGGTCAACTGCTCAACTTCGCGAAAGAGGACGAAGGCTACGGCGCCGTTCGCGCCCTGGATGCGCGGACGGGCGAGTTGAAGTGGGAATTCAAGATGACCGACTTCACCGATGCCGGCGTCCTCACCACGGCGTCGAATGTGCTCTTCAGCGGAGGGCGGGAAGGGTACTTCTACGCGCTGGATGCCAGAACCGGCGCGCTGTTGTGGAAAGCGGCCCTCGGCGGCCGCGTGGTGTCAGGGCCGATGAGCTACTCCGTCGGCGGGCGTCAGTACGTCGCGGTGGCGGCTGGGAACGCGCTCTTCAGCTTCGCGTTGAGACAGTAGGCGTCGGGCTGACGTTCCTGCGTCGCGAATCCGTGTGGAGCGGCCGACACTCACTCCATAAGACGCGGCCAGGCTGACGCGGGCCGATCCAACCGCCCAGATGCATCAAACGTCTAAGAGAAGCGAACCAAGCCGCTGAAGCTGCCGGAGGCCATCATGACAAAGTGGATTGCGTTGTGGTTGGCGTCGTTGGCCGTCGCCGCAGGACTGGCGTCGGCGCTCGATGGGGAGTGGGTTGCGGTGAGATTCGCGCCGGACGTTCGCCCGGTACATTGATGCCAAAAACTCGATGCCCGCCGATCGCGTGGTCCTGATCGGTGCAGCCGTATGGGTCGCATTGGTATCGTACGGGATGGTGTTGGAGGGAAGAACCAGCGGGGGAAGCAACAACGATCACGCGATCGGCGGGTTGAAGAGGACGCGCCGTTACGTCCGCCTGAAGGCGGACGTAACGCAAGTTTCAACTCGACGTTATTCCCTGGTGAGCTTGAACTGGCCCTTGTCGCTGCCGCGGGTCCACGTGCCCGTGATTGTCCGGTTGTGGGAACCGATGTCTTCCAGCTTCCCGTCGATGACGATCTTGACGGGGGTGCCTTTCTGGTCCTTGTATTCTGCCTCGAGGTGAACGGTCCAGTTTCTCGAATCCAATGTCCCGACGCGGATCGGCGCTTCGTCGGGCTCTCCCGGATTGATGACCCCGCTGAGAGTCGTGCTCGTATAGTCCATGATGACCAGTACCTGGTCCCGGACTTTCGGGGACGGCGACCATTCACCCGACCACGTACCGATGAGCGGGTAACCCTCCTGGGCCGCCGCGATCAGCGTCAGGCAGGCGAAAACACAAGAGAACCAGAAACTCTTCACGCGCATCTGACCTCCGCTCGCTACGGAGCGACGCGGCTTGTGCGCTCCAGCTTCTTGTTCTCCGCGCCAATCATCAGAATCGGCGCGAGATTCCCGTCCTGGCAGAGGAACTCGAATTGCTCGGCGCCAGCCGACCACCTGAAGAACATCCCGGTCGTAAACGGCTTCGTATAGGCGCCCGGATCATCGATGGTCATCTCGTAGCGCAGCGTGTTGAAGTCCGGGCGCGTGATGCGCTCGGTCAGGTGAAGCTGTTCAGTGGTCGGCAGACCCCGATGGTCTATCCACGATCTCTCGTTGAATCCGACCGTGTCGATGACCAGCGTATCTCCCTCCCAGTGGCCGACGGAGTGCCCGTAGTAGCTGGGATCCGGATCCGTGGGATGAGGGCGGCCGTCCAGGAAAATGGGCCGGAAAGAATGAGGTCCACCGGTCTGCGTGATGTAGATGCGTTGCTGTTCGGGAACGTAGATGAAGTCGGTCCCGTACGCGGTGGCAACCATCCGCGATCCGCCCGCCGGTTTGCACCTCGTATAGGGCTCGAACTCATTCTTCGTCCGGAAGAGGTACAACCCTCGTGCCCAGGGCTGGAAGGGAACCTCGCTGAACTTGGGTTTGGGGAACGCCCCGGGCTCTGGAGTGAGACTCGTGTTGGCGTCGCGCAGGCCGACCTCCTCCGGTTTCTCAGGCATCAGCATGCGGTTGTCAACTCCGGCCCAGGTGCCTTTTTCGCCCGGAGGCGATCCGAAGTTGATCTTGCCGTCCGCTGTTCGGGGAGCAGGCCGCGACGGTGCGGCCGGCTTGCGACCGCCCTGAGCCGACAGCGGGCTCAGGACAGGCAAGAGGACGAGCACACACGTGGCGGTGAATGCGGCGAGAAGACGACGCGTCCGCATCGCTAACCTCCTTTGGAGTCCCGGACTCTTCAGGGAGTGGTGGTTTCGCTGGAGCCGGCGCCCAGAGTCTTCCCGGTCGCCGCCAGCGTCACGTTTCGCGCGTTCATGCGGTTGCTGCCATCCCTCGCGCGAGACCCGACGACCACGAGCTCGTCGCCGATCTTCACCGTCGTGCGGGTCCATCCCCGGTTCTGGACGAGGTGGGGGGCACCCATCTCAAAACCCCAGTTGGTCAGCTTGCCTGACTCGTCCTGCACGTTCAGGTAGATCCAGACGTGTGGATTGGTCCAGGCGACCCTGGTCACTTTTCCCTTGATGGTGACCGGCTGGTTGGCGTCGAACTCGGCCGCAAATGAATGGTGCGCCACAACGGGCGCCGCCGCCACGAGCAGACCGAAACCCAGGAACAAAAGTCGCGATCTCATCACCAGTCCTCCTGTTGAAGCGGCTACGGCCTATTATCCTGGCAATAGTATAGCGGAAGCTCTTCGTTTGCGACCCATTTTAGTGTCCAGCCGCTGGACCAGGTCCGTGTGTACGCGCCCGGATCGTCGATCGTGACGTCATACCGGAGCGTATTCAAGTCCGGCCGGGAAAAACGCTCAATCAGGTGGAGCTGCTGCGTGTGGGGCAGGCCGCCGTTTGAGAACCAGAAAGAGTCGTTGAAACCAGTCGAATCAACGACGAAGGTGTCCCCGTCCCATTTGCCCATCGCTCGGCCCCAGTACAGGGGATTGTCGGCGTTTTCCTTGGGGAGGGCCGAGAGAGGACGCCCGTCGGTGTAGATGAAATACCAGTTCTGATTACCGGCGCCAAACATGACCCGGATTCGACCGTGCTCCCGCTCCTCGAGAAACTGCACTCCGTACGGAAGCTGAAAACGCCGCGGGCCAGACTGCGCCTTGCAGAAGACGAACATCGGGTCGTCTTTGAGGAAGTTTCGCTGCCGTAGCTCGTACAGGTCTCTGGCCCAGCGCTGAAACGGCGCGACTTTGTCGATGTCCGCGAGGTTGCGCAGGAGGCCGTACTGATCGGCCTGCACGTTGGCGCCCTGCTCGATGAGCGTCGTCGCGCTCGGGAAGGCCCAATATCCCATGACCTGCCCCGGCGGCGGACCCAGTCGTGGCTTCCCGTCGGGCCAACGCGGAGTTGGCCCAGCCTCGGCACGGGGCGGCTCCGCCGGCGTGACCGTGAAAACCCGTTTGCCCGTCCCGGCGACGACAACGGAGTTGCCCCAAGCCGTGGTGCTGCCATCCCGGGCGGCCATTCCTTCCACGGTCAGGGCGTCGCCGGCCTTGACCGTGTCTCGACTCCAGCCGTTTCGCCGGAGGTCGACGGTGCTTTCAAGCTCGATCGCCCAGTTTTCGCGGGGGTTCGTGTTGGGCACATCGATGAAGACGTGAACGTGAGGATTCAGCCATTCGACCTTTGTGACGACGCCGCTCAACTTCACGGGCTTCGCCGGGTCGAATTTTGCGGCGGGCGAATGGTGCGCCGACAGGGGTGCGACCGCGAGGAGCAGGGCGACGCCCGTACCGAACACGCCGATCACAGCGCTTCTCATCGCGTTCCTCCCCACTGATACCGGTCTCGAGCCGCGATAGTAACAGGTGCTGAAACGGTCGGCAACCTGTGTCGATGGTGGCGGACGTCCGTCCTCACCGCCTGATGTCCACGAGGTTTTCACACGGCTCCCCTCGGAGATTCTTCTATGATTTGGGAGCCGCGGTCGACCGGATCCCGCACCGTCCGCACGGCTCGCGATTCCCTCGGATGCGACCCGGAGGTTTGTGATGAAAAACGAGATCTCACGTCGCGACGCACTGACGAAAATGGGTGGAGCCGCCGGCGTTCTATTGTTCGCCACGGCCCGCGCCGGCGCCCAGCAAGGCGCTCCTCCAGCTCCGGCAAGGACGAGCCCGCCCACGGTGATTTCCAGTCCGCCTCGAGACTTCACGCCCGGCGCGACGCCCGTCACCTATCCGGACCCCGATATCCTGACGCTCGATCCGGCGTTCAACTCGTTGCGCGTCGGCAACACGCCGATTCAGCGGCTGTGGACCGGCGGGCTCTGGTGCGAGGGGCCGGCGTGGTCGAGCCAGGGGCGCTACCTGGTCTGGAGCGATATCCCCAACAACCGTCAGATGCGTTATCTGGAGGACGACGGACGCGTCACCGTGTTCCGGTCTCCATCGAACAACAGCAACGGCAACGCGTTCGATCATCAGGGCCGTCAGCTCTCGTGCGAGCACGCGGCGCGCCGCGTCGTCCGCTACGAGCACGATGGATCGATCACCGTTGTCGCCGATGCGTACGACGGCAAACGGCTGAACTCGCCGAACGATGTGGTGCCCCATCCCGACGGCAGCGTGTGGTTTACCGATCCGCCGTTCGGCGGGTCGCTGTACGAAGGGATGGTCGACGCGCCGGGAGGGCCGAGCAATCCACAGGGGTTGCTGAACGCGAAGGCGGGGCAGCCCGCCGGCGCGGGGGTGATCAAGCGCGAGCTCGATTCGAATGTCTACCGCGTCGATCCGAGCGGCCGTGTCGATCTCGTCATCAGCCAGAAGGATCTCGGCGGCAATGGGAACGGCCTCGCATTCTCACCCGACCACAGCAAGCTGTACGTCGTCGCGCGCGGCGGCGTGGTGGTCGCCGACGTCGCGGAGAACAAGCCGGCGAACCTCCGGCTGTTTTCCGATTTCATGATCGACGGGATCAGATGCGGCCCCGACGGCGTTCGCACCGACGTGTATGGCAATGTGTGGTGCAGCAGCAACGCCGGCAACAACGTCGGGTACAGCGGCGTCACCGTCTGGTCGGCCGACGGCAGGCTGCTGGGGCGCATCCGCCTTCCGGAGGTCTGCGCGAACGTCGCGTTCGGGGGGCCGAAACGGAACCGGTTGTTCATGACGGCGGGGCAGTCGCTTTACGCGGTCTACATGAACACGCAGGGGGCATCGCCGGGCTAACGACGGTGGTTTTCGGCGGCGCTGAATGCGATCGTGAAGCGCCGCGGCTCAGTCGCATGGCGTTAGCCATTCCGAATCACAAATCGATGTTTACGCTAGATCAAGTCGTGCCGTGGGGTCGTTCATTCGATGAATACCAACGAATGTTCGCGTTGCGTGTGGACGAACTTGGTCTGAGAATTATCGGCTGTGGCGATGGTCCGGCGAGTTTCAATTGCGAGGCGACCCGCCGTGGTGCGACCGTGGTTTCGTGTGATCCGATTTACCGCTACGATGTCGATCAACTCCGAGCTCGGATTGCTTCGACGTACGACGAGATTCTGGACCAGACGCGCCGGAACGCAGACGAATTCGTATGGACGATCATCCGATCGGTCGACGAACTCGGCCGGATGCGCATGGCCGCGATGAGCGAGTTCCTTGACGACTACCCAGGAGGAAAAGCCGAAGGTCGGTACATCGATGCTGAGCTGCCGAGCCTTCCATTCGTGGATTTGTCCTTTGACCTAGCTCTCTGCTCGCATTTTCTCTTCTCGTACACCACGCAATTGGGCGAGGCGTTCCATCGCTCTGCGATTCGAGAGAAGTGCCGGACGGCCGCTGAAGTGCGCATCTTTCCGCTCTTGGCACTGGGCGCTACGCCATCGTCACTCGTGGCGCCAATGGCTGCAGAATGTCGCGAGCAGGGGTTCAACGTGTCGATGGAAGACGTTCCGCATGAATTCCAGCGTGGTGGCAATCAGATGATGCGGATTCGCAGAACCTGACGGATGGCTAACATGCAATGGAGCCGACGCGCCCACTGTCTTGCGTGATCATGTCGCCGCGGCGCGCGGCTCATTGGCGGCCGTTGGGCGGACCGGAACAGACAGAAAGAGAACGAACCCTGAAGAACTCGACGCTTGCTGATCCCGCGGAACGCAGCCCACTCTTGCGGCTGTTCTACCGAGACTGGCGGCCGACGCGCATCGGTCGCTGGGTCAACCGGTTTGCGAAATGGTGGACCAGCCTTGGGCTGGCGTCGAAGGAGATGGCCGTCCTGGAAGTCCGCGGTCGCGCGTCGGGCCAGCGACGTTCGACTCCCGTGGTGGTAGCCACCGTTGAAGGCAAGCGTTACCTTGTATCGATGCTCGGCCCGGAGTCTGAGTGGGTGAGGAACGTCGAGGCTGCGCAGGGCGAGGCTGTGATCCGTCAGGGAGGTCAGCGCGCTGTCCACCTCGTGGCTGTGCCGACAGGCGAGCGGGCCCCCATCCTTAGGGAGTACGTGCATGTGGCCACGAGTGGCCGTCACCACTTCCCAGTTGCCGTCGGCGCACCGTTATCCGAATTCCAATTAATCGCGGAGCGTTATCCGGTGTACCGCATCGATCTTTTGTGACTTCAAAGGTCGCCCCTCACATGTTGTTCATTCTGGCGACTTAAGCCACTTGGCCGCCCAACATCGAAATGGGGCCGACACTTCTTCCGGTCCGCGCGATCATGTCGCCGCGAAGCGCGGCTCATTTCGCGCGTTGGGCTGCGTGGGTACACTGCGAGACAAATGGCTGGTCCTCAAATCACTCTCGATGCAAACCTGTTGCTCGAGTACTGGAAAGACCAGGAGAAGCGGTCGGTTGTCGAGAACCTCATCGAGCTATCTCGAAGCCGGCAGGTTGACTTGGCCGTCACCGCTCGAGTTTGCGAAGATGTCCCAAGGCCTAGTCGTCGCGAGCGCGACAGGGTATGAGCGGAGGCCAACTTCCCGGTGCGTGACACGGCCGCCGCCGGCCGGTACGACCACCGCCCTCATGCCTCGGTCACACTCGATTCAAATTGAAAATCGTAATAGTCAAAGAGTCAGCGGAAAATATCTGTCGCAGCGGGCCGAATCAAGTCCCGTCCGCTTCCGGATTCTTCTCTTGAGGCGACGCCTCGAACGATCGCGACCGGCACGCCGTCGATCTTGCCCATCACGAGTTCGGCGGCGGCGGCCAGCTCGTCGGCCCGGGCAATCACCGTTGCCTGCAGCGTTTTGCCGCTGGCGTCGCGCTTGCCGCGATAATCCACCAGAGGCGCGATTCCTGCCACACCCAGCGCGACGTTGACAAGCCCTTCCCGCCAGGGACGCCCAAAGGAGTCGGAGATGATGACGGCGACGTGGACGCCGAAATTCTCCTCGAGTCGTGTTTGCAGCGCGCGAGCGGAGCGATCGGCATCGTCCGGGAGCAGGATCGCCGTTCCCTCAGGTGCGTTGGAGACGTCCACGCCGGCGTTGGCGCACACGAAACCGTGCTGCGTCTCGGCGACAATCACACCTCGCTCCATACGCACGATGCGGCTGGCTTCGCTCAGCACAAGCTCGATCACGCGGGCGTCTTTCTGATATTCGGCCGCCCATTGCTCGGCGCGCTTCGAGGGTTGGATGGAATCGAGGCGGATGATCCTGCCTTCCGCCTTGGACACAATCTTCTGCGCGACGACGAAAAGATCTCCCTCGGCGACGCGCAGGTCCTGCTTCTTCACGGCCTCCGCAATGAGCCGTGAGAGATCGTCGCCTGGAGCGATTTCCGGCAACCCCGCCAACGGAATGATCTGAATAGATGGATGAGTCACTCGGCGCGCAATCATAGCAGGTGGCACAGCGCGCGCATTGTTGTCGAAGCGCGGGTCTGTGACCCCTCTTGCGGTTGATGACAACGGACGCTCAGGCTGCTCGCGCGACGGTCCCCCGAGCGAGAACGGCAACGACAGTTGCACGGAGCGTCGGCCGGGTGGTTCGAGCATTCACGCCGAACAAATGGCCGCTGATGTCGCCAGCGCCCGAATCGACCTGAACACGGTGCAACCAGTTCGTGCAAGGGCCGTGGCTTCTGCCCGAAACGGAAGAACGTCTGAGCTTCGCCGAGTTTCAGCAGAATGATCCCGATGGAGTGCAGCGTGAAGTCGGTGAGAAAGAGTCGATCGTTTGAAACGCGCTGGAGGAAATCTCCAACCTCTTCCGAGCGGTCCTGATCAAGCAGACGTTCGAGCCGGATGTTCGTATCGACGAGATACACTCTCAGTCACCGCGCCACTCAAGCGCTTTCCGTTGCAACTGCAACGAAGTCTACTGATCGCGGTATCGCTTCAGCGCGCCAGCCCATCGCTGATCCAACTTCCGCTTGGGCGTTGGGGTCGTGGATTTCGCGAGCTCGGAAGGCAACTGCCTGATGGGGAGTAACTTTTCGGCTCGCGGGAAGTTCGCGGCCATGCTGTCGAAGGGGGAAGAGCTGAGCAGCGACCGAGAACGGGGGTTATGTGAACTTGCAGACCGCCCGTTGTCGAACAGGAGTTCCGGGACTTTCTGAGGTGCGGGTGGCTGGCCGGCGGGTTCGCGCGGTTCCGGTGCGGCGCCTGCGGCCTCGACCAGCTCCTGCCGTTTTCATGTAAGGTCGGCCGATGGGACGACGCGCCTGGTGTTCGACTCCGTCAAGTTCCTGGGCCGGCTGGCGGTGCGCGTGCCGCGAACGCGCTGTCAGAGGGGGGCGAAGGGCCAGCGGCTGATAAGGCCCATTCCGTTAACCCGGACACCCGCTAATGTTGCACCACGGGCCGCCGCCCCGCCCCTATAATTCAGGCGTTTGGCGCTCTCTCCAGGCACGCGTCTCGGCGTCTACCAAGTCACCGCGCAGATCGGCGAAGGGGGCATGGGACAGGTCTATCGCGCACGCGATACGAAGCTGGACCGCGACGTCGCGATCAAGGTTCTACCCGCGGGGGTCACGCACGACGCCGACCGCCTCGCTCGCTTTCAGCGTGAAGCCAGGACCCTGGCCTCACTGAACCATCCCAACATCGCCATCATTCACGGACTCGAACAGGCGGGTGACGTTCACGCCCTGGTGATGGAGCTCGTCGAGGGCGACGATCTGTCGCAGCGCATCGCCCGCGGCGCGATCCCGATGGACGAGGCGCTCCCCATCGCGAAACACATCGCCGAAGCGCTCGAAGCCGCGCACGAGCAGGGGATCGTTCATCGCGATCTGAAGCCCGCGAACATCAAGGTACGGAGCGACGGCACAGTGAAGGTGCTCGACTTTGGCCTCGCCAAAGCGATGGACCCGACAGCGGCGATGTCGGCGGGGCACTCGATGTCGCCGACCATCACGACGCCGGCGATGACGCAGGCGGGGATGCTTCTCGGGACCGCGGCGTATATGAGCCCGGAGCAGGCCAAGGGGCGCCTGGCGGACAGACGGTCGGATGTCTGGGCGTTCGGGTGTGTGCTCTACGAAATGCTCACAGGCCGGCGTCCCTTCGACGGTGAGGACGTGAGCGACACGATCGCCGCGATCTTGAAAGACGAGCCCGTCTGGGGTGCGCTTCCCTTCGACACGCCGGACCCGATTCGCACACTCCTCGAGCGCTGCCTGCGGAAAGATGTGCGCCGACGCTTGCCGAACATCGGCGCGGCGCGGATTGAGATCGAGGAAGCGTCCAGCCGGTCCGGGTCCAGGGCTCACCTGAACACGCCTGCGGTCTCAGGAGGCCCCACATACCGCTGGCCGTTCGTGGCGCTCCTCTCGCTGCTGGTGGCGATCGGCCTTGCGATCCGGATCATGCGAACGCCTGCTCAGGAGACACGCATCGTGAGCTTCGACGTGACGGGGTGGCGGGGGGCGGACATCGACGTCGGGCACCCGCTTTCCCCTGACGGCAGGTGGGTCACATTCACGGCGAACTCCGGAGGCAAACGATCAATCTGGGTGCGCGCGCTTGATTCCGCTGTTGCGCAACCGCTGCCCGGGACGGACGTGACCGAGGCCGGGCGTCCCGTCTGGTCGGCGGACAGTCGATATATCGCGTTCTTCGCCGACGGGAAGCTCAAGAAAGTGGCGGTCACGGGTGGGCCACCGTCGGTCATTTGCAGTGAACCCGGCCGTGACGTGTCCTGGAGCTCAGAGAATGTGATCCTCATCGGGGGGCAAGGTACGGCGCTACTCCGGGTCTCCGCGGCAGGCGGCCAGCCCACGCCAGCAACCGAACTGGGTGCGAATGAAACAACGCACGACTATCCGGAATTCCTTCCCGATGGTCGGCACTTTCTCTACCTGGCTCGTCATGGCAGAGAGCCGGCGGACTGGGACCTCTTTGTCGGGAGCCTCGACTCGAAGGAGCGGCGGCTGTTGCCAGGCATCCACGCCGGAGCGAGATACTCGCCAACGGGCCACCTTCTGTTTCTTCGCGATGGCACGCTGATGGCCCAGCCGTTTGATCTCGCGCGCCTGGACATCTTTGCGGATGCGTCTCCAGTCGCGGAACGGGTGTACGTAGGACCGCGGACACCGTTTTCCGTTTCGATGAACGGCACCCTTGCGTACCTGAACGCGGCGCTTCGGCGGGATTCGAGGCTGGCGTGGTTCGATCGCACCGGAAAGGAGGGCACAGCCGTTGCTCCGATGGGCGACTACGATGGGACGGTGAGACTCTCGCCGGATGGAAAGCAGGTCGCGTTCGCTCGTGGTGAAGGGCTGGACCAGGACGTCTTCCTTTTGGACGTGGAGAAGGGCACAACCAGCCGGTTCACATCCTCGGTGGGGGCCGATTTCGCACCGGTATGGTCCCCGGACGGACGCATCGGGTTCGCCTCGAGTCGCGATGGGGTGGGCAACGTGGCTGTCTCCAACCCGAACGGGGCGAACCTCTACGAGCGCGCGGTAGGCGTTGTCGGCCAGGATAAGGCGCTCTTGAAGACTGACGCGGGGAAGATTCCGACAGACTGGTCGCGTGACGGACGGTATCTTGCCTACACGTTACGCAATGACGTGTGGGCGCTGCCGCTGTCCGTGCCCGGGAACGCGGAACCGCTCCGGGTCACCGACACGGCGTTTGTCGAGAGTCACGCGAGATTCTCCCCAGACGGCCGGTGGATCGCCTATCAATCGAACGAATCGGGAACACAAGGAGACGTGTACATCCAGTCGTTTCCCGCGCCTGGCGTCAAACAGCAGGTCTCGACGAAAGGCGGAATCCTGCCACGCTGGGGGGCAAACGGGACGGAACTGTTCTACGTCACGCCGACTTCCACTCTGATGTCGGTCTCCGTGAAATCTGCTGGTGCCGGCCTGCAGGTGGCTATCCCTGTTCCTCTGTTTTCGTTACCCGCCTTTCAGATCGGCGGAGATTACGACGTCTCTGTTGATGGCCGTTTCCTCATGCACCTCATGGATACCGAACAGGCTCCGTTGTCGATGACGGTTATTCTCAACTGGGCGAGGCGGCTGAAGCAGTAGGACCGCCAAGGAACCGACGTCGCACGAAACAGGCGACAGGCTTGTGTCACCGTTCACGTCACAGTGGGATGATCTGAAGAAGGAGACGGTGCTCACTGTCGAAGGGGGAAGGGCTGAGCAGGGACTGAGAACGGGCGTTTCCGTTGACTCCGAAAGGCCCGAATATTTCCTTGTCGACACCGTCGCGATGGTCGCGGCGAGCACCAGGTTCCTGTGCACCGTACCCCCCGGCAAAATGCGGATCTGGGCCTCGGCTCAGATCGGGTGTCCGAAATCGGCTTTCTGAACAGGAGCCCCGTTGCCGGATCAGCGATCGCCTCGTCGAGGCAATCCGGTCTGGCTTGGCGCGCGTCGATCTGGCATGATCCGGTCCGGCGACGCGGCTCGTCCGCGCCGTCCGAGAGGGCAAGAGGCACCGTCTGATGAGGGATGGTCGGTAAACCCGCTCTGGCGGCACAGCCTTGATGCAGACACTCCTTCGTGTCGGCGTGGTCGCTGCTGAGCGACAGAGTGGGCGGGGTGGTCGCTATTCTCGTGACCGGCGTGATGTTCGCGGTCGCGCATCTCGACCCCACGCTGGTGCTGCTGCCGTATTACGTCTCCGCGGCAGCCATCTGCGGACCCGTCAGCTACCTCACCGATTCGATTCTGCCCGTCGTCGTGCTGCACACCAGCGGAAACATCTTCAGCAAGACCGGCGTGTGGCTGCGGGGCCGTGCGGAGTGGCAGTCGCCAGCCGGTGGCGCGACGCTCGTGTGGAATCGGGCGTGGACACCAGGAGGACACCATGAGAGCGATCGGCAGGCGGCTGACGGCAATCGTTCTGGTCGGCTTGTTTGCGCTGACGTGGAAGGCTCGAACTGCTCAAGACGTCATCGTGGCCCAGACGCTCAAGCCCATTACGATCACGCGGATCTACACCGGTCCCGATGGTCTGAGCCACGCGGAAGAGGTCGAGTTGAAGGCGACGGGCGGTGTGACCGACATGATGAAAGCGACAGGCGTGCAGTTCAGCCGTCGGGCGCCCGCCACGACCAACGACTGGCACACCGGGCCGAGACGCCAATTCGTGATCACCCTGAGCGGCCGTGCGGAGCTGGAAGTGGCTGGCGGCAAGAAGGTGGTGGTCGGACCGGGTCATATCAATCTCATCGAAGACACGACGGGAAAAGGCCATATCACGAGAAACCTCGGCCCGGAGGATCGCGTGGTGGTGACGATCCCGCTGGATTAGCGTGAGCGAATCGACGAAATGGCGGGAGGTGCGTCGATGAGAGTCCTATCCGTCCCGGTTGCAGCGGTCGGGGTCCTCGTGACCGCGACAGCCCTCTCCGCACAGGTGCAGCCGCCGCCCGCACCGTGGCGCGGCGCCGGCGCGACGCCCTGCGTCGGATCGGACGGAGGCGTCTTTCAGTGCCCGCCGGCGGATCGGGTGATCGCCGTGCGGGCAGGCCGGCTGTTCGACAGCAACACAGGTCAGCTGCTGACGAAACAGGTGGTGCTGCTGCGCGGAGAGCGCATCGCCGACGTCGGGCCGGAAGGCCGGATCACGATTCCTGCTGACGCGGAAGTGATCGACCTTTCGCAGGCGACGGTCCTGCCTGGCCTGATCGATGCGCATACGCACATGTTCAACACGCCGCGGCCGGGAATGTCCCGGGAGACCTCGACGCTCATCGCCATCCACAATCTCCAGGCCGATCTGAGGGCCGGTTTCACCTCGGCGCGAGACATGAACTCCCATGGCAACGGGTACGCGGACGTCGAGATCCGCAACGCCATCAACGAAGGCCGCCTCGACGGTCCGCGGTTTCAGGTGTCGGGCCGCGGCATCGCGTGGGGAGCGGCCCCCCCCGAAAGCGCCCGAGAACCCGCTGGCGAGCACCGTGGTGCGCTCGGTCGACGAAGCGAAAGCCGCAGTCCGCGAACACATCGAGCGAGGAGCCGACTGGATCAAGCTGTTTCCGTCGGGCGGGTACTCGTTCACGCCGACGGGCGAGGATCAGTACCAGCTGATACCCGATGCCGGTGCTGCAGGCGCTCGTCGACGAGACCCATCGGCTGGGACACAAAGCCGGCTGTCATGTGCTCGGCGGCGAAGGGTTGACCAACGCGATCACCGCCGGCTGCGACACGATCGAGCACGCGTTCGGGTTGAAGCAGGAACAGGTCAACACGATGATTCAACGTAAGCTGTATTACGACCCGACGTTCGTGCGCTATATCGAGCCGTACATGGACGACAATGACGGCAGGAACACCGGCGGGCGCTTTCGCATGATCCCGATCTTCGAGAAAGCGGTGACGATGGCGGCGGCCACGAGAGGTGTCAAGCTCATGGTCGGGAGCGGCGTCGACGGCTCCACGTTCCCGCACGGCACGCAGGCGCTCGAATTCGAGTCGCTGGTCAAGCGGGCGCACATGAGTCCCGCCGCCGCCATCCAATCCGGAACGAAGATCAACGCCGAAGCGATAGGGTGGACGGACCGGGTCGGGTCGATCGACAAGGGGAAGTTTGCGGATCTCATCGCCGTCGCGGGAAACCCGCTGACGGATATCAGCGAGCTTCAACGCGTCAGGTTCGTGATGAAAGGCGGCAGGGTCATCAGGAACGACGTGGCGCAGCACGCGCAGAAATAAGGCGTCAATTTCATTCAGGAGGAGCCATGCGCAGAGTGGCGCTGTTCTTCGTGGCGGCGGCTTTCGTGGGCGCGGCGCCCGTGGTCGAAGCGCAGGGGCGCGGCCAGGCCGTCCAGCTGCCCGCCGGCAATGGCAAGGAGCTCGTCGAGAAGACGTGCGCGGCGTGCCACGGACTCAACATGATTCCCGGGTCCTGGGGCAATACGAAAGAAGGGTGGCAGACGCTCTTTGGCTCGATGGTCGCGCTGCCCAAGGACCAGGCCGACACGATCTCCGCCTATCTCGCGATGCACTTCCCGGTGAAGCCGGCGCCCGAAGCGGTCCTGATTGCGGGGCCGGCAAACGTCTCGATCAAGGAATGGCCGCTGCCGACGCTCGGATCGCGCCCCCACGATCCGCTCGCGACTGCGGACGGGGCGATCTGGTGGACCGGTATGTTCGCCAACCGGCTCGGACGGCTCGATCCCAAGACCGGCCAGATGAAGGAATTTCCGGTCAAGCGAGCCGGTTCCGGCCCCCACGGCCTGGCCGAGGACAAGGCGGGGAACATCTGGTTCACCGCGAACCAGAGCACGTACGTCGGCAAGCTCGATCCAAAGACGGGTGAGGTGACGGAGTACGCGCTCCCCGAGGGGGCGCGTGGCCCGCACACGCCGATCTTCGATCAGAAGGGAACTCTGTGGTTCACGATGCAGTCGGGCATGGTGGGCCGGATCATTCCCGCAACGGGTGAATTGAAGGTCGCCTCGACGCCCAGCGCGAACACCTATCCCTACGGCATCGTCATCAGCTCGAAAGGGGTGCCGTGGTACGTCGATTTCCGCGGCAATCGAGTCGGCAGCGTCGATCCGGTGACGATGCAGATCAAGGAATACACCTTGCCGAACCCGGACGCGCGTCCGCGACGCGTCGCCATTACGCCCGACGACGTGTTGTGGTATACGGACTTCGCTCGGGGCTATCTCGGACGTTTCGACCCGGCGACCGGAGCGGTCAAGGAATGGCTGTCGCCTGGCGGCCGCGAATCGGAGCCGTACGGGATCACCGCGGTCGCGGGAGCCATCTGGTACAGCGAGTCGTCCGTCAGGCCGAACACGCTCGTGCGCTTCGATCCGAAGACCGAGAAGTTCCAGACGTGGATCATCCCCGCCGGAGGCGGCGTCGTGCGGAACATGATGCCCACGAAGGACGGAAGCGGGATCGTCATGGCCGAAAGCGGCCTCAATCGCGTCGCGCTCGTGGAGATTCGGAACAGCGGAGCCAAGTGAGGCCGGGGATTAAAGAAGGGCACAATCAGAGCTGACTATTTCGCCCGCCCCTGGTAGCGCAGGCCGGGCCCAACATCCCCCCTGCGGCCGACGTATTGCTCTGATCGTACTTGGCGAAGTTCCGGCGGTTCGTGACCAACCCGTCCGCTTGCGCGTCATAGGCCAGGAGGTATTCGCCTCGGGAATCGTTCACGTCTAAGATCTTCTCGTCGGGGCTCAGCGTGATGCCGTCGAGACGAGCAGCAGGCTCAGCGTGAACAATGACGGACAGATACTGGACCTGAACGATCGAAAGGCGTCGCGTCGCATGGCCATGTTGCTGCCTCTATCACACGGGGCTCGCGTCTTCCTGCAGCGGCGCCAGCCATTCCGCGAGCTGCGAACGGCCTTCCGCTTGTGCAATCGTCTGCCGGCCGCGGCGCACGAACCGCCACAGTTCGGGCCCATAGTCGGTGGTCACGTCCTTGAGGCGCCGTGGATAGTACCAGTAGATCTTCCTCGACGCTGGTGGCAGCCCGTAGCGTTCCGCAATCGCCGCACGTGAGAAGACGCTCCTCAGCACCAGGCCCCGCTCTGCGAGAGAGCGTCCGTAACGGAGATGCATGAAAGGCTCGAAGAGATTCGCGCTGAGCCTCTTTTCCAGCGCCTCGGCAATGGCGGCGTTCACCAGTCGATCGTCGAAATCCTCGGCGACAAGGCCGCTCAGGACCGATGCCGGCACGTCAACACCCAGGAGCTCCTGCGCAACGCGAAGAGGCACGTACACGAACGGGCCGATCCGCCATTCCAGAGCCCGCGTTCGAACCTGTTCCCAATCGAGGCTCCGACCATGGCGTTGGACGACTGCGGCGATGTCGCAGAACGCGCGGAACCCCCCGACCAGATGATGCTTGCAGGTGTGCAGGCAGAGGTGAAGCAGGAGATCTTCAGGCGACAACACGCGCAGGTCGACGTCGTCGACAGAGGCGGCCGTCGCCCGCGCCCACACGCCGTTGATGTCGATCGCAAATCGGCTGCCTGGACGGTCGATGCGCCAATGAATCTCGCAACACATCGTGAACGGGTTGCCAAGCCTCTTCTGAAAGGTCAGATGGTAGTGGTGAGCGCGATACCACTCGTTCCGAAGACGGTGTCCATCGTCCAAGATGTACCCGAAGTCTTCGAAGAGCTTCTCGACCTCTGAGAGGTCGTCCCTCCGGATCAGCAGGTCGACGTCGCCCATTGGCCTGAGGGCAGCGTTCCGGTACACGGTTGCCGCGAGGGCGGCCCCCTTGAGCAGAATGACGGGCCTGTTGCGCCTGCCGAGCGCCCGCAGCAGATCCTTCAACTCCCGGTAGAGAAGCGCATTCCGCATCGCGCTGGCGAAATACTGTGCTTTCAGCTTCGCCAACACCGCTTGTGCGCGGTCGCCGCTGATGGCAAATGGCTGCAGTCCGTGATAGGCCAGCGGCCCGATGTCGTGCTCGCCTGCACAATCCACGACCCGGTCCCAGTCGAGCGCGCCGTCTCCGGCCTGCTGCTCCAGACGTCGGCCTGCCGCACTCGCCGGCTGCGGTGCGACACACGCAAGCAGGAGGAGCCGCCACTCGGGAGACAGGGATTGGCTGATACTCACGTCAACACCGACTCACTCGGCTTCATCAACCCCGGTGTCTCCGTCGGCCGCAACGACCAGGTGTTGCCGCCAGAGATCGTCCGCCAGCGCCAGCACGCTGGCATCCGCCTGATCGGCCTCGACCCCGAACTCTTCCTGGAGGTGATCGCTGATCGTCTGGAGACTCAGTTGCTGCTTGATGCCGTTCCAGATGCGGGTGCCCGTGCGATTCAGGCTGTAGTACAGCTTGCTTTCAAGGTGGAGAAGCACGGTCTCGTCCCCCTCGAGTTCCGTGTCCACGACATCAAGATGTGGCTGCAGCCGATGTGTCAACGTCATCATGGCTCTACCTGTTCTTTCAATGATTCTGGAGCCACTGCATCGGTATGGGGCGTATCGGGCCGCTGGCGGCGTCGAGATACTGTGCGCAGTACCGGCATGGAAAATGATCCAGATCCCCGAAGTCACCTCGAGCCACACGAACCCGTTTGTCCTCGAGGTAGGTGGCAACCCGACGGCCGAACCGGGCACATGCCTCTGCGAGGCTCACGTCTTCGAGGTTCGCAATGTGGTCCGGGGACGGCGTCGCAGCCGAATGCCCCGACAGGTGACAGCAGAGCGTGAGATTGCCTTTGTAGTCGATGTTGAACTCCTCCATCACCAGCGGGCCACAGGGGAAGAAGGGGGATTCGCTGTAGTACCCCGGGGCCATCCCGACTGGAATCGGCGCATTCTTCTGCAACCGCCAGATCCTGGCTTCGATCGCTCGGCGTTCGTTCGGGGAGAGGTCGAGTTCGCCGGTCTCCACGCCAGGCCCCGCCATCAGATGGCCAAAACGCACGCCGTCGCTGCCCAGGCGACTCGCCAGTTCCACCAGGTCGTCAATCTCATGGTGGTTCTCGTGCGTCAGGACCATGTTGAATGTGAACGGCAGCGCCTTGACATGGCAGATGCTGGCGGCCCTCATCACCTGCCGGAAGGAGCCGGCGCCACGCAGACGGTCATGCGTCTCCCGACGCGCGCCGTCGAGGCTGAATGTCACCCCTGCGAAGGACTCGCGGTACGCGAGCAGCAGAGGATAGATCTGGCGGAACGTGCTGCCGTTGCTCACGAGACCGAACGTGCACCGTGCCTCGCGGATCCGCTCGAGTATCTCGGCAAAGTGGCGGTGAAGCGTCGGTTCGCCGCCGCTGAAGCTCACGTGATCCACGCCACAGGCCCGTGCGTCTCGCAGGACCTTCTCGATGAGGCCGAGCGGCAGATCTCCACTTCCCGCATGCCGTTGGTCGAAGCAATGGCGGCAACGTAAGTTGCACCGGTTCGTCAACTCCATGACGATGCGCGCCATGGTCCTCCATTGCGGTCGGCTTGCTTCAGCAGCGGAATCAAGCGGGACGAGTCGGCATGCATGTCGCGGCCCGCTCGAAGTTCGTACGATGCCGCCTGCCGCACGAGACGCTTCAACAGGTCAAGCTGTGACGCCATCGTCCGGCGATCGAACGTTTGCCGGCCGCTGGCGTCCAACAGCGATGTGAAGGCCGTCACCTCGTTGAGACGGATCAGTTGACTCCTCTCCTGCGGAACGATCTTCGAGAAGAGCAGCATACGGGGAACGCAGGCAGACATCTTTTGTCGAGCATAGGCGTTGGTCATGAACACCCTGCGTCTTCGTCCTCCCACTCCGTCGTCGACTTCCCTCCCAAGTTGAACGTCACGATGAGTTGATGCGGCAGCAGAGTCGATGTAGAAATGCGCCCGCAATGCTCGCGCAACGACCTCCTTCGACTCCCTCCCAAGCTCGTCAACGGTGGACGGCTGTCCCGCTCTGGAAAGCAGAACCGCGTCGTCGGACAGGAAGTGCCAGCCGTTGCGGACCAGACCGAGCGCCAACGTCGTCTTGCCGCTGTCTGAGGGGCCCACGACGAGCAGCCCTTCCCCGTCCGGGGTCATGAGCCCGGCGGCGTGGAGCGTGTAGAGTCCGAACGGGCGCAGGAGCTTGACGAGACCGAAACTCCAGAAGTTGTCCCGCAGCACCGCTGGCTTGCTGAAGAAGGACGGCGCGAGGTACGCATCGCCTTGCGCGCGAGACAGAACAAGGTGAAAGAGCGATTCCCCGTCGCTGAGGAAAAAATCCTCGTCTTGCTCGAAGCCGCAGAACGACTCCGTTCGCAACACGAGCCTCGCGGCGGATGGAACCTTCCCGCCCTGTTCGTGCAGGCGAATACGAAGTCGACCGACGGGCTTCGGGATCGCCTCAGACGCGAGATCCCACGAGAGATGCGCCCACAGCCGCGCCAGATCAGCCCTCGTCTCCAGCTCCGCCGGCTCCACGTGCAGGCTCAAGTCGTGGAATGTGTACACAGGCATGCGAGCGCCCGATGCACGCCGTCAGTCCGGGGTGCTGCTGGGACTGAACGAGCCGAAAAACTGACCTGTCACCTTCGTCAGGTCGCCGTGCTTCGTCAGCCTGGGCTCGACAAACGTGAGCTTGGGCGCCACCCAGGGCTCTTTGGTCGATGCGACGCTGCCATCATCCGCCTGACGCTTTTGCTGACTTCTCTCTCCAGGTTTCTCTTCCACGTAAAACCTCCTGTGCGAACGCGTTCGGTGCTCACCCTCGGCCCAGGGAGAGCGGGTACGAATACACGGTGGTATAGGTCCTCGGAGACCACGGCTCCGCCAGAGCCCTGCCATTCAAGGTGACCCAGCTGTGGCCGAGGAAAGCCGGACCATTCGTCCGTACGCCGAAATGGATCGTCACCGGATAGCCCATCTGGGCTAACACGCGAAACAGGGCCAACGACTGACGCAGGCAGGATCCCGGAAACGGCCGGGAGTGGAACACGCGCCACTGACAGACGCGGGCGACAATTGCCACCGCCTCATCGAGTTCCAGAGTATTCCGGTCCTCTCGCGGTTTGGCACAAGCCGCCATGTTGCGGAGGAGCGCCGGCAACGAGGACAGCCGTATCCACAGTGGCAATGCGCACATCAACAACGCCACGTGCGCTGCGAGCCAGTAACGAGCAAGCGTCCCGAGTCGTCTCTGATGGCCCATCGCTCGTGACCGTGTCACCGCTCTGTTCTATCTTCGGCGGGCGCAGGGCGTGCACCTGCGATTCGGGTTAGCTGTGAACCCAACAGGACTACGCGCGGCTTTCCGTTGGCGAGGCGACGTCGTTATCCTTTACAGCGGAAGTCGATCGCACCATCGCTCAGCGACGCTGGCGGCAATCACGAATCCACGAGCCGACTGTATATCGTCCGGCCGGCGGCTTGTCAATGGAACGTTCATCTGCGGCGCGCAGCGTCGAGTAAGTCTTCCGCACAAGTGTCTTCTGGCTTCAGGATGACCTTCACCGGATTCTCGATTCGACGCCGGTGGGCGCCTGAGCCGAGCCGCGGCGGTCACCAGCGGAACGTGAAAATAGTGCCCGCCGACCGGCTGCGGCGACGCGAGCAGGGCACTGCACGATGCTGAGCTGGCGCCGCTGGTCCGGACGGCTGCCGACCTGCGGCACTACCCGAGCCGCGAATTCACTGCGCGCCTGCGGGCGCGCCTCGAACGGAGGACCACGATGACCACTGCCACGCTCACACCGGCGGTTCGCGAAGGGTTCACAACCGTTACGCCGTACATCTGGGTACCCGATCGCGGCCTCGCTGACTTCCTTGTCCGCACGTTCGACGCCGTCGAAACAGGCGTCGGCGAGATTCCCGGACAAGGCGTCCATCGCGAGCTGCGCATCGGCAACTCGATGGTGATGATCCGAGGCCCGGCGCTCACTTCCTGTATGTCGCGGATCCGGATGCGGTCTACGAGCAGGCGCTCGCGGCCGGCGCGAAGTCGTTGTCAGCGCCCGCCGACCGGCCGACCGGCGATCGAATCGGGTTCGTCGAGGACCCGGTGGGAAATCACTGGTACATCGCGCGGCCTGCGTGAGGTCTAGACTCCGGCGAAGGTGCGGGGAGGGTTCATCCCGAAGACAGGATGAATCACTTCGCGCGCGTGGCCGTCGCCTTCTCGGGAATGTCCATGATGATGCGCGTGAGCTCGATCGTATCGGCAGCCGTCATCTTGCCCGTGTAGGTGAAGGTGATCATCATGCCCATATACGTGGCG